>DASYXT010000056.1:0-2995 GCA_035934555.1 Verrucomicrobiia bacterium | reverse complement strand
GTTCCCGTGTCCTTATCCTGAGTGGTTACGGTCGTATGCTGAGCCAGGCCCACGGCGGAGGCGGACTGGCTGCCTGCATCGATGAGGCGGCTGAGATTGCCGCCGCTGGTGGGGTAGAAGTAGTCGCCCCACGGCTTGCTTTGATAATCGGGCTGGAACCCGAACGGGCTGGCGAAGTAGCCCCACTGCGGCGAAGTAACCGTTCACGGGTTTCGAGTCATCGGTTGAGCGCATGATCTGAGCAGGCCTAAGATTTTGCTGGCGTCACCGGCCGGCTCTCGCTAGGGTGGGTGGCCGTGGACCAGGATCTAGTGATAAGGCGCCGGGTTATTCGGGAAGCCGACCTGTTGCTCATCCGACAATTGATTGAGCAAGAGGGAGCCCAGGGGCGCAGCCATATTTCCAACCGCCTTTGTGAGATTTGGGACTGGCGGCAAGCCAATGGGCGTTTTCGTCAGATTGCCTGCCGCGAGCTGCTCCGTCGACTGGAAGTGCGCGGGCTCATCGAGCTGCCTCCGAGGCTCCGTGCGGCCCGACGAGTCGGTTATCGCAATCGAACCTCGACACCCGATCTACCGGATCACCCCCCCTTGAGGGGCAAGCTGGGAGAGTTCCGGAGCCAGCTTGGGCTGGAGCTGGTCCAGAATGCAAAGCAGTTGGCCCTGTATCGAGGACTGGTGGGAACCTATCACTACCTGGGTTATCAACAGGCCACGGGAGCACAACTCAAATATACCGCTTACTTCCAAGATCGTCCGATTGGGTGCCTGAGCTTTGGTCCAGCCGCCTGGAAAATCGGGGCACGCGATCAGTTCATTGGTTGGTCAGCTCAGGCTCGGCAGCAGAACCTTCGGTGGGTGGTCAACAATGAGCGGTTTGTCATTCTTCCCTGGGTTCAAATCCAGTGCCTGGCTTCGTATCTATTGGGCAGGGCCGTGCGCCAGCTTCCGGGGGATTGGCAAAGAGTCTACGGTCATGATGTGGCGCTGGTCGAAACGTTTGTGGAACACCGGCGATTTGCCGGGACAGCCTATGCGGCGGCTAATTGGCGTTGCGTCGGTCAGACCCTGGGACGAGGCCGCAACGATTGCACCCACCAGCAAGCCGCCCCCATCAAAACGATTTGGCTGCGCCCGTTGCGCGAGGATTTCCGGTCCTTGCTTTGCCAAACATAGCCATGGGCTGGTTCACCGGCAAAAAACAATGGCGCCAATTGGAGGCCGAAAACGCTCAACTGCGCCAGGACAATGCGCGCCTCAAAGCCCAAGTCGCCGAACTCCAAGCCCAAAACGCCCGCTTATCGAGTCAAGTGGCGGCGGCTCGCAAGCATTCGGGTAACTCCTCCAAACCACCCTCCAGCGATATCGTCAAACCCAAGGACCGGGGCAAGAAAAAGTCCAAACGACGTATCGGCGCCCAAAAGGGTCACCCCAAACACCAGCGGCCGGCCTTTGCTCCAGAGCAAATCAATGAACGAATCCCTTTGCGCCTC
This sequence comes from Verrucomicrobiia bacterium, assembly GCA_035934555.1. GTDB lineage: Bacteria > Verrucomicrobiota > Verrucomicrobiia > Limisphaerales > UBA8199 > DASYXT01. The sequence continues at coordinate 1,503 of DASYXT010000056.1, read as the reverse complement.
AAGCAATGTCCGGTCGATCCCTCCCACCGGATTACCCCGGCAGAGGGACCAGAGCATCAACGCATCCTCCAACAGGTCGAGTTGGTCGAAGACCCTTTCCGGATTGTCCAGTACACCGCTTACAGCATTTGGTGCCAGGACTGCGGCTCTTATCATCAGGCACCCTTGCCCGAGCACGTCCTCAAAGCGGGCCTCTTCGGGCCGCGGTTGACCAGCTTGGCCGTTTACCTCAAGGGCAAAATCCATGCTTCCCACAGCGGCATTCGCGACTTTTTCCAGGACGTGGTCGGCATCAAAGTCTCGCGGGGGTATGTGGCCAAACTCCTCCACAAAGCCAGTCAGGCCTTCGCCGGGCCCTATGAAGAGCTGATCGAACTGTTGCCCCAGCAATCCTGCCTCAACACCGATGAAACCGGGCACAAAGACAATGGCCAGCGTTACTGGACCTGGTGTTTCCGGGCCGCCAGTTTTGTCCTCTTCACCATCGACCCTTCTCGCGGCACCGAGGTCTTGATCCGGATGCTGGGCCAGGATTTCAAAGGGATTCTGGGCTGCGACTACTACGCCGCCTACCGCAAATACGCCCGCCAATGTTCCGTGCCGGTGCAGTTCTGCCTGGCGCACCTGATCCGAGACGTCAAATACCTCTGTGAGTTTCCCGCTCCCCAAGTCCAACGCTACGGAAGGCAACTGCTGGCCGGAATCCAAGCCCTGTTCTGGACCCTCCACCACAAGGAGCAACTGAGCGCCGGCGCTTTTGAAGCCCAACTGCAACAAGTCCAAGGCCAGATCTGGAAGGCGGCCATTCCCTCCTCAGGCGGTCCGCATCACCGCTTGATCTATAACATGGCCGAGCGTTTCTACCACCACGGCGATGCCTACTTCCAGTTCATTACGACTCCGGCCATCGAGCCCACCAACAATGTGGCCGAGCAGGCCATGCGCTTCGTGGTGATCGACCGCCACATTACCCAGGGAACGCGCAGTCTGCGCGGACGCCAGATCTGTGAGCGACTTTGGACCGTCATGGCCACTTGTGCCTTGCACAAACGCTCATCCTTCCAGTGGATCTATCAGGCCATCAGCGCCTATTTCAAAGAATCCAAAGTCCCCTCTCTGGTCCTCGATTCATCATGACGGCAGCTTCAAATCCTGGCTACTCTCCTTTGGCTGTTTTCCGGCTCTTTCCCACAACAGGGTGAGAAAGCTATCTCCTTGTGGCCGGGGAACCCGTGAACGGTTACCAACTTAGGCCCCTTCGGAGAACTCATCCGGGCAACGGGCCCCATGGCCAGGGGCAACCTTATCCGGTTCTCGACCAAGTACCGGGATGATGAGAGCGACTTGGTGTATTACGGGTACCGGTATTACAATGCCAGCACGGGAAGGTGGTTGAGCCGGGACCCCATGGCCGAGAGAGGAGGTGCCAACCTGTATGGCTTCGTGCATGGAGACCCGGCGGTTCTGGTCGATAGCCTCGGTCTTGCCGAACCACCAGTGTAT
>DASYXT010000055.1:0-273585 GCA_035934555.1 Verrucomicrobiia bacterium | reverse complement strand
AGCACAGGATCACGGAGAGATTAGGATTGGGATTAGGATTGAGGTTAGATTGCCAGGTGCGCCGGGTGCCGCGCGTCGATTACCCCTGAACGTGCTATTACCAAGGACTAAGCGCGGCACGAGAGGCGCACATGCTAACTTCCCCCCCGCGCCACACCCCGCCCCGCGCGCGGTTCCGGCTTCCATCCCCACCCCCGGCGTTCATGAATTGGTCACGAATTCCAGCTCCTGCCGGTGGGCTAACAGCCCCCGCTCGAAACCCTGGCCGAGGAAGCGGCGGATAGCCTCGCGGCCGCGCTCGCCATAATCGAGCGTCCAATGATTGACGTACATGCCGACAAAGCGGTCGGCGAGGTCGCGGCCCATATCGCGCGCGTATTGGAGTGCGTGCGCGACGGCTTCGGGGCGGTGGTCGAGGCTAAACTGAATGCTCGCGGTGAGGAGGTTGGAAATGGTTTTGCGCTCGGCGTGGGGGATGCGTTTATGGATGACGTTGCCGCCCAAGGGCAGCGGCAGCCCGTCATTCTCCATGCCCCACCAGGCGCCGAGGTCCTGGCAAAGCTGCAAACCCTCTTTTTGCCATGTTAACTGCCCTTCATGGATGATTAACCCGGCGTCGGCCTGGCCATGGCGGACGGCCTGAAAAATCTGATCAAAAGGGACCACGACATAATGGAGGTCGCGCGCGGGCTGCTCGAGCCACAATTGCAACGCGAGGAAGGCGCTGGTCATGGTGCCGGGAACGGCGATGCGGCAGCGGGCGAGGTCCGCGCGCGAGAGTTTTCGCGGGGCGACCAGCATAGGGCCGTAGCCGTCGCCCATGCTGGCGCCGCTGGGCAGCAACGCGTAGCGCTCGCTCACATAGGCGTAGGCATGGATGCTGATAGCGGTGATGTCCAGCTCGCCGCGGGTGGCCCGCTCATTGAGGGTTTGGATATCCTGGAGGATGTGCTGAAACTTAAACTCGCCGGTGGGAATAAGGTCGCGCGCCAATCCATAAAACATGAAGGCGTCATCAGGGTCGGGCGAGTGGCCCAGGGTGAGCGTCTGCGGCATGGCCGGGGATTCAACGCGAAGCCCGGGAAAAAGCAACGCAAACCGGCGGAGCGGGCGGAGCGCGGACTTCAGCTTCAGTCCGCAGCAACATGCGAACGGAAGGTGGTCCGGAAGGTTGCGGCCCGCTTTAGCTGTGGGGCATCGCTGCGGACTGAAGTGCGCGCTCCGCCGCCGACGCGGCAGCCACGTGCCCGCTACTCCCGGAGCGGCACGGACGCGCGCGTCGGCGGCTGCGCACAAAAGCCCTACTCGGAAACCATCAGGACCGAGTTCCTGCCCCCAAAGGGATTCTGCACTGTTTCCTTGGCGTTGGGATCGGGCAACCATTGGCCGTCCACGACAAAAAGGTATTCATAGCGGCCGGGGTTGACGGCGAGGTTGCCGACCCAGTGGCCGTTGCCGACCTGGACCAGCGGCGTGGTTTCGGGTTTCCAACCATTAAATGAGCCTGCGACGCACACCTGCTTGGCGTCAGGCTTCACTAATTCAAGGGATACGCGCGGGGCGGCCGAACGTGCCGGGCCGGCCTTGGGGGGCTGTGCGGCGACGGGCAGCGGAGTTGGCTTGGCAGCTTCAATTTTTGGCGCCGCGCCGTTAGGAGTTGTCGCAGTCTTCGTTTTTCTAGTCGTCTTCATCATAGATCAAACACCATGTCGGTTGAATTGTTCAAAGAATTCCACCGGACCGGCACGTGCTAGCAACCGGCGTGCCGTTCCGAGCGGCTGACGTTTTAGGCTGTTTTCCGATGCCCAAAGCGCCAATCGCGAGCGGATAATAGTGCTTTGACCACTCTCGCGATGTTACGTTTTGCGCACATTGCAAAGAATGGATATTGAGAGGCCTGTGGATTGACCCCTCACCCCTTGGATTGACCCCTCACCCCTGCCCTCTCCCCTTCCGAAGGGGAGAGGGAGCCCTAAAGGGCGAGCTCAATATTGGGGGTCACCGAAATAACCTCTCTCCCCTTTCGGAAGGGGAGAGGGAGCCCTAGAGGGAGCCCTCTCCCCTTCGGAAGGGGAGAGGGGAATCCTCTCCGGACCTGGGGGTAGCGTAAGCCAAGAACTACTTTGCAAACGCCTGCCGGGTTTGCATGCGGTTGAACCGCGAAGAAGCTGTAGTAGTTTGTTTTAGGGTCAGTTTCGAACAAAGCATCCAAACGGACGGAAAAGTATGTTGCACTGGTGGTTGATTCCCGCGGCAGTGATTGTTCTGCTGGTGCTTTGGGTGTTCTACCTGGTATTACGGCGGCAGGGCGGCTCAGGTGAGCGGACCGAAGGGCGGACCTTGGTCGATAAGCCCGGCGAAGAGCCGTCGCAGGATTAGACGCCCGTTGCGGCGTGCTGGTTTGGCTTACCTGCTCGATTCACTTCTTTGGAGTTGGCCCAGTGCCTGCAAGGCGGTTCGATTTCCCGGTTCCAACCGGAGTGTCTCGCGAAACTCACTTTCAGCCGCCGCCGTCCGGCCCAGCTTCATCAAGGCCACGCCCAGGTTCAAATGGGACGGGGCGAAACCAGGGTTTAAGCGAACGGCCTGCTCCAGCTCGGCTTTGGCTTCGGTGAATTGGCCTGCCAAACCGAGCTGACCGCCCAGCTCGAAATGCGCCTTCCAAAAACCAGGGTTCAACCGCACCGCGTCACGGTAGTCGCTGATAGCTTCTGCCGGGCGATGCAATTTCGAAAGCGCCAGGCCGGAGAAGTACTTGAGGCGGTAATCGTCGGGGCGGAATTTCATGCCTTGCCGGTAGGCGCTCAAGGCGAGGTCGTAATTTGTCTGGGCGGCATGCACCTTGCCCAATTCCAGCCAGGCTTCGCTGAAGTTCGGGCGAATGGCGAGGGCCTGAGTCAGGTGAGCTTGCGCTTCGCTGAAGTTGTCTTGGAGCGCTGCCAGGCGGCCCAACTCGAAATCGGAGAGGTGATCCTGCGGAATGAGCGCGCCGACTTGCCGCCATTGCGCTGCGGCGGCCGGGTATTCATGGATGGCCTGCAGGAAATCGGCAAAGTTTTCCTTGAGCCGATAATCGTCAGGCCAGCGTTGCACCGCGTCGAGATACAGGGCGCGCGCGGATTCGGCCGCCTGGGGTGTGAGCCGTTGTTGAAGACCTGCTAAATCGGCGGTGAGTGCGGCCAATCGGTCGCGGTTATTAGGCTGGGCGCTCAAGGGCGGCTGCTCGAACCGGCGTTGGACCTCGGCGAGTACGTTATAGCGATTCCAGTCCGTCAGGGCCAGGCGCCGTTCGCAGGTGACTTGCGATGCCCAACTCTGGTCCGGCACGCCGGCTGTGCTGCGGTTGGTCCATTCTGGCCACAGGCGTTCGAGTTGCTCCGCCCAAATTCTGGCGAGGCGGTAGTTGCCGTCAAAATTCAGATGGACATGCTCATAAAAAGATTCCTGACCACAGACTCCGGCGGGATTATTGGTTGAGAGCAACGACGCGGTGTCGCACAGCCTTAGCGCGCCTGGCGGGTGTTCCTTCGCGCTCTGCGCGATGATTTGGTTGATGCGGTCATCGGTCCGGAAGGGAAGCGCATCCAGGTCGCAGGCTGAGTGGTAATGTTCACGAGCGGCGAGGGCGTTGGTGGCGCGCAGCAAACAGTTCGCCCAGTCAAATTGAACTGCGGCGGACTCCGGGTTTATCTGCGCCGCGCGGCCATAGGTTTCAGCGGCGCGGGCGAACTCTCCATTAGCACTGAGTGCGTTGGCCTGGGAAGCGAGGGTCTCGAAGGCGACGTGATCCTGCGGCGAAAGCGTGGTCGCTGGCGCCGAGGCGAAGGGCGGGCAATCCTTCAGGTTAACCGCGACGGTGTTGAGAATGATTTTGGCGCCCGAGTCCAGGCCGGCTTCCAGGATATCACTGAGGTTGCGTTGGAAATTGCGATAGACCCGTTCGCGCCGGGGAGCGTGTGGCGCGACGCGGTTCCCCGCGAACATCTCCATCCCGCCCCAGGTGTGCGTCGAGGCGCCCGGCCTGAGATTGCGGCTCAAGGCGGCGAGCAATTGCCCGACGCGGGTCTGCTCGAGAGCGAGGGTCAGGCGCACCAGGCCGAGCGGCGGCGCTTGCGTGCCGAAAACCGTTGCGGCGCCAAACGGACCAACCATCTCGTTGTTGCCCATGTACACGATCCAAACGTCGCCATGCTGGCGCGCGCAATCGCGGGCAATCGGCAGAATCACATGCGAGTTGATAGCCGTCATGGCCACATTGATGACTTCGAATTGGCGGTTGGGGAACCGTTCGCGCAGCAGCGCTTCGAGGTATCGGCCTGCGCCGAAGGCAGGCTCGGGATCACCCATCGCCGCCGATTCGCCGAGGATAAAAATGCGCGTCGCCCCGGGCGGCTTCACGGCAGGCATCCGCAAGGGGACTGGGAGCCGCGCCAGGTCCGGCGGGAAGAAGCGGTAGCCGAACTGGTCGTTTTCGATGAGAAACTTCTGCCCGTCAATCGTGCGGGACTTGAAGAACCCGGTATCGTAGCCATAGCCACAGAGCCGCAGCGCGCCTTCCAGAGCACCGAACAGCACTGCGGGAACAATGATAAGCAGCGCCAGGCGGAAGAGCCATTGCCGGCCCGGCGAAATTGCATTTTGAGCTGGGATTGCGGCAGCCGCGGGCTGGCGCTGGCCTTTGGGCGCTGGCCCAGGCTTGGATGGCCGGTTCGGGCGCGGCTTCTTCACCGCGCCAGTCTATCCCGACGAAAGTACCGCTGAGAACTCAAAATTCTTATCGGCTTGGCTGGAGGTTACGTAAGGAGTCTCCGGCAAAGGGTCCGCTCACATGTGTGCGATGATATTGTCGCCAAATTCGGAACACTTGATTTCGGTGGCGCCTTGCATCTGGCGCGCAAAATCGTAGGTAACGCGCTTGGAACCGATCGCCCCATTCAGGCCGTTCAGGATCAGATCGGCGGCTTCGGTCCAGCCCAAATACCGGAACATCATCTCGCCGCTCAACACGACGCTGCCCGGGTTGACTTTGTCCTGGTTGGCATATTTGGGTGCCGTACCGTGGGTGGCCTCGAAAATTGCATGGCCGGACAGGTAATTGATATTGCCGCCGGGAGCGATGCCGATACCGCCGACTTGAGCCGCCAGGGCGTCACTAAGGTAATCTCCATTCAGATTCAGCGTCGCAATCACATCGAAATCCTCAGGCCGCGTGAGCACCTGTTGGAGTGTAATATCGGCAATGGCGTCCTTAACGATGATGCCTTGCGGCAGGCGGCACCAGGGACCACCGTCAATCTCAGCCGCGCCGAACTCGCGCTTGGCCAGTTCATAGCCCCAATCGCGAAACGCGCCTTCGGTGTACTTCATAATGTTGCCCTTGTGCACCAGGGTGAGGCTGCGGCGCTTTTCGCGGATGGCATATTCGAGTGCGGCGCGGATGAGCCGTTCGCTGCCGGGCCGGCTGACTGGTTTGATGCCAATGCCCACCTGGTCAGGGGCATCCTTGCCGAAACGGATCTTCTTGAACGCCGCCGGCAAGTCACTCTGTATGAATGCCAGGATGCTTTTGGCTTCGGGACCGCCGGCCTGGTAATCGATCCCGGCGTAAATGTCCTCCGTGTTCTCACGGAAAATCACCATATTGACCTTCTCGGGCCGTTTCACGGGGGAGGGCACGCCGGTGAAGTACTGGACGGGGCGCAGGCAGACGTACAAATCGAGCATCTGGCGCAAGGCGACGTTAAGCGAACGGATACCGCCGCCGACCGGCGTCGTCAGCGGCCCCTTGATGCCGACCAGGAACTCCTTGAAGGCTTCGATCGTGTCGTCGGGCAGCCAGTTATCGAATTTGTTTTTGGCGGCTTCACCGGCGAACACCTCGAACCAGGCGACGCTGCGCTTGCCTGAGTAGGCCTTGCGCACTGCGGCGTCAAACACGCGCTGGCTGGCGGCCCAAATATCGGGTCCGGTGCCGTCGCCGCGGATGAAGGGCAGCACCGGGTTATCCGGCACCGTGAGTTTGCCTTTTTGGACCGAGATTTTCCCGCCGGCCGGCGGAGTAATGTCTTTATACGCCATGATGAGATTTGGGTGTTAGGCTCAAAACCGCAAAAACGAGGGTTGATCAGTACCCGCTGGGCATTGGAAAGCAAGAAAACAAAAACAGGACAAAAACGGGCGGGAGGGGGGCGACTTCAGCGGCCCCGAAAAGCCCCCTCTGCGCCCTCGAAATGGTGGAGTTGACGATGGGTGATTGTCAGCGTTAAAGTATGACATGCATACTATGCGTGAATTCTCGCGCCGTCTGTCGCATTTCAAGCGACTGGCTTCTGCCGGCAAGCGCATCCGGCTGGTGGACCGCCAAGGCAAGCGGTTCATCTTCGAGGCTGAGCGGCCAGTTTCGCATCATGGTGCGGGCAGGCATTTGGCTAAAGGCAACCCGCTTTCCCCAGAACGTGTGCCGGCCGGCGAATGGAAGGGCAATGAATGAACTACCTGCTGGATACCGCGACTTGGTCCAACAGCGTCACCATGCCGGAGGTGCTGCCCTCCAAAATTCGGGAGATCCTCAGCAACCCTGAAGAACTCAAAGGACTTAGCAGCGTGAGCTTATTGGAATGCGCCATTCACCATCGACGAGGCCGGCTTGAGTTTCACGGCGGCTTGCAGGATTTTTTCACCGCGGGTTTGGGCCGAGACGTCGAGTTGGTGGAAATCACCCCTGAAATAGCAACGGTTACGAACGAGCTGCCGAGCAATTTTCCAGGCGACCCGTTTGATCGCACCATCGCCGCGACGGCGCGTGTGCTAAATCTGAAGCTGATTACGCCCGACCCAGTGATCCGCGACGCGCAGTTCTGCAAAGTGGAATACTATCCTTTCCGCCCTTCGCGTTTGAAACCCTGAGAATCTAACGATATGGGATGGCGGAGCTCCGGCTCACGCCACCACGCTTTCGCGCAAGAGCGGGCTGGGAGTCAATTCCATGCGGACGCGGCTGACGAGGTTATCGACGGTGAGGCCGTATTTGCGGCGGAGGTCTTCGACGCTGGTGGCATGCTCGATAAAGCGGTCTGGCCAGCCGAACTGTATCACCGGCGTCGTGATGCGTTTTTCGTTGAGCAATTCCAGGACGGCGCTGCCGTAGCCGCCGGCGATCGCATGGTCTTCCAGCGTGACGATTAACTCCGCCGCGCGGCCGAGGAATTCCGTCAGACCGGCATCGAGCGGTTTGGCAAAGCGGGCGTTCACCAGCGCCACATCGTAGCCTTGTTCGGTGAGTGTAGCGGCGGCCTGCTCGCCCACGCGCACCATGTTGCCGAGGGCCAGCAATGCCACTTTGCGCCCGGCGTGGTTGGCGAAATTCTGCAGCAGTTCGGCTTTGCCGATTTCCAGCAGGCGCGGCTGCTCTTTGATGGGGACGCCTTCGGCCGGCCCGCGCGGGTAGCGGATGAAGACCGGATGCGGCTCATGGCTGGCCGTGAACATCATATCCACCAGTTCATCCTCGTCTTTGGGCGCCATCAAAATGCAATTGGGCACATGCCGCAAATAGGCGATGTCGAACAAACCGTGGTGGGTCGGACCGTCCTGGGGCGAAAGCCCGGCGCGGTCCATGCAGAAGATCACCGGTAAATCCTGCAACGCGACATCATGGACGATGCAGTCGTAGGCGCGCTGAAGGAAGGTCGAGTAAATCGCACACACCGGGTGAAGGCCCATGGTAGCCATGCCGCAGGCGAAGAGCACCGCATGTTCCTCGGCAATGCCGACGTCGAAGTACCGGTCGGGAAACGCTTTTTCGAGCAGCTTCAAGCTGGTGCCGCTGGGCATGGCGGCGGTAATCCCGACGATGGTTGAATCTTTCTGGCACAGCCGGACCATCGTCTGGCCGAAGACCTCCTGCCAATTGGGAGGTGTGCCGGCTTTGGCGGGCAGGGTTGCTCCCGTCGCGACATCATAGGGTCCGAGTCCGTGGAACTTCTCCGGATTCTTGAGCGCGGCTTCGAAGCCTTTGCCCTTCTGGGTAAGGATGTGAATGACGATCGGGTAGTCGCAGGCCTTGGCAAATTCCAATGTGCTGATCAGCAGGGGCAGATTGTGACCGTCAATCGGGCCGAGATAACGAAGGCCCATTTCCTCGAAAATGAGGCTGCTGCCGTAACCGCCGCGGCCATCGGCTTCAATCGTCGCGGCCGTGGGCCGCAACCCCACTTCATTCAGCGCGCCTTTAAAGCCTTCCTCGGCCTTATGCGCGAGTTTGAGGGCGACCTCGCCTTTGGGCAGGCGGCGGAGGAACCGCTCGAAATCGCGCGCCAGTTTGTTATACGACGGATGCGTGATCAGCCGGTTGAGGTAGCTGGAGATGGCGCCGACGTTCTTGGCGATGCTCCATTCGTTGTCGTTGAGAATGCCTATGAACCGCTTGGTCGTGTGCGCGACATTGTTGAGCGCCTCGAACGAAATGCCGTTGGTGAGCGCGGCGTCGCCAAAAACTGCCACGACATTTTCATCCGTCCCGCGCTTGTCTCGGGCGGCGCACATGCCCAGCGCGGCGGAGAGGGCGGTGCCGGCATGGGCCGCGCCGTAAGCGTCGTGTTCGCTTTCCGACCGCAGCGCAAAACCACTCAACCCACCCGTGCTGCGGATTGTGCTAAAAAGCCCTTTCCGGCCGGTGAGCAATTTATGCACGTAGCTTTGGTGACTGACATCCCAGACAAATTTGTCTTTGGGAGTGCTGAAAACATAGTGCAGCGCCAGGGTGAGCTCGACGACGCCGAGGTTCGGCCCCAGGTGGCCGCCATTGCGGGACAGGACCGTGATCATCTCCTGCCGGATTTCCTCCGCCAAAATCAGCAGTTGGTCCAGTGTCAATTTCTTGACCTGCGACGGACTATCCACCATGTCCAGGTATTGGCTCATAATTAGAGTCGGGCTGACAAAACCGTGGAGGGACCAGCCGGGCTGACCCGGCGTCGGACCTCACGCTTGGGCTTCTGAGATTTCACCGGCGGGCAACGGCTTCAACTTGAGCTCGCCGGCGGCATTTTTCTCGAGTTGTTGGATTTTCACTTCGGCTTCGGCGAGCTTTTGCTGGCAGAGTTTGGCCAACTGCGCGCCTTCTTCATATTTAGCCAGAAGGGTTTCCAGGGGCAACTCCTCACTTTCCATCCGTTCCACGATGGTTTCCAGCTTCTTCAAAGCCTCTTCAAATGATACGCCTTCGGCTTTGGCGGGATTGTTCGGGCCCGCATTCTTCGGAGTGCTCGCCACGGGGGAAACCTAAGGCAATTCCCTTAGCCAGTCCAGCGGGATGTAATTCCGGAATGTGGTGTGTCGAGCGCGCGCCCGTTTTCGCCGGATTCGGCCGCCATACACCCGTTTTTTCCCCAAAAGAACCGTGAACCCCGTGAGGGGCTCGGCAGAAGCGAGGTTTTATAAGGCAACAGAGGCGTGAGGAAGCTCTGATTAAGAGTGCGGGAGCGCTTCGGGTTTGTCGTTGCCCGACAATTTCGTGCCGGTGTCAGGGGAGGGTTTCTCGATCCCCAGCTCCCTGAGGAAGGGGTCCAACGAGCGTTTTCGGCCCAGGAACTTCTCGATGGAGATATTCACATCGCGGGAGTCGCCGACTTCGTAAATGTCCTTGCGGAGCCGCTGGCCGGCGGTCTTGTCAAAGTAGCCTTGTGGAGCCTTTTCGAATACCGTCGCCATGTCGGCCGCGATGGCGTCGGCCCAGGCATAACCATAATAACCGGCGTCATAGCCCATCAAATGTCCGAAATAAGCGACAAAGGCGGTGCCGGGGATGCGCGGGAGAAAAACCTGATCGAGCACCTGGTTGGACAGCGGCAAGGCTTCGGCCGCGTTCGCGTCATGGATTTGGCTGTGCAAGCGCAAATCCATCAAGCCAAATGAAAGCTGGCGGCGGTAGAAAGTCGCTTCGGTCGCCAGCCGCGCTTCCTTGAGGCGGGCCAGGATATCGGCGGGGATTTTTTTCGAGGGATCGCGGTAATCGGCGGCAAAGCTGTCGAGGACCTTTTTGTCCCAGACCCAGTTCTCGAGCATTTGGGAAGGAGCCTCGACGAAATCACGGGGGACGCTGGTACCGGAGAAGCGGCCGTACTTGGCGCGGGTGAGGATGCCGTGCATGGCGTGGCCGAATTCGTGGAAGAGGGTCTCGACATCCAGGTGCGACATGAGGGAGGGGGTGCCGGGAGTCGGGGAGGGGAAATTGCAGACCAGCGCGCAGACGGGGCGTTGATAGCGGCCGTCTTCGAGCAGCTTGCCCTCGATAATGCCGAAGGTGGCGAAATGATTGAATTTGCCCTCGCGCGGGAACATATCGAGGTAAAAGAGGCCGAGGGGCTCGCCGGTTTGGCTGTCGGAGACGGCGTAGAGCTGCAGGTCATCGACCCATTTGTAGGGAGGAGCGATGCGCTCGAACTTCAGCCCGAAGATATTTTGATAAATGCTGAACATGCCTTCGAGCACGCGTTGGTATGGGAAATAGACGCGCAGTTGCTCGGCATCGACGGTGTATTTCTGTTTCTTGAGCTGATTGCTGTAATAGCGCCAATCCCAGATGTGGATTTTGGCATTGGGATCTCCGGTATCGGCCACCTTCAGTTTGCGATACTCGGCCAGTTCGGCGTCGAATTTGGGCTGCAACCCGGTTTTAAGCCGCTCGAGGAAATCAATCGCCGTTTGGGCGTTTTTGACCATTTTGACTTCGGTTTGGTAATCGGCCCAACTCTTGTATCCGAGCTTGTGAGCGATGTCGTCGCGCAAAGGCAGGATTTTCTCGAGCAAAGGAATATTGTCGTTGCGGGCAAGATTGTTGCGCTCGGTGAGCAGCTTTTTGCGCGTGTCCTCGCGGCGGGCATTCTCCATCACGACCACGTAGTGCCAGGTGATATTGGCCATGACCTTGTACTGGCCGTCGGGAGTTTTGATTTGCGCGAGGAAACTCTCCGGCACGCCCTCGAGGTCGGCCTTGCTGAAGAGGACGCTTTTCTCCGCCTTGGTCACGTTCGAGTCAAAATCGGTGGTAAGGCTGGTCAACTCTTTGCGCAGGCGCTCGACTTCATCGCGTTTGGCCTTGGGCAAATCAAGGCCGGCCCGGCGATAATCGCGCATGGTTTCGGACAGCAATTTGGCATCCTCGCCTTTGAGCCGCGGCTTGGTGTTAGCGTAGGCCTTCAGGGCGTGATAAACGTCCTCGCGATAGTCCAGCCCGACGGCCCATTGATCGAGTTGCTTGAGGGCTTCGGTGGCGGTGTCACGGATATCGGCACTGGGGCTGGTTTCTTTGATTAAGGCGAGGCGATTGTCCACTGAACCGATCTGGTACTGGAGGTCGTCCATGGCGCGGACAGTATTCTGGAAGGTCACCTGGTGCGCATCCAGGGCAGCGATTTGGTCCAGCGCGGCGTTGCCGGCGGCTATGGTGCGGCGCAAGGTATCGCGGATTTCGTTGGTGGTGGTCTCGAACTGGGGCAGCCGAATGAGTCCTTTGAATTTTTCTGCCCGCGCGGCGAAGTCCTGGAGCGACTCGGCCTGGGCCGGCCGGACCCAGGTGACTGAACCGACGATGAACGAGGGGATGAGCAGGCCAGCCTGCAGTAAAGACCACTTCATAGAATCGTGAAAATAGTGGGGAAACCGGTCTGGGGCAAAGAAAAAGGGGGAACGGGGGGAGGCATTAGCGCCGATTGGTGAAGGGGATGGTCGCAGGGAGGCTGGAGAATTAACGACGGAGCGCGGAGACGAGGCTGTCCTCTCCTCGGTGTGAGTAGGTTCATGAATTGCACTGGCGGAGGGGGGTGTGGGTAAGATTAAGCCATCGGTTGTGAAAAAGCGGCAGAGGGCTGCCGCAGTCCAAAACCTCGCGGAAGGAGTAGCGTGCCAAGAGTCGCGGGAGCGTTGTGGACTGCGGCAGCCCTCTGCCGCTTCGTAAATTGCTGCTTTGTACCTGCTTGACGTTCGTGGAATTTACAGTTAGATGTCAAACGTTCGTTTTAAACGAACGTTCAACTTATGCCGGGTCCCGCTGAACTTTGCCGCCGCGACCGCATCCTGGATGCAGCCGAGCGGGCGTTTGCCGACGCGGGCTTTGCCGGGGCGTCGATGCGCACCATCGTCAAAGGCGCCCGGGTGAACCTGGCGACGGTTTATTATTACTTCGGTTCGAAGGAAGGTTTGATGGAGGCGGTGCTCAGGCGGCGCTTCGGGCCGTTGCGCCAGGACCAACTGGACGGTTTGCGAGCGCGCCAGGAGGCGGCCGGCAGAACGCCGTTGGCGGTGGAGGCGATCCTGGAGGCGCTACTGCAACCGGCCTTGCATGTGGCGCTGAGCGTGCCGCATCAGCGCCTGGCGGTCGCGCGTCTGATTGGCCGCATAGCCGCTGAACCGGACGCGCAGACCCAGGCGTTTCTGCGCAACCAGAATACACCGATGCGGCAAGCGTTCCTGGAGGCTTTGCACGAATCGCTGCCCGAGGTTCCGCTGATTTATTTGCGTTGGCGGCTGGAATTCGTTTCGGGCGCGCTGGCCTTCGTGCTGTGCAACCCGCACAAGCTGGAAGCCGAGGGCCACGCCGTGCCCGTCGATGCGCAGGAAGTGCTGGGGGAAATGGTGGGGTTTTTCGCCGCGGGATTCAGCGCACTGACTGCCCGAAGAACGGCCCAATCCGCAGGCCGGGCCGCGAAGTCCCATGCCCCGCTGCGCCGGCGAGCGGGACCAAACCCGCAGCCATTAGCCACGAAGTCTTGATTATGACTCGATTCTCAAGTTTTGCTATGAAGACAACGCCCTATCTCCTGGCCGCCGTTGCGGCGGGATTATGCTCATGTTCGCATCCTCCGGGGCCGGCCGCTCCGCCGCCGCGCGTCAGTGTCAGCCTGCCGCATCGCGACACCGTGACCAATTGGGACGAATATCCCGGGCACATCGAAGCGGTGGAGACGGTGGAGTTGCGCCCGCGGGTTACCGGCTATCTGGAATCGATTCACTTCCAGGATGGCGCGGAGGTGAAGGCGGGCGACCTGCTGTTTGTGATTGATCCCAAGCCCTACCAGGCGGAACTGGAACGGACGCAAGCGCAACAGCGCGAAGCCGAGACACGGCTGGAGCTGGCGCGCAATGATTTGAAACGAGCGGATGCGCTGCGAGGCGGTCGCGCGATGTCCGAAGAGGAGTACGACAGTCGCAGCAAAGCAGTGCGAGAAGCTGAAGGCGCGCTGGGGGCAGCAGCGGCGGCGCAAAGCGCGGCGCAGTTGAACCTGGATTACACGCGGATTACCGCGCCGATTAGCGGGAAAATCGGGCGGCGCCTGGTGACGGTCGGCAACCTGGTGCAGACGCAGGGCAATGGCGGTGCGACGGTCCTCGCGACGATTGTTTCCCTTGACCCGATCTATTGTTATTTTGATGTCGAGGAAGGCGCATTTCTCGACTATCGCACCCGCACCAAGACGGCTGAACTGGCTCCCGCTGCGGACGCCGCGCTGGCTTGCGAACTGGGCCTGGTGAGCGAGCAAGGGTTCGGACACCGCGGGCGGGTGGACTTTTTCGATAACCAGGTTAATCCCCAAACAGGCACGATTCGGTTGCGGGCGGTTTTCGACAACGCCGACCGTCTGCTGGTTCCGGGAATGTTTGCCAATGTGCGGGTGCTCGCCGGGCAACCCGCAGAGACGTTGCTGGTGCCCGACGTGGCGGTGCTCTCGGACCAGGGTTATAAGTATGTTTACCTGGTCAACGCGCAGAATCGGATCGAGGCGCGCTCGATCCAAACCGGCCGGGCGCATGGCGCCTGGCGCACTGTTTTAAGCGGCCTCGACACAAGCGATCGTATTGTGACGAACGGGCTGGTGATGCTTCGGCCGGGGATCGAAGTGCAAGTCCAGACCGCAACGGCTGAATCCCGCACAGCCGACGCCGCCGCAACCAATCCGGGCGGACACGGGGCCAAGCCGCAATCCTAACGCCCGCTGCAGATGAAATTCTCTCATTTCTTCATCCGTCGTCCGATTTTCGCGTCGGTTCTGTCGATCTTTATTGTTCTGTTAGGGTTGATCGCCCTGTTCACCTTGCCGATTGCGCAGTACCCCGAGATTACGCCGCCCACCATTTTCGTGCAGGCTACCTTTCCGGGCGCCAGCGCCGATACGGTGGCCGACACGGTGGCGACGCCGCTGGAGGAACAGATCAACGGGGTCGAGAACATGATGTACATGTCGGCCCAGTGCAGCAGCGACGGTTCGGTGCGGCTGGCGATCACGTTTAAGGTGGGAACCGACCCGAACACGGCGCAGGTGTTGGTGCAAAACCGGGTGGATGGCGCGTTGCCGCGCCTGCCGGAAGAGGTGCGCACACTGGGGGTGATCACGCGCAAGCGCTCTCCGACGATTGCGATGTTGGTGAGCCTGATCTCACCTAAGGGTAAGTATGACCCGGTGTATCTGAGCAATTACGCATATTTGCACGTGCGAGACGTGCTGGCCCGGCTCCCGGGAGTGGGCGATGCGATCATCTTCGGCGCGCGCGATTATTGCATGCGGATTTGGCTGGACCCAAACAAAGTCTCGGCGCGCAACCTCACGGCGAGCGATGTCGTGGCGGCGATTCGCCGGCAGAACGTCGAGGTCGCCGCCGGGCTGTTCGGCCAGGCGCCGCAACCGGCCGGCAACCTGTTCCAACTGGCAGTGCGGACCAAGGGCCGGCTGATGAGCACCGAGGAATTCAGTGACATTGTGCTCAAGGCCGCTAGCGGCGGGCAGATTACCCGCTTGCGCGATGTGGCACGCATCGAATTGGCGGCGGCCGATTACAGCATCGATAGCCGACTCGACGGCCAACCTTCCGCCGCCATCGCGCTGTTTCAGCAGCCGGGTTCCAACGCGATCGAAACTGCCAATGCCATCGAAGCGGCAATGAAAGAACTCAGTCAGGAGTTCCCGCAAGGGCTGGAATACCGGATCGCCTACGACACTTCGGCGTTCATCCGCGAATCGATCCGGGCGGTCATTCACACGCTGATTGTCGCGATCCTGCTGGTGGTGTTTGTCGTGGTATTGTTCCTGCAAAACTGGCGCGCTTCGCTCATCCCGCTGGTGTCAGTGCCGGTCTCGTTGATCGGCACGTTTGCCGCGATGTCGGCCTTTGGGTTTTCGATCAACAACCTGTCGTTGTTCGGGCTGGTGCTGGCGATTGGGATTGTGGTGGACGACGCCATTGTGGTGGTGGAGAACGTCGAGCGCCACATTACCGAGGGGCTGGCACCAGCCGAGGCGACGCGCAAAGCGATGGACGAAGTCAGCGGCGCGGTCATCGCGATTGCGCTGGTGCTGAGCGCGGTATTTATTCCGACGGCATTCATCGGCGGCATCACCGGCAAGTTTTATCAGCAGTTCGCGTTGACGATCGCCGTCTCGACGCTGATCTCAGCGTTCAATTCGCTGACGCTCAGTCCCGCCCTCAGCGCGATCCTGTTGCAGCCGCATCATGCGCCCAGGGACCGAGTGGGGAGGGTGCTGCACGGGTCGGTCGGTTGGTTGTTCCGCGGATTCAATGCGCTATTCGATGGGGGCCGAAACAAATACGTGAGTTTCCTGCGCCGGGTGCTCCGGCACACTGGCATCAGCCTGGCGCTCTACGCGGGGCTGCTGGTGCTAACCTGGTTCGGCTTCGTCAAAGTCCCCTCCGGATTCATTCCGTCACAGGATAAGGGAAGCATTTTCTGTTACATGCAGCTTCCGGATGGCGCGTCACTTCAGCGGACCGAAGAACTGAGCAGGCGTGTGACCAAGATCATCAAGCAGACCCCTGGCATTGCCGCGGTCTCGGAGTTCGCCGGGCTCTCACTGGTGTCGCTGGGCAACAGCGCCAACTCCTCCAGCCTGTTTATCCGGCTGAGCCCATTCGAGGAGCGGGTCAACGACGGCCTCACCGCCGACGTGATTATCCGCAACCTGCAAAAGAAACTTGCGCAAGCGAACATTCAAGACGGGTTCGTCGGTGTGTTCGGGATGCCGCCGGTGGACGGCCTGGGCACTTTGGGCGGATTTAAGTTGCAGGTCGAGGACCGCGCCGGCCTGGGCTATACCGCGTTGCAAACCAACACCGCTAACCTGGCGCTGGCGGCCATGCGCGACTCTTCTCATGGCGTCTCCTTCGCGCAAACCACGTTCCGGGCCGGCGTGCCGCAGGTGTTCCTGGATGTGGACCGCGCCAAAGCCGAATCCATGCACGTGCCCTTGAATGAGATCTGGGACACGCTCTCGGTGTACCTGGGATCGCTATACGTGAACGATTTCACAATTTTCGGGCGCCCCTATCACGTGACGGCGCAGGCCGACGCGCCGTACCGTGACCGCCCCGAGGACGTTCGCCTGCTGCGCACCCGCAATGCCGAAGGGGAGATGGTGCCTTTGAGCACGCTGGTTCAGGTTAAAGACGTTAATGCGCCGGTGCTGGTGGGACACTATAATTTGTATCCGACGGCGGAAATCAACGGCAGCACGGCGCCGGGCTTCGGCTCCGGCGACGTGATTTCACTAATGAATGGGTTGGCGGAACGGACACTCCCGCCGGGCATGAAGATCGAGTGGACGGAGTTGACCCTGCTGCAAATCCTGGCCGGGAACACGGCGGTGTACATTTTCCCTTTGTGTGTGCTGATGATGTTCCTGGTGCTGGCGGCGCAATACGAGAGTTGGTCGCTGCCTTTGGCGATTATCCTCATCGTGCCCATGTGCCTGTTGTTCGCTATTTTTGGAGTGTGGCTTCGCGGGTTGGATAACAACCTGTTCACCCAAATCGGGCTGGTGGTGCTGATGGGGCTGGCCTGCAAAAATGCGATCCTGATCATCGAATTCGCCAAACAACTCCAGGATGCCGGACGCACAAGGGTCGAAGCGGCCGTGGAAGCCTCGCGCCTGCGCTTGCGTCCCATCCTGATGACCTCGCTGGCGTTCACCTTCGGGGTGATTCCCTTGATGCTCTCGCATGGGGCCGGTGCGGAAATGCGTGTGTCGATCGGCACGGCGGTGTTCTTCGGAATGTTGGGTGTGACGTTTTTCGGTGTGGTCCTGACGCCGGTGTTCTACGTGGTGATCCGCAAGGTGCTGGAACGGCGTCAGCCGGCGGCCCTCCCGCAGGCGCAAATGCCTGGGTCCATTTCCTCGGAGTCATAATATGAAAGTTACGATACCTTCTCTTCTCGGCGCCTTGCTTTTGTGCGTGGCCGGTTGTGCCGTGGGACCGAATTACCACCCGCCCGAGACGCGGGCCGCGCCACGCTTCGCCGAAGGCGCACCAACCAACTATGCGGCCGCGCCGGTCACGCTAGCGTGGTGGCGCGAGTTTAACGATTCGCTGCTGAACCAGATTATCGTTCAGTCCCTCGCCTCGAATCAGGACCTGGCGATCGCCACCGCCCGGGTGCGCGAGGCGCGCGCGCTCCGCTCGCAGGCTGTCGCCGACGCGTTGCCCGAACCTGGCGCCTATGCCGGGTATAACAAGTCACTGTCCAGTAAGGATTCGATTCCCTTCCAACTGACGCGTCAGCAGCGGGAGTTGCAGCTATTCAGCGTTGGGTTCGATGCGACGTGGGAGTTGGACATATTCGGGCACGTGCGCCGCTCGATTCAGGCGAGCACGGCTGAATTGGCAGCAACCATCGCCGACCGCGAGTATGTGGAGGTGACCCTGGTCGGCGAGGTCGCTCGCAATTACTTCGAGCTGCGCGGTGAGCAGTATCAGTTGCGGGTTGCGCAGCAAAACGCCCAGAACCAGCGCGAGACTTTGGAATTGACCGAAGCGCTCTTTAAAGCCGGCCGTTCCACGGAACTGGATACCTCCCGGGCACTGGCCCAATTGAAGATCACGTTGGCGGCGGTGCCGCCATTGGAGGCCGCGATCAAACACAGCATCCATCGACTGGGCGTGCTGACGGGCCAGCCTCCGGCAGCGCTCGAACCTGAGTTGGGCCAGCCGCAGCCACTGCCCAGCCTGCCACCTCTGGTGAACATCGGAGACCCGGCCGCACTCTTGCGGCGCCGCCCGGATGTCCGCGCGGCCGAGCGAAGCCTGGCGGCGGCCACCGCCCGCATCGGGGTCGAGACCTCGGCTCTTTTCCCGCGGGTCGTTTTCAACGGGAACATTGGGTTTTCGGCCAGCCACCTCGCCACACTTGGCGCTTCCGGCAATGACACCTATTCGTTTGGTCCGCAAATCACGTGGGCTGCACTGGACTTGGGGCATGTCCGCGCGCGAATCCGGGCCGCGCACGCCCAGGCCGAGGGGCAACTGGCCAATTATGAGAAGACGGTGCTGCTAGCGCTCGAAGAAACCGAGAACGCGCTGGTGGATTTCGGCCGGGAACAGGCCCGTCGCGACCTGCTCGACCAGGCTGCGCAAGCCGCCACACAGGCCATGACGCTCGCCCGCCAGCGTTACGACAGCGGAGTGGCCGATTTCCTGCCGGTTTTGGATGCCGAACGAACGCAGCTTGACACCCAGGCGCAATTGGCGCAAAGTCAAACACGTACCGCCACCAGCCTTGTCGCGCTTTACAAAGCTCTGGCGGGGGGCTGGGATACCCCAGCCGGGTTTGGGGTCAATACCCCCCAGGAACCCCCTAGCTCGCCCGGTGGCAAATGAGCAACTCAACCGCCTTGGCGGTTGGGCTTAATTAAATAATCATATTTTGAGTGGCGATGGCCAAAAAACAGTCGAATCTCTGGACAATTAAATTTAACAGGTTATTGTTAATTAGAAAATGAGAAGACCGATTCAAGACGAATTCACAGACCTGCCCATCTCGCGGCAGCGGAAATATCAGTTGCGGATGCAACGGGACCGTCGGTGCACCGAATGCGGTGCGCCCGCCGCGCAAGGTTCGCGGTGCCTGAAGCACCTGGTCAAAGCCCGGGAGCGTCAGCGCAAGAAACGCGGCCTGAAGCGCCGTTACTACAATACCTTGAGCTATAAGCTCGAGGCCATGGCGTAATGGATTGCCGGCAGCCTCGTTTCGCGAGGCTGCCCTGCCCGGGCCACGCCTCCGGGTGCTGTACTCGTCCGTTCTGACGTTCCCCTGGCTCCGCTAGCTCCGTTGGGTTTTTGTAACCTGGCGCAGGGTGGCATTGTACTGCCGCAGGTGAATTCCCGCTCGACGCGCGGGCCATTTGGTGCGTTACTGGAGCCGCTATGCACCCACATCTTCAGCGTCGGTGGCTGCCGTTTGCCCTGGTCGGAATTCAACTCCTGGTTTGGAGCAATGCGCTCGAGGGGGCAGAGACCATTAGCGCCGCTGAGGAGCAACAACTCCAGGCAACCTACTCCGCTTACGACGGGGTGGAGCCGCAGTACCGGCACGCGGGGCAAGCGGCGATCGAGCGATGGATGGACCTGAAATGGGGGCTGCGGATTCATTGGGGGCTTTACGCGATGTTTGACGGTCGGGAATCGTGGATTTTGCGCGATCATCAAAAGGATAAGGACTGGCAACGCAACTACTACGCCTCTTACCGGCAGTTCAACCCGACGAACTTTGACGCCGACGAATGGATGCGCATCATGCAGCGGGCGGGGCTGAAGTACTTTTCCTTTACGGCGAAGCACCACGAAGGGTTTTGCCTCTGGCCGACGCGGACCTGGCAGCGCGGGTTTCGCAAAACGGCCGAAGGAACGTATGAACCGGTTACCGATCACTACAGCATCGCCGAGACGCCTTACCACAAGGACATCATCGGCCAATTAGTAAAGGCGGGCCGGGCCCATGGGCTGGGAGTCAGTTTGTACTTTTCGCATATTGATTGGCACGACCCGGATTTTGCCTGGGACCCGCTAAATTTTTCCTACGACCCCACCTTCACTAAGGAAGCGGACCCGAAACGTTGGGCGGCATTCATCCGCAAAGAGCGCGAACAAATCACCGAGCTGCTAACCTGGTACGGCCCGATTGATACGCTGTGCCTGGATATTGCCTGGCCCGACGCCGCACAAACCGACGCCTACGGTGTCGCGGAAATGGCCCGCTCGCTCCAACCGCAAATCATGCTGCGCAACCGCGGCATCGGTCCTTATGGCGATTACGAGACGCCGGAGGGTGAGATCCCCGCCGACCCGAACGTGATGAAGCGCCCGTGGCAGGTGATTTATCCTTGTGGCACCGGCTTCTCTTACAAACGCCACGACACCTATAAATCGAAGGAATGGGTACTCGAAAGCCTGATCGATATCGTCGCCAAAGGCGGGAATTTCCAGGTCGGGTTTGGCCCCGACCCCACCGGCAAGTGGCCGCAGGAAATGATTGACCGGGTCTCCTACGTCGGCGATTGGCTGAAGATCAACCACGAATGCATCTTCGCGACCCGTCCCTATTTCCGCTACCACGAAGGCAAGGACCTGCGGTTCACACGGACGAAGGACAAGAAGGTGGTCTATATCATCGCGCTCAAATGGCCCGGGGAACAATTGCGAACGCAGCTCGTGCGGCCTCGAACGGGCTCGACCATTCACCTGCTTGGAGTATCAGCACCACTGGCTTGGAAGCAGGAAGCCGGAGAACTGGTGATCGATTTGCCAGCCCCGTTGCAAACCGAGAGCAACCGCCCCTGCCGCCAGGCCTATGCCTTCAAAGTCGAATCCGAGGATTGGCCGGAGGCGATGAACCAATCCGAGCC
Organism: Verrucomicrobiia bacterium; assembly: GCA_035934555.1. Classification (GTDB taxonomy): domain Bacteria; phylum Verrucomicrobiota; class Verrucomicrobiia; order Limisphaerales; family UBA8199; genus DASYXT01. Next base: position 252,898 of record DASYXT010000055.1, on the reverse strand, counting down.
CCTGCACCTGAGCCTGCGCAGCCTCAAGCAGGCCCAACCTGGTTCGGACAAATGGGAAGTGCAACAGCGCCGGGCAGAATGGGACCCAACCCACACCGCGGTGGTCATCTGCGACATGTGGGACCGGCATTGGTGCAAAGGAGCGACTGCCCGCGTCGCGGAGATGGCCCCACGCATGAACGAACTGGTTACCGCTTTGCGCAACCGCGGTGTGTTCATCATCCATTGTCCCAGCGACACGATGGCCTTCTATGAAGGTTCCCCGGCGCGCAAGCTGGCCCAGCGCGCGCCAAAATTCGATCTGCACGCCTTGGCAGCGGCTCATCCCGGGCTCGGTCCCGAGCACGAGCCGCCCTTGCCGATCGACGATTCGGATGGAGGTTGCGACGACTCGCCGCAATGTCCGCAGAGCAGCCCCTGGACACACGAGAGCGCCGCGATTCAAATCGCGGAGGGCGACGCGGTGGCCGAAAACGCCGAACCGTATGGGCTGATGCGCCAGCGCGGCATCACCAACGTGCTCATCATGGGCGTGCACGAGAATATGTGTGTGTTGGGGCGCACGTTCGGTATCCGGCAATTAGTCCGGTCAGGGCTGAACGTGGCGCTAGTCCGCGACCTGACCGACACGATGTACAACTCGCGCCGCAAGCCGTTCGTGGATCATTTTACCGGGACGGCTCTGGTTTGCTCGCACATCGAGAAGTACTGGTGCCCGACCATCACCAGCGAGCAAATCATCGGCGGCTCGCGTTTCTGGTTCAAGGCTGACGTCCACAGAATGTAGCGAGGGCTCGTGGCGGCACCTGGGCCGGGAACTTTGTCGCACCGCCGACAACTCTCACCCCTCCGACCAAGCTCGCGACGAGGTTTGTCCAATCGCTACCGCCCCTCACTACTGAGGGCTGTTTAGCAGCGTTCGCCAGCGGCAGGCTGGCAGCCTGCGACTACCGCGGCGCTCGGGGTTTGCATTTCTTGCTGTGGGACTGGCAAAGTACCTGTGAATAACTTCTCAAAAAATCTCTTTACATGGACAGTTTCTGTCCATGTCTCCGGCGCATAATCCTGTTCATGAAATTAATAATTCTGTATGGAAACCCGGATGTGGTGCAACCGAACCACTTGCCTGGGCTGCGGCCCGGGGTTTGGTCGAGGCCGTGGGGGCGGCGCATTTTAGCCGAATTTGCCCTAAAAACCGAAGATTTGGTTGAACCGCTTGCCGTCCGGGGCGCCTGTGAATAAATCGTGAACAATTCTCAATAACTCTAATGGCTTATGATGCTTCACTGGAAACGATTCACTCGCCCGCAGGTGCTCCAGCGACTAGGGCGTGACCTGCTCGCTCGCTTTTTTCTACAGTTTCAGGGGGAACTCGAACGCGCGGGTTTGACCCTTCCGGCGGCCGATTTGCCCGACGCCCAGTACTTCGACCAGGTGGTGCGGTTGGTCGGGGCGCCGGAGGCGCTGCCAGATGCGCTGACTGAGGCGCTGTTTGCGGTGCATGAACTGGCGGGAGTGGACGGTCAGGAACGCCTCGAACAGACCGCCGTTGCATTGGGATTGGAATTGCGCCCCGGTTCGTCGCGCGAGGACATCGCGCTTCAAATCTGGCTGGCGAATCCCGCGGCCCTGGCCCGAGCCCATAATCTACAGCGGCTGCGGCGGCTGAGCACGTTTGAGTACTTTGGGACCAGTCTGCCTGCGGCGCAGCGCCCGCCTTTGCCTGTGCTCGGGGAGGAAACGTTGTTGGCGCTTCAGGCAAGGCTGGACCCATGGTTCGCGCAGCACCAACGCGGCGAGAATGCCACCCGCCTTCAACTTTACACCGTCCCTTCACCCGCCAGGCGAAACTTGCCCGAATACTGGTTCCTGATCAGGCACGGCGATACCTTCTCACGCACGCCCAAAGTTGAAGCGCAGAAAACCGAGATTCTCCATTTTCGCCCGGAGCGGGATGACGTCGTGGTGTATTCGCCGCAGCACGACGAAATTCGGGTCAACGCGCGCACCCGCGGTGAGCGCGAGCTGTACGTGAGGTGCTTTGGGTTATGCCTGCGCGGGAGCGAGGAGTATTTCTCGTGGTGGTCCACCTACACGTTGGAACCGCTGCGCGAAGAGGGGGCCGACGCGCTGGATGTCGCTGGCGTGGATGGCATCCAGAAAATCGTTTTGCGCGAAATTGAACTCGCGTGGCCCAACCCACGGGAAGGCCGCACTGTCCGGCAGGGCGCCGATTTGTTTGCGCCCGCGGCTGAGGGAGAATCGCTCGACGACTTGCTTCCCCGCCCGGCGCGGTTGGCCCGCGCGGGCTTTGATGTCGTGTTCCCTTGCTCGACGAAGGCGCGGCCGGTGGAAATTCGCCTGCCCAATGTGCTGAAGGTGGGGCGTCATTGCGATGCGCGCGCCCTGGACGAGTGGCTTTGCCGCCGCGGTTTCCGCCGCAATTGCCGGTGAATACCGGCGAGCGAAATGAAAACTCCCGCCGCCAAAATGCCTGCTGAGGCGCCGGCGCCGGACCGGCCTGACCGAGGCGAATCGACGACGGCCGGCTGGGCCGCGCTGGAGTGCATCCGTGGGGCCGCGGTGACGGCAACCTGGCAGCATCACCTCGGCGACACTTTCGGCTGGTTCCAGACCGCGTTCCTGCTGCGGCTGCCCGGAGAGGCAGACTGCGTGCCTTGCCCGCGAGACTGCGGTTGTGCGCATCAGGTGGTGCGGCTCGGGCCGGAGGACCTAATCGGCGTCTGCCGTTGTGAGAGTCTGCGTTGCGACGACGTGGTTTTGAGCCGGGATGAGGTGGCGCTGTGGAGCGTGAGCTGGCCGCGGCTGGGGGCGGCATTGTGTGGAGCGCTTCAACTGCAGGCGAAGCGCGCTGAGCTTGGCCTGGCACGAACGCGCCAAATCGGCGCCTGGTCGTCTGACGCCGTGCCGGTGATCCTCACGCTGGCGGGAGACCGCCAGGCTCTGCTCCATGTCATTGCTCAACTGGCGGCTCGGCTGCGGCAACCATTCATTCTGTTGGCGCCGACGGCTCACCATTTGGACGCCGCCGGCCAGGAATTGCTGGCGGGCGGCGCCGCCGGATTTTTCGCGCTGGCGGCTTGCCTGCAATTCACTGAGGCCGGCACCTTGCGCCCGCTGCGTTCCGCCGGCGAGTTGTTTGCGCGGTTCAGTCCGCAGCCCAAAGAAGAGTTGGCCGAGGGCACCGCGCGCCAGGCCTTCGCGCTGGTCAAGGCGCTCGACTCCGCGCAACCCGCCCTCAAAGCCTCCCTCTACACCGTGTTCAGATTATTCTGTGTGGAAGGGTTAACGGTTGAACAGGTGGCCGAACGATGCCGCTGCGCGCGCTCGCTGATTTTCGTGCGCCTGGCCGCGTTGCGCAAAAAGTTGGGCGCCGATCCGCGTTCGTTGCGTCAATACTCCGATCAGTTTGAGCGGATCGAGGATTCCCTGGCCGACCCGCGCGCGCGGCGTATCTACCGAAAAGGCGCGGCGTACGGGGAGGAGGCGGAGCAAGAGAGAGCGTGACCTGCCTATCTTCCTCCTAATCTTAAAGGGTCAGGCGCGGCGGCGCAGCTTCAAGTCCTCAAAGCGGGGAATTGCCGGCGGCAAACGGGCGAGCGTTGAGGTGGGTCCGTTGCGCGAACCGAGCTGCGCTCCGATTCAGAATTTCCAAATAATATCCGGATTGCCGGGGGTGGCGGAAGTGGGGGGGCGGTTGGTGACGTCGAAAATCTTGTAGTACTTGGCGTGGCCATCGGCGAAGTTGATCACCGTGCCGAGGTCATGGCGAGTGCCGATGCTATTATAACGGTTGGCCGGGTTGACCGAATTATACTGCGGGCTTCCGTTAACGACCTCGGTGACCGGATTGAAAACGCAGTCGAACATGAGCACGGTTGCGGTCGGGTTGAGAATGCTGGAGATTTTGGGCATGTTAGGGTAGTCAAATCCCAGGGGACTGCCGCTGTTCTTGAGATCAATATTCATGACGTAAGTGAAGAAGCCGTTGGCGCCAGCCGATGGGGTCCCAGACAGATGGGCGAAGTCGCTGTCGGACATGGTAGCGCTGGGGCAAAGCCAGATACGGGAGCCGTTGCTGCGGTTGGGAAACGGGAATTTATTGCGAGGATCGCCGCCGGGCAGGTGATAGTAGTTTGAATAGCAGTTCTTTTCGGCCAGGTTGGATGGCACGGTATTAAACCAGGCGTACTGATCGTCTGGAGTTCCAGTAGCGATCCCCTGCCAGGAATCACCGGGATACAAATGATTATGCCCCATCCCATCACTGGGCAGCATGTCGCCATTGTCCGAGGCGGTCATGTACTGGCCATATCCCCACTGGCGAAAGTTGCTGGTACAGCTAATGCGCTGGGCCTTTCGCTTGGCCCGACCCAAGGCGGGCAAGAGCATCGCGGCCAAAATGGCGATAATCGCAATTACCACGAGCAACTCGATTAAGGTAAAAGCCCAATGCCGTTTCAACTTATTATTCATAGGACCAATCCACGCGCTGGAAGCGCCGCTGCGACTTCTGCTCCGTGCGAAAATATCATCCTGCTTCACTCAGCCGCAAGGGTTGTTGATATTACTATTTTGAAGAGCGCCCCGGAAATAACTGCTCCGGGGCGCCCAAACCGGCCAGCGCAAGTTCCTACGGGCTGACGACGCGGTAGAACATGGCCGAACCGCCGACAGCACCGGTGTAGGTGCCGGCGGGCGTGGTGAAGGTCAGCCCCGTTATTACAGGCGTGTAAGGCCCTGCAACATCAGTCGCCCCCAGGATGCTGTAGGAGTATTGGTAGGGAACAGCCGTCCAATTGAGCGTGACTTGTCCGCCGCTGACCGTGGCGCTTGCGGTGACTGCGGGCGGCGCGGCGGTGACGATATCCTCCAAACTCGTCAGATTGATTTCGTAGCCGGCGCTCGAGTAGTTGCCACTCTGGAACTGCGACATAGCGCCGCGCAGGGTCCAGGCAAAGGTGGGCATCGGCTGTCCGACGACCTCGGCGACTTGGGCGCTCACAAACACCGTGATAGGCACGCCGTGCTCGTTGGTGACCACGATGTTGGCTCCTGACCCGAATGGAGTTGTTCCGTCACTGGGGAAGAACACATTTGTCAGCATGACCAGGCGACCCTCGAGGTTGGTTTCCATCAAACCCGCGTTATTGGTCAATGCCGGATAGAACACATACGGTGCGGGGATCAGCGCCGGGTTATTGCTGAGCACCTGATAGCCCTGGTAGGGATTGCCAGCGACGCAAATCAGCTCCAGGCTGTTGTTATAGCTGGACAAGGTGCCCGAGGCGGTAATGACGTCGCCATAGTTGGGCCGGAACGTGGCATCGCCGCTGATGAACAAGTTGATGCCCGCCGTGCTGTCCTGCACATAATACGACGAAGTCGTTCCACTAGTCAGGTTTGTGTGGATGACGTTGACTCCAGTAATCGTGAAGGTTGAGCTGGTGTCCGTTGCCTGCCAGGTCGTCGGGTTCAACAAGCTGCGGAGGTAAGCGATGCTGACGGCCTGGGGCGGGCGCACCGTCAGTACTGCGTTGGTGCTGGTGACGCTGTTGGGCGAGACCGGGCCGGTGCTGCTGACGGTGACAGTAAAGTTACCGGTTTCATTCGTGCTGACGCCGGTAATCACCAGCGTCGGTGACTGGGAACCCGTCACCAGGCTGTTGTCTCCCGGCTGGGCGGTAACGGGCCCGCCATCCGTCAGCGGCGTTCCGTTAAAATTCCATTGGTAGCTCAAAGGCCCGGTGCCGTAGGCGGAGCAGGACAGAGTGACGGTGCTGCCAACCGAGGCGCCCGCACTGGCGGGCTGCGTCTTGAACGTCGGCGGCGTCGCCGTAGTATTCACCGACAGATAATTGGTTTTGCTGACGGTGCCGATGCCGCCGACGTTGGTGATCGCGCAAAAATAAGCGCCGGCATCCGAACCACTGAGTTGAGCAATGACATAAGTTTGGCCATTGGCGCCGGAGACGGCGTTGGTCACGCCACCGGCGATTTGGTACCATTGATAACTGAGTGCGCCGCCGCCGATGCTCGAAGCAAACACCTCCATCAGCGCCGGGTTGCCGGCGTAATTAGTGACGCTGGCCGGCTGTTGGCCGACCTGGACCGGTCCCGGCGAGTTAGTCATGACATCGGCAAAGGTGTCACCGACGACTACATCGCGCACGTCCACCGTGCCGCCGCCGGTGCGCTGACGGAAAAGCAAGCCGGCCAGGCTAGCCGCGGCGCCCGAGTCAGCGGTTGGCCCTGCCATATTAGCAGTGTCACTCTCGGAAGCCGGGTTGACCCAGATGGTCGCGGTGGAGCCATCAGCCGGGTTACCATCATCGATGACATACTTCAGCACCACCTGGTAATCGATGTTCTTCACGAGATCGACCGGGACGTAAAGAATATAGGGGCTGCCGCCCTGGGCCGGGTCGCCGGCGGCGTTGGCCACGCCGTACCTGAACGTGCCGGCTGAAGTCGTGGTGAAGGGATAAACATTCGTGTTGCCGATCTCGAATACCCGACCGCGGAAATTAAAGCCGTTGGTCGCGCTTGGCGGGACGCCCAGATCATCGAAGGTAGCGAAATAGGTGCCTTGGCCGGCCGCGGGCACGAAATTCGCATTGGCAATGAAGCTGGCGTAAACGGTTCCGGTAGTGATGGCATTCGTATTGACCGGGTCGAACAGGCGCATGATGTATTCGGTCTTGAGCCCATTAATGCGCAAACGCTTGCCGTTGGTGGCCGCCCCTGAGGTGTAAGAATTGCTCTGCACAATTGTATCGTGCGCCGTCAAACTGCCCGGCAAGTGCGCATACCAGACCTCGGTGTTGGTTGTGATGCCCCCGTTGGGATATTCAGTGATGGGGTCATACCAGAATTGCGCGGCTGAGGCGCTCGCCGCAGCCAGTCCAAGCAACACCGCAGCGCTGAGGAGGGTTTGTTTCATAAGCATAGTTGTATCGGTCGGTTTCGGTTTGGGTCGGCCACGAAGGGCTGGTGGGGTCCCCAGCCCGGGCACCTCCGGACGCAGGTCCGGATCGGTTTCCGTGCGGGCGATGATAGGAAGGAGGTGCCAAAAATCAAGGAAGATGGGTGACAACTTATTAACAAGTTGGTCACAAATAAGTGACAATCAAACTGCGCAAGCCTTCCTTGGGACCCGGACGAGTTCTCTTTTCCGTGAACCCCGCTCCGCAAAGCCGCAAGGTTTTGGACTGCGCCAGCCCTCTGGCGCTTTCAGGAGACGCTGGTGTTGTGAAAGCGCCAGAGGGCTGGCGCAGTCCAAAACGCTGGCGCGCGGACTAAAGTCCGATTAAGTCCGATTAGCAATCCGCGCTTCGCCGGGTTAGCTGCGCCGCCCAGGGGTATGAGGTGTACGGCGGCTCGGTGAAGATTTCGAGATACTCGTCGGGCAGGCGTTCCAGGAGCCAATCGTATTCTTCTTCCTCCAGTTTGGCACGTTCCCTCGAATAGCCGAGGCTGCGGTTCTTTCGGCCGCCAAGGCGCACTTCCGGGTGGAGCAGTTGTAGTCCGAAGAACTCGAACATTGCGCGAAGTCGGCCCGGAGCATTCAGCTCGGCGGGACTGTGCAGAGTGAAGCAGCGGTCATGAAGCTGGTTTTGGCGCAGGAACTTCATCGCACGGTTTTCCAATTCAAGCCACTCGAGGACATACCACTGAAACAGGGTCAAATGGGTGTGATCGAACTGGCGGAAGATGGGCTCGTTGCCGGTGAGGGCCCAGGCGAAATGGCGGCGCCCGTCATCGCCGCGATAATAATGAAAGGGAGCGTGCAGGCGCCGCCGCCAGTCTTCGCGCCAGGCAGCGCTGCGCGCCACCGCCATTGGCTCACGCACCAAATGGATCAGACGCAACTCGGGAAAAATATCCAGAGCTGCGACGTAAGCGGATTTAAGGAAGGCGTGGCTGCTCTCAAGATAAAGGAGGCCCGGCAGGCGCTCGACGTACCGGCGTTTTTTTTCGAGCCGTTGCCGCACCCGTTCGAGCCGGCCTGCATAGGCATCGTAAATTGCCGGGCCGAAGAGGGTGGGGTTACCCCAATCAAAAAACGGTTCGTGGCGCGTGACGCAGTCGCGCACGTTGCGCTCAAAGAGGGCGCGCAGGTAAACAGTGCCGGACCGTGCGGGGGCCAGCGTGAAGATGACGAGCTTAGCCGACATGCGCGCCGGACTCAAATCGGGCGGTGAACGCAGACGACCTCGACCGGGTCAGTGAGCTCCGGTTCAAACAGGGTGGTGCGTTTGCGATCGAACACGCTGAAGCCGTACCGCGAATAAACCAGTTCGGGGCGGCGGCCCGGGTACGAAAAAAATGCGCCGTAACACTGGCGCACCTTGGCAGTACGAAGCCGGGCCGCATAAGCCGCCCAAAGCTGTTGCGGCACACCGCGGCCGCGGTAGTTCTTTTCGACGTCCCAGTGCAAGTGCGCGGCATTGGCGGGATGGCGCGGTTGCTCGCGGAAACCGGCCGTCAGGAGCCAGCGCACGAAACGGCGGCTGCGGGGGTGGCCGGCGTAGCGGCCCGCGACCAGCCGCAGTACCATGCGGCTGGCGGTAACGAAACCGCAGCGTAACAATTGCAATTCGAAAGAACGCGAGACCGCGCCGAGCAAATAACCGACCACGCGGCCGTTGTCCTCGGCAACGAACGCCCAGGGCGCCTGGTGCTCGAGGTAGGCCTTGGTAAACAAGTCGGCGAATAGCTCGCGGTCCTGGAACAGCGCATCGATTGGATTTCCCAAATAGCCCGTTTCGCAGCACAGCGCGCGGATGGCGTCGCGGTCGGCGGGTTGATAGCCCCGAACGCGGACTCGTGGGAGGGCGGCTGGCGTTTTGAGCGGAAGCGGGAGCGGTTCTAAAATTGATGGCAAGTCGCTGGTACCTGCCTCCGCTCCGTTTAAAAAGCGTAAAATCATGTTTCCCTTTACCCTTATTCGGCTCCCGGTAATCTGCGATGCGGCCCAGGTTCATGGACGGCGAAGCAGTCTTGCGCGCGGGGTCAACCGCGGGCGCAACACTCTGGCAGTTATTTCAGCAACCGCCAGGAGCGCTTAATAATCTATTCCCAACTCCAATGATGCGCTAACATCGCCGATCTCAAATAAATTTCCAATCAGAAAACAGGTTGCCCCTCGAGAGGGTTTGACCTACTGTGCAGCCAGCGCGTGCGCGAGTAGCTCAATTGGATAGAGCGTCGGCCTCCGGAGCCGAAGGTTGTGGGTTCGACCCCCGCCTCGCGTACCACGATTCATCTGTGAGGGTCCGTTTGGGTAATTTTGTGCACCGATTTTGGGAGTATCCATGAACGATATTGATATTGAGACGTTGAAGGGAATTGCCAACCAGTTGCGGATTCATTCGATCGAGGCGACTACCGCCGCGGGCAGTGGCCATCCCACATCCTGCTGTTCGGCCGCCGACCTGGTCGCCGCGCTGTTCTTCGGTCACATGCGCTATGATCCCAAGAACCCGCACTATTATAATAACGACCGCTTCATCCTGTCCAAAGGCCACGCCGCTCCGCTGCTGTACGCGGCCTGGGCGGAGACCGGCTTGTTCCCGGTCGAGGACTTGCTCAAGTTGCGCCAACTTAACAGCGACCTGGAAGGCCATCCGACGCCACGGTTGCCGTTCGCCGATGTCGCGACCGGGTCGCTCGGCCAGGGCTTGAGCGTTGGTGTGGGCATGGCATTGTGCGCGCGTTTGGATGCCTTGGATTATCGGACCTACGTGCTGCTGGGAGACGGCGAATGCTCGGAAGGCTCGGTCTGGGAAGCGGCGGCGCTCGCGGGGCTCAACCAATTAAACAATCTGATCGCGTTGGTCGATATCAACCGGCTCGGCCAAAGCGACCCGACGCCGCTGGGGCATAACCTGGATGCATACAAACGCCGCTTCGAATCGTTCGGCTGGCGCACCGAAGAGATTGACGGCCATGACCTGGACGAGATCACCGAAGTGCTGGCCGCCGTCGGTTTGGGCCACCAACCACTGGTCATCCTGGCTCGCACTCTCAAGGGGGCAGGCATCTCCTTTCTGCAAGACAAGGAAGGCTGGCATGGCAAACCGCTCTCGGCCGAAGAGGCCCAGCGGGCAATTGCCGAGTTGCGGCCCTCCGCCAGGTCCGGCATCGGCCAACCGATTCCGGCGCCAAATCCGCTCCCGGCCCCGAAGAACGACGCCCCGTCAGGGTACCCGGCGCCTTCTTACCAGTTGGGGGATAAAGTTGCGACGCGCGAGGCCTTCGGCAACGCGCTGGTGCGCATTGGCGCGGTCGATAGCCGCGTCGTGGCGCTCGATGGTGACACGAAGAATTCGACTTATTCGGACAAATTCCTGAAAAATTTTCCGCAGCGGTTCACGGAATGCTTTATCGCTGAGCAAAACATGGTCGGCGTCGCCACTGGCTTCGCCGTGCGGGGCAAGGTTCCCTTTGCCTCGACCTTCGCAACTTTTTTTACCCGCGCCTTCGACCAGGTCCGGGTGGCGGGCATCTCCCAGGCGAATGTAAAATTGGTCGGTTCGCATGTCGGGGTGAGCATTGGTGAAGACGGGCCCTCGCAGATGGGCCTGGAAGACCTGGCGATGATGCGGGCCGTGGCGGGCAGCACGGTGCTGTATCCCAGCGACGCGCTGAGTGCCGAGAAGCTGATGGACCAAATGGCCGCGCATAAAGGGGTCTGCTTCCTGCGCACCTCGCGGCCCAAAACGGCGGTCATTTATAATAACGACGAAGCGTTCCCGATTGGCGGCGCAAAAGTGTTGCGTCAGGCTCCGGGCGACAAGGTGACGGTTGTGGCCGCCGGCATCACGCTGCACGAGGCGTTAAAAGCGGCCGATGAACTGAAGAACCAAGGCCTGGGCATCACCGTTATCGACGCCTACAGCATTAAGCCGTTGGCCGGAGATGTCATTGGGCAGGCGGCGCAGCAGACGGGCAACGTGGTGGTAACCGTGGAAGACCACTACGCCGAAGGTGGGCTGGGTGACGCGGTCGCGGGCGAACTCAGCGCGGCGGGCGTTAAGGTGCACAAGCTGGCGGTGTTCGAGTTGCCGCATTCAGGCAAACCCGAAGAGCTGCTGGCCAAGTATGGCATTGATGCGGCGGCCATCGTGCGGAAGGTAAAGTCGCTGGCCTAATTAGTTTTCAATCAGTTCCAGGCTTTCCTCGATAAATGTGGTTCCCTGGATGCGAGCCAGTTTGCTGTACAGGCCGTTAAGCCCAAGCAATTCGTCGTGCGTGCCGCGCTCGATGATTTGGCCGTGGCGCATCACGAGAATTTGATCGGCTTTGCGGATGGTGCTGAGCCGATGCGCAATCACGAAACTGGTGCGATTCGCCATCAACCGTTCGAGCGCTTCCTGGATCAACTTTTCCGTCGCGGTATCCACGCTGGCTGTCGCTTCATCCAGGATCAGGATCGGCGCATTTTTCAATAAGGCCCGCGCAATACTGACCCGCTGCTTTTCGCCGACGCTCAACTTGACGCCGCGTTCTCCAACCCGCGACTGATACCCCTCAGGCAGCCGCTCGATGAACTCATGGCAGTTGGCCGCGCGTGAAGCCGCCACCAACTCCTGCTCCGTTGCGTCCAGCCGCCCGTAAAGGATATTCTCGCGGATGGTGCCGTTGAACAGGAACGCTTCCTGGCTGACCACACTGATGTGGGAGCGCAAGCTCTCGAGGGACAGCCCCGCGATGTCCTGGCCATCAATGGTAATGCGCCCGGAAGTGGTTTCGTAAAACGCCGGCAACAAATTGACCAGCGTGGATTTGCCCGAGCCCGTCGGGCCCGCCAGTGCCAGCATTTCTCCCGGACGCGCATGCAGCGAGATCTTGTGCAGGACTGGCCGATTGGGTTGATAGGCGAAGCCGACGTTCTCATAGACCACCTCGCCGCGCACCGGCTCAGGCAAGACCGTTTCGCGGCGTTCGCGCGGTGAACCATCGCCCGGCACCACCACAGACCGTTCCTCCGGCGCGTCGAGGATATCAAACACCCGCTCACCGGCGGCGCGCGCGGCCTGCATCATTTGGTTCAAACCGTGCAGGCGCGCAATGGGTTCGTAAAACAGGCTGAGATAAAACATAAACCCGACCAATTGGCCGAGGGTCAATTGCCCCGCCACCACCTGCCGGCCGCCCACCCACAGAACCAGCGCCAGGCCGAGGGCGCCCGCGAAGCTCATGGCGGGCGAATAGGCCGCCCAAACGCGCATCACGCCCAACGTGCCGCGCCGCAGGTCATCGGCGCGCTGGGCAAACCGGGCATCCTCGTGGGCTTCGCGGCCGAACGCCTTGATTTGCCGGACGCCCTGGAGATTATCCATGAGCAGGGCGTTCATCGCGCTGGCGGCCAGGCGCTGGGCACGGTACCGGGCATGGGCGGTAAGGGTGTACCATAACGCGCCGGCCGTGAGCAACGGCAACGGGATCAGCGCGACGGCGCCCAGGATGGGATTGGTGCTGAACATAATCGCCGCGACAATGATGATCCCCAGCACGGCGACGGTGCCCTGCTCGGTGCCGTCGATCAACACCCGCTCGACGGCGTTCACGTCCTCGATCACCCGCGTCATCAGGTCACCGGAGGCGCGTTGATCGAAATAGCCGACGGGCAGGCGTTGCAGCCGCGCATAGACCGCCCGGCGCATGTCGTAGATGACATTTTGCTCGAAGGTGTTATTGACGCGAATGCGCAGGCTGTTGAACAGGTCGCGCAGCAGGAAAGCGCCGAGCAACCCCAGCATGATCGGCGTTAGTAATTGCACCTGCTTCCGGCGAATCACCTCATCGATGACAAATTGCGTCAGCTTCGGATAGGCCAGCCCAAAACCCAGCGACAGAACCGCGCAGCCGATATTGCCGGCTGCCAGCAGCTTGTATGGCTGCAGATAGACAGCCACTCGCCGCAAAATCTCCCCGGTCGAACGTTTGCGCGCCACCAACGTTGGATCGGCATGTGTCCCATGATGCATGCCTTAACCGTTCTCCAAAAAACGATTTTGGACAAGGCAAACCCGGTCGAGGGGATGGCGCGGAGCAAATAAACACAGCTAGGCGTCTCGCTGCTTTCTTTCCGCCAATTTCCGCCATCCAGCTTCCGATTTACCTTGCGACCACCTCGGGCTGTGACATATTCAAGCTCCCGGCTTGATCGGAGCGTAGCTCAGCCTGGCTAGAGCACTTGGTTTGGGACCAAGACGTCGCAGGTTCAAATCCTGTCGCTCCGACCATCCAGCCTCCGGCAGTTTCAGAAGTGCTTGAAGCCCCCGGGGGGAATCCACTCTCTTTCATTATTTCCAGGTAAAAAACTCTTGTGCAAAAATGGCCCTTGATGCACTTTCTGCGGGCTTTGAGTCCCTGAGTCGGATTTACCGAGGGCACGGTGTGTCTTTGGAAGCAATTATTGACGGGCAAATGCGATTGTTTAGAGTTCTAATTATCGGGGTTCTATTGGCCGGTGGGTGGTGGTGCGGTGCGTCGCAGGCGAACGCGGCGGACGCCCTTTCCGCCCCCATAGCGCCTGAGCGCGGCGGCGAAGCTGGTTTGCCGCAGCCCGCCGACAAGATCACCCAGATCAATACGCCGCTTGGTCCGTTCACAATTACCAATTCGATGGTGGTGACCTGGGTAGTCGCGGTGGGCCTGATTGTCTTTGCGCAATTCGCCACCCGCAGGATGAGAGAAGTTCCCGAAGGGGCACAAAACTTTTGGGAATGGATAGTAGAGAGCCTGCACGATTTCCTGGAGGGGATTATTGGGCATCACCTTGTGCAGCGGACGTTTTGGTTTTTCGCGACCGTGTTCATTTTCATTCTATTCTGCAATTGGGCCGGCTTGATTCCCGGACTCGGCACCATCGGGTGGGGACATCAAACACCGGCTGGTTTTTACATTGACCGCCCTTTCTTCCGAGGCGCCAATGCGGACCTGAATATGACGCTGGCCATGGCGCTGGTATTTTTTGCCTGCTGGATTTATTGGGCGCTGCGGGAAATCGGGCCGGTGAAGTTCCTGGCGCACCTGTTCGGCCCAAAGGGCGAAACCACCGGCGTGCTGAAGGTGTTGATGGTGATCGTGTTTTTCGCGGTGGGTTGGCTGGAGATTTTTTCGATCCTGTTCCGGCCGGTGTCGTTGAGCTTTCGGCTGTATGGGAATATTTTTGCGGGCGAGAACATGCTCGAGGCAATGTCGCAGCTGGTGCCGCACCTGGGCTGGCTGATTCCCATCCCATTTTATTTTATGGAATTGCTGGTGGGGTTTGTGCAGGCCCTGGTGTTCATGCTGCTGACAGCGGTTTTTACCATGCTCATTTGCGCGCACGACGAAGAACCGGGCCAGGCCCACCATTGAGACGAATTTTGCCGGCTTGGCCGTGTTCAATCGCGGGAGCCGGCGAGCACAAAGAAAGGAAACATAGTTATATGTCATTAATGCCAATATTGGCGGAAGCGGCGGCCCCGAGCGTGTATGGCAACATCCACGTTGGTCTGGCGGCGCTGGGCGGCGCCCTGGGCGTCGGATTAATTGGTATGAAGGCTTCCGACGCGGTGGGACGCAATCCCGGCGCGGCGACGAAAATCCTCGTACAGTCGATCCTGGCGATTGCCTTCGCCGAAGCCATCGTCTTCTACGCCTTGTTCCTCGTGCATTAAGCCGAGCGCGGCGCGGGCACCGGGCGCCAGGTTCGGTGCCCCCCCGCCCTGAACTGACCCATGAATATCAGCCTCTTTTTCGCCCAATCCGGCATCGCACAGCAAGTCGAGCAGATTGCCCGCACTTTCGGAGTGGACTGGCCCCACCTGATCTCGCAGATCATCAGCTTCTGCATCGTTTGCGCTCTGCTTTATTTCTTCGCCTATAAACGCGTGCTGGCGATGCTCGATGAGCGCCGCCAACGGATCGCCGAGGGCCTGGCTAACGCCGACCAAATCAAAAAGGAATTGGCCCGCACCGAAGCCCAGCGGCTGGAAGTCCTCAGCCAGGCCAATCAACACGCGACTAAACTGATCGAGGAAGCCCGGGCCGCCGCCGCGCGCGTGCAGGAGCAGGAAACCCAAAAGGCCATTGCCGCCGCCGAGCAAATCATGGCCAAGGCCCGCGAAGCGGCCGCCGCCGACCACGCCCGCATGCTCGCCGAACTCAAACGCGAAGTCGGCCGGCTGGTCGTGCAGACCACGGCGACCGTTACCGGCAAGATTCTCACTGCCGATGACCAACGCCGGCTGGCCGACGAAACCGCTCGGCAGATCGAGGCGGCCAAGTAAATCCAGATGAGAATCTCGAAGCAATCCCGGCGTGAGGCCAAGCAACTGTTCCGCGGTTGCCTGGTCAACGGTTTGCTCGACGAGGCCCGCGCGCGACAGGCGGTCGCCCGGGTTGCTCAGGCCAAGCCGCGCGGCTACGTCGCGATTCTCGAGCATTTCCAGCGGCTGGTGAAACTGGAAATTGAGCGGCGCACGGCGCGCGTCGAGAGCGCGACGCCGCTGGCAGACGCTTTGCAAACGGAGATGCGGGATGCTCTCTCGCGCCGTTACGGCGGTGGCCTGGCGATTTCGTTCAGCCAGAATCCGGCCTTGCTGGGCGGCATCCGGGTGCGAGTGGGCAGTGATGTTTTTGACGGTAGTGTGCAGGGCCGCCTAACCGCCCTGGAAGAGAGTTTTTAAGTATGAGTACCTTACTGCAAGAGATTGAGTCACAAATCAGCGGGATCAAGACCACGACCGCGCGCCAAAACGTCGGCGTGGTTCGCGAAATCGGTGATGGCGTCGCCAAAATCGAGGGCCTGACCGACGCGATGCTCAACGAGATGCTCGATTTCGGCAACGGCATCACTGGCCTGGCGTTGAACCTCGAGGAAACCGAAGTCGGCGCGATTATTCTGGGCGAATACACTGGCATCAAGGAAGGCGATGAAGTGCGGACCACCGGCAAGCTGCTCCAGGTGCCCGTGGGCAAGGGTCTGCTGGGCCGGGTCGTCAACACCCTCGGCCAGCCGGTGGACGGCAAAGGACCTATCAATGCCGAGACTTCATATCCGGTCGAGAAAATCGCCCCGGGCATCATCCGCCGCAAATCCGTCACGCAGCCGGTTCAAACCGGCATCATGGCGGTGGACGCGATGATCCCCATCGGCCGCGGCCAGCGCGAATTGATCATCGGCGACCGTTCGACCGGCAAGACCACCATCGGCGTTGACACTATCATCAGCCAGTCGCGGCTCAATCGCGCGGCCCAGGCTGCCGGGGATAAAGAGTACCGCCCGCTCTTCTGCATTTATGTGGCCGTGGGCCAGAAGCAGTCGAACATCGCCCGCGTGATTGCCGTGCTGGAGGAAGCCGGTGCGATGGACAACACGATTGTCGTTGCCGCGCCTGCCTCGGAGTCGGCTACCAACCAATACCTGGCTCCCTTTGCCGGTTGCGCGATGGGCGAGTGGTTCATGGACCACGGCATGGACGCGTTGATCATTTACGATGATTTGTCCAAGCACGCCGTCGCGTATCGCCAGGTGTCGCTGATCCTCAAGCGCCCCTCGGGCCGCGAAGCCTACCCCGGCGATGTATTCTATCTTCATAGCCGGCTACTGGAGCGCGCGGCACGCGTGAGCGAGAAATATGGGAATGGCTCGCTGACGGCGCTGCCGATTATCGAAACGCAGGCGGGCGACGTCTCGGCCTACATCCCCACCAACGTCATATCGATTACCGACGGCCAGATTTACCTGGAAACCGACCTGTTTTACCAGGGCATCCGGCCGGCCATTTCGGTCGGCTTGTCGGTGTCGCGGGTCGGCTCCGCGGCGCAAGTCAAGGCGATGAAACAAGTCTCCGGCCGCATTAAACTGGACCTGGCCCAGTTCCGCGAGTTGGCGGCGTTTGCCCAATTCGGGTCAGACCTGGATGCCCGGACGCAAGCCCAACTCGAACGCGGGAAGCGCATCGTTGAGGTTTTCAAGCAGCCGCAATATAACCCTATCCCGCTGGAGGTGCAGGTGGCGATCCTCTGGACGGTGCAAAACGGTTTTATGGATGACGTCCCGGTCGAGCGCATTAAGGATTTTCAGACCCGCCTTACGGATTATCTCACCAGCCGCAAAACCGAACTCCTGGCGCGAATCGTCAAAGAAAAGGCCCTCAGCGATGCGTTAACCAACGACCTGAAGGCGGTCATCGCCGAGTTTAAAGAGACGTTCAAGTGACCACGCGCTAAGTTTTTACCATGCCCAGCACGCACGACATCCGCCGCCGCATCAAGTCGGTCAGGAACACGGCCCAGATTACCAAGGCCATGCAGATGGTTGCTGCCTCCAAGATGCGCAAGGCGCAGCAGGCTGCCCTCGCCAGCCGGCCCTATGCCGCGCTCATGAACGAAGTGCTCGGCAACGTCGCGTTTGGGGCGGGCGATTTCAGCCATCCGCTCATGGAAAAGCGTGAAGGCAATCGCCGCGGGTTGATCGTCATCAGCACCGATAAAGGGCTTTGCGGCGGGCTCAATAGTAATCTCATGCGCGAAGCGGCCAAGGCCGACAAAGACACTACTCTTTACGTGACGGCGGGGCGCAAAGCGGCACAATTTGTCGCGCGCACCAAGCGCCGCCTCGTCGCGGAGTTCACTTACAAGGACGCCCCTTTGTTCAGCGAAGCCCGCGCTATTTCCCGCTTCGGCCGCGAGTTGTTCCTGAAAGGCGAAGTGGACCGTGTCGATATCCTCTTCACCAATTTTATTTCCACGTTGAACCAAAAGCCCGAGGTGCGCCCCTTCCTGCCCATTGGCGAGCTTAAGGCCGTCTCGGTCGGCATTCCGCACCCGGCCGATGCGGAGGCGTTGCGGCACGACGCAACCGAATACGATTTCGAGCCGGGCGTCGAGCAGGTCCTGGGGGCGCTGCTGCCGCACAGTCTGAATTTCGAGGTGTATCAAATCCTGCTCGAGGCCAAAGCCAGCGAGCACAGTGCGCGCATGGTAGCGATGAAGAACGCCACCGATAACGCCAAACAGCTTATCAAAGATTTAACTCTCGAATACAATAAGATGCGCCAAGCCAGCATTACCAACGAACTGCTGGAAATCGCCAGCGCGGCGATGGCGCTCGAATAAGCAACTCCATGAACAAAGGCAAAATCGTACAAGTCATCGGCCCGGTGGTGGACGTAGAGTTTTCCGGACCCTTGCCGGCCATCTACAACGCGCTCAAGGTCAACTATAAGGTCCAGGGCAACCCCACCACGCTGACGCTCGAAGTCCAACAGCACCTGGGCGATGAGTGGGTCCGCACCGTCGCGATGTCCACTACCGAGGGCCTCAAACGCGGTTTCGAGGTCGAAGACACCGGTGCGCCTATTTCCATGCCCGTCGGCGAGGGCGTTATGGGGCGGGTATTTGACGTTACCGGCAACCCGGTCGATGAGCGCGGCCCGGTTAAGGCCGAGAAATCTTACCCGATTCACCGCGCCGCGCCTTTGCTGACCGACCAGTCCACCTCGCCGCAGGTGCTGACCACCGGCATCAAGGTGATCGACCTGATCTGCCCCTTCCTCAAGGGCGGCAAGGTCGGCGCGTTCGGCGGCGCCGGTGTCGGCAAAACCGTCGTCATCATGGAGTTGATCAACAATATCGCCAAGCTGCACGGTGGCGTGTCGGTGTTTGCCGGGGTGGGCGAGCGCACCCGCGAAGGCAACGATCTCTACACCGAAATGTCTGAAGCCGGCGTGATCAAGCAGGAAAATCTCGGTGAATCCAAGATTGCGCTGGTGTACGGCCAGATGAACGAACCGCCCGGCGCGCGCTTGCGCGTCGCCCTGTCCGGCCTGGCCATCACGGAGTTTTTCCGCGACGAAAAGAACCAGGACGTGCTGCTGTTCATCGACAATATTTTCCGCTTTTCACAAGCCGGGTCGGAAGTCTCGGCCCTGCTGGGCCGCACGCCCAGCGCGGTCGGTTACCAACCGACGCTCGCCGCTGAAATGGGCGACTTGCAGGAGCGCATCACCTCGACGAAAAAAGGCTCAATCACATCCTTCCAGGCGGTGTATGTGCCGGCCGATGACCTGACGGACCCCGCGCCGGCGACGACGTTCGCGCACCTGGACGCGACGATCGTTCTTGAGCGCTCGATCGCCGAGTTGGGCATCTACCCGGCCGTCGATCCGCTGGCCTCGACCTCGCGGGCCCTGGCCCCCGACATTGTCGGCAAGGACCACTATGAAGTGGCGCGCGGCGTTCAACGCGTGTTGCAACGTTACAAAGACCTGCAAGACATTATCGCCATTCTCGGCATGGATGAGTTGTCGCCGGATGACAAGCAGACCGTTTTTCGGGCGCGGAAAATCCAACGGTTCCTTAGCCAGCCCTTCAGCGTGGCCGAGGTGTTCACCGGCCGGCCCGGCAAACAGGTCCCGGTGGCCGATACGGTGCGAGGATTCAAGGAAATCCTCGACGGTAAACATGACGAGGTGCCGGAAGGCAATTTCTACATGCGCGGCGGCATCGAGGAGATTAAAGAAGCCTGAGGCCGCCCGGACTATGTTAGCCACCACGAAACCCGCCGGTAAACTGAACCAGGAGGCTCAGTCCCGGCCTTTGTTGCCCTAAAGCGGTATGGCCGGGACTTTAAAACTGGAAATCGTCACGCCCGACGCCAAAGTGTTCTCCGAGGACGTCGAGATGGTAACGCTGCCGGGCGTCGAAGGAGAGATGGGCATCTATCCGCAACACGTGCCTGTACTCACCCAGATTGTGCCTGGGGAAATCAGTGTGCGGCAAAACGGGCGCGATTTTTTCCTGGCAGTCGGCGAGGGGTTCGTCGAAATCACCGGCCAACGGGTGGCGATCATGACCGACATGGCCATCCGGGCGGAAAATATTGACGAAGCCAAAGCCGAAGAGGCCCGTCAGCGAGCCGAAGCGCGCCTGGCGGGCCAACTCGAAGACGAAGAAGGCGCGATGGTCAGCGCCGCCCTGGCCCATTCGCTCGCTCAGCTTAAAGTCAAACGCCGGCAGCGGCCTTAGGTGGCGGCCGGCGCGCGGACTTTAGTCCGCAGCAACCTTCGAAAATCGCCGGCCCATCGGAGCCTGCTGCGGACTAAAGTCCGCGCTCCGCTCGCCACTGCGGGTCCAAAAATTCGGTCAAATTTTTTATTGACTTCTCTCCCCCTTTTTGATATGGTCACTTCTCGCCAGCATTGAAGTACAGTTCAACTAATTAGAACCATCACGCGTACGGAGTTTGTTGCGATGAAGAAGTATATTATCAAAGCGTTCACACCGATTTCGGCGGTTGCCGCCGTCTTTGGGCTGGCCGGCTCGGCCGCCCATGGGCAAGCCGTTCCGGTCTTCGAGTATGATTTCCCGGCCTCCTGGAACGGGACCGGCACGACCATCACCGACCAGAGCGCCGGAGGTAACAATGGGTTTTACGATGGGACTCTGTCGTTGGCTACGGCGGTGCCGACGGGGTTCCCGGCTGGTGCGCAGTCCCTCAACACGACCGCCGGCGGCATCCTGACCAGCGGCAACTCGTTGCTGAATAATGCCAGCGTCTTCGCCGGCGGCGGCTTCATCTACAACACTTGGTTCATGTGGAATGGAACCGATTCCACTTCCTTTGGTCATACCCAAAAGCTGATCGACTACGCCGGCACCGAGTCCCTCCAGTTGATCACCACCGCCGGGTCGGCCTCCTTGCAAATGACCTTTGGCGACGACACTGGGGCCGAAACGACCCCGGTCTCCACAACCGTGCTGCCCAATATCTGGTACCATGTGCGGATGGAGTTCGACGCCACCTCTTTCAACGCCGGCGATGTCTCCGGAACCGCCAACCTGTTTCTTAACGGCAGCCTCGTTGGGTCCGGCGCGGCCACCAAGGGCACCTACGGTGACAGCTTGGCTCGCCCCATCGGCATTGGCCAACTCGGCGCCAACTTCGGCTACCTGGTCGGCTTCAAGGGCGATATTTTCGATCCCTCGGTCAGCCTGGTGGTGCCGGAACCCTCGGTGCTCGCCTTGGCCACGCTGGGCGGTTTGAACTTCCTGCTGTTCCGTCGCCGGAAGGCCTGAGCGCGATTTTCTCAACGCCAAAGGCCGCCAGCAATGGCGGCCTTTGTGCTTCTTTGTCGAAGGTTTTTTTGCATGAGCCACGCGCCGCCCCAAAAAGCCAACAAGGCTATCGAGCGGCTTTGCCAGCAAGCCAGCGAGGCGTGGCGGCGCCAGGAATATGACAAGAGCATCACCTTGCTCGAACAGGCCGTCCAAAAGGAACCCGCCAACCCCAGCCTCCATCTGAACCTCGCCCGGGCCCACGCCTTGCGTTACGACTACGCCGCCGTCGAACGCTGCCTCGAGACGGCCTTGCGCGTCTCCCAAGGGCACATCCAAATCCTCGAGGAAGCCGCCGGCATTTGTTCCTCCTTCAAAAACCTCGACCTGATGCTGGGTTACCTTCAGCGCGCCGGCGAGAAAAAGGGGGTGTCCCTCGGCGCGCTCATCTCCCTGGCCGACATCTACCTGCTTGACGACCGCCTTGACGACGCGGCCGAGATCGTCGAGCGCGCCTCGCGCATGGACCGAAAGGACCCGCGCGTGTTGCTCAAATACGCGGTGCTCAACCAACGCCGCGGCCAATTGAACGAGGCCGAAACCCAGTTCCGCCAGCTCCTGGCCGATGCCGCCGCCGATTCTTTGACCCGCATCCGCGCCGGCTACGCCCTGGCCGGCATTCTGGACGGCGCCAGCCAATACGACGACGCCATCGCCGCCTTGCTGGAAGCCAAGGCGATTCAACGCCCCCAGGCGGCGGCCCTGGCCGCCCCGCTCCAGCAGATGCAAAAGCTCAACCAGGAAATGGCACGCTCCATCACCCCCGCCATTCTGAACCGTTGGCGCGCCGACGCGCCAAAGTTTCAGCCCCCGCGCCGGCTGGCCCTGCTCGCCGGCCATCCCCGCTCCGGCACCACCCTGCTCGAACAGGTGCTCGAATCCCATAGCGGCGTCATCAGCCTGGAAGAAACCAATCTCATCCATGACGAGATCTACCGGCCCATGGCGCGCGATTTTCCCCCCGGCGCGGGCATCTTTCAGATGCTCGACTCGGCTCCGCCCAGCGTCCTCGGCCATTTGCGTCAGAACTATTTCGCCTGCGCCGAGAGGTTCCTCCGCCAACCCATCGGCAACTGCCTGCTGCTGGACAAGAATCCCGGCTTGAACGTCATGGTCCCGGTCCTGGTGCGCGTCTTTCCGGAGACGAAATTCCTTGTCGTCATGCGCGACCCGCGGGACGTCGTCCTGAGTTGTTTCATGCAAGCCCTGACGCTCACCCCGGCGAGTTCGGCCTACCTGACCCTGGGTGAGACGGTCAACCAATATGCCAACGTGATGGACTTCTGGCGCGCGATGCTCCCGCGCCTGGGCGCCCAAGCGTTGACGGTCCGCTACGAGCAGATGGTGGACGACCTGCCGGGGGTGACCCGCTCGGCGCTGGAGTTCCTGGGCCTGGGGTTCGAGGATAATGTTTTGAAGTTTTACGAGCACGCGCGCGGCAAGCGGGTTAACTCGCCTTCCGCCGCCGAGGTCCGAAAGCCCCTTTACCGCACCGCCATCGGCCGCTGGCGCAACTACCAGAAATATCTCGAACCGTACCTGCCGGGCCTGGAACCGTTCCTGAAAGAGTTCAAGTACGAGTGAGCTGCGGGCTGGCGTCGGGCTGCCCCGGTGCCGCGAACCAAACAGGGGAAGACGCAAAGAATTGGAACTGACCTTTGCGTCTCTGCGCCTTTGCGCCCTTTCATTAATCCGGTGGCCCCCTGTGCGAAGACCTAACGCAAAGACGCAAAGACGCGAAGAACGGAACACTCGGAAGTGAAAAGCGCCTCGAAGTGTAATTTGGCGTAATTAGGTGAAATTAAGTGAAATTTCGCGCAATTCAGTGAAATTTTTTGCAAGAAATTGTAATTTTTCGCGGAATGGAAGGACGGGATAGTGACCGGCACTGGACAGCACTTCAGGTGTCAACCGGGGTCAACCAGTGTCAAGCGGTGTCAACGGGTGACATCCGGTGACCGAATGGAATGGTGGAACGATGGAGTGGCAGGTTGGGGAAAAATTTGAGGACGAACTGTAATTTGCGGGAATTAGCTGTAATCAGGTGCAAGAACTGGCTGCAGGGCTGGGATGCGCGCCGGCGCTCTCGATATCCAGGTGGAAACGCATAACGCGACCCCCGCGGTGGCGGGAACGGCAGGGGGGATTAGGATTAAGATTAAGATTAAGACTATGTACGGAAATTTCGGGGGGGGCGGAGGGGGCAAAAACGAGCCGTGCCACCCGTGACAAGCGAGCAAGAGGCTGGCAATCAAATGGATGGAGCGCCCTTTCCCGAGGTGTGACATGCCCGTGCCGCACCCTTGCCAGACCCTTGCCAGACCCTTGCCAGGGCCGTGCCGCCGGGCCAAGAGCCTGGAGCAAGGGTGTCACGGGTGGCGGCCAATTGTGCAGGCGTGACACAGCCGAGCCGTGCCAGGACGGAGGTGTTGCCGGCGTCGTGTGGCGGTCGAGGGCGTCAAGGGTTGGCCTAAATTGTGGAGGCGTGCCAGGCCGGGCCGCCGTGCCAAATGCCGCTCGGGTCTGGACCCGCGCTTCGGTGCTTCGGTTGGCTAATGAACCCCGACACCTCCGTCTCCCACTCAAGAGCCCCAAGCACCCCCTCCGGCGCTTGCCGCGGATCAATCACCTTGCGCCCCCGGGGTAGAGGCTTAACTTGGCTTCATGCCGGTGAGTGTGGAAGCCATGCTTTGGTATCTGCACACCGTCTGGCGGTGGGACCTGTAGCAGGCAAACAAAAGCGGTTGGACATGAGACAATAGGCCTGGACCTGCCAGCCCGTTTTTTCGCAGGTCCGGGCCAAGGTTTTTAGGAAGCGGTGGCGATCCTCATCGTCCTCAAAGATTTCGTCCCGGCGGTCACCCCTATTCATGAGGTGGTAGATTGCGCCGGGATACTGAACTCGCAATTTGCGCGGCATGAGCCAAGTAAGTGCACAAACGGCGACTTGTGTCAATAGTTATGACTGACCCCGTTTCTGGACATGAGGCAGAAGGCATGCACCTGCCAACCGGTTTTCTGGCATGCTTCGGCCAGGGTTTTGATGAAGTCGTGCCGGTCCACATCGCTCAGGAAGATGTCTTCACGCTGGTCGCCACGGCTCATGACGTGATAGATCGCTCCCGGATATTCGACGCGCAAGGCCCGCGGCATGGTCCGAGATTGCCCGGCTTATGCGATTTGTCAAGCAGCATAAGAGTTGGTGTTGCAGAGGTGTGGGAATCCAGGGGGCATTTCTACAGTCTGACCCCGCGCGACTTCGACTGACGACACCAGGATGTGCTTCCTTTTGCGTGGCGTTGGCGGGGGCGTTGCTTTTGCGCGGCTCGTGATAGGGTTGGTTCCGTTGATACAGTTTTAGCCGGCCCTCAAACTCCGTTCGTTCTTTAATAGAGAGATCGCTGAGGCTAAGAGCGCGCTTCTGATATTCAACTGCTTTGGAGAAGTTGCCAACTTCAGCATAAGCCGCGGCGAGAGTCCCCAGGGCGTTGTGATTGTGCCAGTTGGTAAGCCGACACGCTGACTCGGCCAGGGTAACCGCTTCAGCTCCGCTCCGGAAAGAGGGGTCTGGGCAGGTGCTGCGCATCCACGCCAGCCCGTTGTAGGGCTGGGGCAGGTCTGGGTCCTTCCGGATCGCCGCGCGGAAGTCGTCAATGGCCTTGTTCCAGCTCCCAAGGCAGGACCACGCCAGAGCTCGGTCATAAAGTACTGCCGCGTTTTGGGTGCCGAGATCCAGGGCCTTGGTGTAATCTGAAACTGCCAGCTCGCAATTGTGCAGATGGCTCGCAACTGTACCACGGCCTATGTACGCAGATACGTTTTCGGGGTCAAGTTGCAGCAACTTGGAATAATCATCGAGAGCGCTCTCCCACTCGCCGGTTCGCTTGAGGGCCTTGGCCCTTTGCAGATATGCTCGACGCAGGCTCGGATCAAGGGTGATGGCGCGTGTTAGATCCGCCAGAGCGCGCTTGGCGTCCCCTTGGTCAAGCAGGATCAGGCCGCGATTGTAAAACAGTGTTGCATCCCGTGGTTGCAGGTCTATAGCGTGGGTGTAGTCAGCTATGGCCTTATCCCCTTGCAGTAGCTTCACTTCCACGCCTGCGCGGCCGTTGTATGCGACAAAATTGCTCGGGTTGAGAGATACTGCTTTCGTAAAATCGTCAAGCGCCGGGTACCATTGGGCCAACTCAGCCTCGGCTGTGCCACGACTACTAAGGGCAATTGAATTTGTGGGATTGACGCGTAAAGACCGGTCGAAGTCTTCGATAGCCAACGCCCACTCTCGCTTAATTGAGTGCACGGTCCCACGCGCGCAGTACGCATCTGCATATCCTGGGTCGATGTGGACGGCTCGATTAAGGTCAGCTAGGGCTTTATCGAGATCGTCGAGCTGGATCCAAGCCACGGCTCGGCCGTAATAAAGGGTTGCATTCGTTGGGTCCATAGACAAAAGCTCGGACCACAGACTTGCGTTTGTTTCGGCAGCGGGGGTTTCCACTTGCGATGACGCGGGGGGGCTGGCCCCGGCACTGGTGGAAAAGTTGGGGGCACACAGGGCGAGCAGTATGAGAGCAATCTTGGCTACGCTGAAGCGAACTGCAAGGAGTGCACCACGGGTCGACCGCAGTAGCTGTGGCGCTAGAGATGGGGCTTTCAAGGTGCTTTTCTCAGGTACCCGGCAACCGGAAAGAGATGGATGTGGTAGGGGCGTTTTCCGAAACGGGATAAACCGCTGGCGGAAGAGAGCCGCCGTTCCAAAGTGTTATGACCGGTGGAGTTGGGGGAACGACGTAAACGAAATACGTAACGGCCCCCATGGCGTTTGGAATGCTACCAGAGTGGAATCCGGCAAGTTCGCTCGCGCGCTCGAAGTCCTCCATTCTCTGACGATCCAGTTCTGCCACGTGGCACGCGTTAAGCAAGTTTGCCAGAGCTTGTGCTTTGGCCGGGGGCGGCGGAATGATATCGATGGAGAAGGGATCATCCTGCTGATCGCTGAACTCATATCTTCCGTTCCTCAGGACGCGGGCGGTCCGGGGAAACTGCACGCTCCATCCGCCTCCGAATCCCGGCTCGCCCTCGGAAACCTCAGTCGGATCTATGTAAGGCATTTCTTGGTCCCCAAATGGATCAACGAAGTTCACAGGGTTATTCCCTGCATAGACGTATAGGTTAGGGATTCCTAGCACCCCTGCCGGATCGCGGTTCAGCCAGCGGTGTAGGTTTGGATCGTAAAAGCGTGACCCGAAGTAGTACATCCCGCTATTCGTATGGCACTCCTTGCTTGAGAAGCGATACACGTTGGCACTCGCCAGGGTGCCGCTGATTGTCAAGGTGTTCCCATAGGGATCGTAAGAATACCTGGCGACAAGGCTCTGGTTCCCATCTTCCATGTAGGTGATGTTTCCCTCCCCGTCGGCGTGGTAGTAGGCGTGGTTGGTCCAGTTGCCGGAGGAGTAGCCCGCCGAGCGGGCGAGCAGGCCGCCGATGCCACCGGCGCCTTCGAGGGTGGTGCCGCTCAGGTCCAGGCCGCGCGTGTAGCTGACGAGGGGGTTGTTGTTGCCGTCGCGCTCCTGGATGACACGGAAACCGTCGTAGATGTAGTGGACTTCGGTGTTGAGGTTCCAGGGGCAGTTTTGTAATTGTGGCGGTTGAGTTGGTGAGCCAGGTGGCGGGTTTGTGGTGGAAAGCGGGATGGAGTACTCGAGGCGTTTGCAAAGGCGACCGAGGCCGTCGTAGAGGAAATCCGTTCGATAGCCGCCGTTGGTGCAGTTGATACCGTTATTGTACCAGAACCATTGGGCCAGGCGATTTTCGGCATCGTAAACGTATTGATTTTGGCTGTTGGTGGCCAAGAGCAGGTTGCCGTTCGCATCGTAGGACAATGCCGACCCGTAGGCATTGGTGAGTTCGTTCTTTGTATCGACGAGGAAGTGGGAAATGGAGCCGGAATTGGTGAGCCAGTTGAGGTTCCAGGCGCTGTCGTAGGTGTAGCCAAGGGTGCTCCCGGCAGTGACGAGTTGGCCGATGGGGTCATAGGTGTAGAACTCCGGTCCACCCGAGGTGTTGGTGTAGGCGGTGCGTTGGTTGGCGGCATTGTAGGCGTAACTCTCTGAGTCGAGGGTCAGCCCGCTGCTGTTGTAGAGGAAGGTGGACGAGAGGCGAGCCAGGGGGTCGTAGGTGTTTGTGATGAACGAGCCGGTAGGCAGGGCGATACCGCCGACAACCCGTTGGAGCCCCGGGGTGTACGAGTATCCGCGAAATGGTGTTTTCATCCTTGCTCCTTTTGGTTGTGGGCTACCGGCGGCTCCGTACCACAAATTCAAGCGTGACAATTTGATACCATTGGTGCGCAAACGCGCAAATGGGGAGTTCTGCCCAGAGCGCGAGGGTTCAATTGCGTAGTTCGCTTTGGGCCCCCCGCGAGGGATAGTCGGTTGCAGTGGGGTAGAAATGCCCCGCGGGTTTCATTGTTCGTTGAATCAGATATTAAGTCGGGCTTGCGGAGCGTCGGCCTGGGCGTTGCTCATGAACTTGTGGAGGTTTGTTCTGGCGCCTTTGGGCTGTCCCAGGTGCAGACGCTGCGCGATCTGCCTTACCGAAAGCAAGCGCGTTGCCAGCGCCAGCTTGATCGGGTGGCTCTTCTGCCGAGCCACCAGGTCGTTTGGAGTCCAATGCAGGCGAGCCAGTTCTTCGGCAACAATTCGGTCCGCCTTGGCTTCCGCAGTTTCGAGCCTGGTCTGGCCCGGATGGTTTTCCACAATTTTGCTCTCCCTCCGTTCGAGGCACTCTCGCTGAAATGGCTCCCCACCGATGGACCAGCCCTGCCGCAGTTCCTTCAGACCCTCTTGGTCAACCTCTTCCAAGCGGCGGCGCTCCAGGTGCCGTTCAAACTCCGCTCGGCCGGCCGGCGTGTCCTGGGCAATGCCGTGCTCGCCCAGCAGACAGCCGGATACGGGAAATCCGTTCGTCCGGTTTGATGAGGGGTCGGAACCGAAATGAGAACTAACAACTACGGTTGCTTGAAACTCAATATCGGTTCCGGCCTACTCTACCCTAATGCTTTGTCGGGCCCGTGCGAGTGCCCACGGTGCTGACGGCCGGGGAGGTCAAGTAGGTCATCGTCGGCATGTCGGGCACGCCCCAATTGAGCGGAGCCCCGTCCCGCTTCCATACCTGATTGTCACATTTCTAGCCACTCCCGGTGATTTACAGAAACTTCAGCACCCACTGCCCAACCACTTTCCCGCCACTATCCCTCTGCTGCTTTTCACCAGAACCCATCACCCTTGCTCATTCCCATCACCAATCCAACAATTGGCAGAAGAGTAGCTTCTATTCTCCTCCCGGTATGACAGGAAAAATCTGTTCTCTCCCAGCCGATATCCAGGACCAACTCAATCAGCGCCTGCTCAACGGTCAACCCGCCAGCACCCTCCTCCCCTGGCTCAATGGCCTGCCCCAAACCAAGTCGATTCTTAAAGAGCAATTCAACGGCGCTCCCATCACCAAACAGAACCTCTCCGAACATCGCAACCACGGCTTCCGCGACTGGCGCGACCGCCAGCAAGCCCTCGATTTCGCCTCCACCCTCACTTCCGGTGATGCCCAACTCCAAAGGCTCCTCCCCGTCGATCTGGCCGACAAACTCGCTCGCTGGATCTCACTTCGCTTCGCCGTTTCTGCCCGTGACCTCGCCTCTTCCCAGTCCGGCTCCGATAAGTCCCTCCGCCATCTCCGCAATTTCTCCCTCTTCATCATGGCCTTGCGCCGCGGTGAACTCAGCGCCGCTCGCCTCGCCATCGACCAGCAGCGCCTGGCTGTCGAACTCTCCGCCTCCGCTCAGGCCAAAGAAAAAGAATTCTGGGAATGGACCCGCCGGCCCGAGATCCAGCACAAACTCCATCCTTACCGCAACCCCGAACGGGAAAAGGAGAGGGTGTTCGCACTCGTTGACGAACACCTGCTGGGTAAAACCTCCGAGCCGCGGACACTCCGCCTGGAGGAGGAAGACCCAGCCATGCTTATCTGATTCGCCGACGTATCCATGCCCTTCACCTCCACCACGTCATCCGGCCCAGTCCAACTCAAATCCACCCTTAGTCCAACTGAAAGTCCAAGTTAAAAACCCCAGAAATCCAACACAATCCAACACAATCCAGGTTGATTATTTTTTCCTGCGATTTGCAGCGGCCTTTATCATCCCCGCTTGGCGCTCCCGCTCCACGCTCCCCGAATTCGCTTGCCTCGGCGCCCTGGTTTTGTTAACCTCCAGTCGATGAGCGTCTCCGTTGTCGCAAGAAGCGGACGCGCCATCGCCTGACACTGTGAACCACCGTAGTTTTCACGAGCAGTTTTAGACCTACTCGCAGAACCCACACAAACCTATGAAAAAGAGCACAAAACTCCTGTCTCTCGCGTTCACAACGCTGTTGCTACCCGCCTCGCAGAGCACTGGCTTCGCGCAGGCCACTCTCGTTCACCGCTACAGCTTCAACGACGCCCCCGGCAGCACCAACTTCGTCGATTCGGTCGGCGGCGCCGCTTGGAATGGCACCCTCCAGGGCACCGCCGCTCTGGACGGCACCCAACTGCAGCTCGACGGACTGGGCGGCTTCGCCACCTTGCCTGCGGGCATCGTGCATAACTATAGCCAGGTCTCGATTGAATTCTGGGCCACCTTCGGACCTGACAATCCGGTCTGGACGCGCACGTTTGCGTTTGGCGATCAGGACGGCAGCGGCAATGAACTGACCGGCTTGGATTATTGCCATTACGCCGGCGGCAACTGGCAGAACATGAACTTTCAAACGCCCGCCAGCGGCGTCTATGCGAATAACCCGGGCGGCATCAACGCGACCACCAATGTCCACGTGACCGTGGTGATCGACCCGATCGGCAATGCCATGTACTATTATAATGGCGTGGCGGTGACGTCCCAACCCGGCCTGAATAACGGCGCCGGCGGGACAGTGCCGGCGTTCAGCGGCCTGAACGACGTGCTATGCCTGCTGGGCAAATCGCTCTACGACCTGGACCCGCTGCTGGAAGGCTCGCTTGATGAATTCCGCATTTATCAGGGTGTGCTTTCACCCTCCGCGCTGGCCATCAACGATGCGTCCGGCCCGAACAATTATGTCACCGCACCCGGCGCCCTGAGCGCGGTACACCTGACCAGCCCAACCACACAACTGGTCGTGAATCAGAACTTGCCACTGCTGTTCACCGGCGATTTTGCCAACGTGACCGGTGTTAATCTCGGGGTCTATGGCGGCGCAACGTTTACCTCGGACAACACGGGCGTATTGACGGTCAATTCGACCAACGGGCTGGTGAAAGCATTGACGCCCGGACAGGCGCACGTGGTCGCCAGCTTCGGCGGGCTCAGCGCTACTAATGCGCTGGTGGTGGCTGCGGTCCCGGCGACGCTGACGCATCGGTATAGCTTTACGAGCGACGCGAGTGATTCGATTGGCGGCGCCAACGGCACCTTGATGGGCAGCGCGACTATCTCCGGAGGCCAGGTGGTGCTCGACGGTTCGGGCGGCACGTATGTCGATCTGCCCGGCGATATCATCAACATCGCCACCAACCAATCCGTCACGATTGAGGCCTGGGTGACCTTCGGCGATGTCCCCGGCTGGTCCCGCCTGTTTGATTTCGGAGCTGCCGGTGGTTCGACCGAGTTCTATATGGCCCCCGCTGGGCCAGGGAACGGCGGCGAACATCGCAGTATCAGCGAGAATTTCGCCGGCGGCCAAACGATTGATTGGCAAGGCGCTTGGACCAACCTCAGCGTGCACGTGACGTGTGTGCTTGATCCGCCCACCGGCACGCTCGCCTTTTACAAAAATGGCGTGCTCGAATACGCCCGGTACGACGCCAGCGCGCCGCTGTCGCTCGTGGCAACCAATCTTGCCGTGCTGGGCGAGTCGCTCGTTGCGGCCGACCCGTACATGCCCGGCTCGATCGACGAATTCCGCATTTACAGCGGAGCGCTGACTGCGCCCGAGATCGCGGTGTCCGACTTGAACGGCCCGAACTCGACCAGCCATAGTCCCGGCGCGCTGCAATCGATTAAAGTGCAGGCCAAAGCGTATCCGGCGTATTCATCGCTGGTGCCGCCGGTCGTGCTGGCCACTTATGCCAACCTGACCAACTTCAACCTGCTGCCCAATAACAGCGCCTCGGCGCTGGGCCTGACCCTCACGTCGAGTGATCCAACGGTCCTGCAAGTGCTGCCCAATAATATGTTGAAGACGTTCCGTCCGGGCAAAGTGACCCTCACCGCGACCTATCAAGGCAAGAGCGACAGCGCCACGGTGACCGTGCAGAACCTGGGCACGCTGGCGCATCGGTATAGTTTCACCACCGATGCGAGCGATTCGGTCGGCACTGCCAACGGCACGCTCCAAGGCAATGCGACCGTCTCGGGTGGCAGCCTGGTGCTGGATGGCACGGGCGGCACTTACGTCGAGCTGCCTCCGGGCCTGCTGCAGGGCTATGACGCCGCCACGATCGACACCTGGGTGACCTTCAACGCAACGGCCACCTGGTCGCGGCTGTGGTACTTCGGCGATGATCGCGCCGACGAGTTCTACGTCGCGCCGTCGGTCAACGGCGGTTCGGCGCACTGGTTCAGCACCGGGTTCCCCATTGGCGGCACGACCATCACCATCCCGCCGGCCTGGCAAAACCAGACACTCCATATCACCTGCGTTTACGGCAATGGCACGATGGAGTATTACACCAACGGCGTGCTGCACGGTTCGGCCCCGACCAGCGGCCGGACTGATGAAATCGGCAATTGGTTTAGCTGGATTGGCCGCTCGCCTTATGCGGACCCATACCTCTACGCCAATATTGACGAGTTCAGGATTTACAAGGGCCGCCTCGCGCCGGATGAAATCCTGGCAACGGACGTCCTTGGCCCAGACCAATTGCCCACGACGGCGGCGCCATTAACGGCGACCGTGACGGGCGGCAACCTTGTGCTGAGCTGGCCGGTGGCCGCGGCCGGGTTCTCCGTCCAGGCCCGCTCCAGCCTGGGTGCCGGCTCCTGGGTCACGCTGACCAACGCGCCAACCCTTAACGGCGCCAGTTGGCAGGTGAGCATCCCGGCTTCAGGGGCCGCGCAGTTCGTCAGGCTGTGGCGGTAACCTTTGTTCGCGGACACACCGCCGGCCGAGGTCGGCGGTGTGTCGTGGAGCCTCGGAGCGTGGGAGCGTTCTGGCTGAATTAGCGCAAATGCCAAACCGGTTGTATTCTGGAATGGCATCCAACGGAACACTATGAAACAGGAGCAAGAACCGTTTGCCAGGGGACAGCGCTGGAGCCGCTGCTGGGCATTCACACTGATCGAGCTGTTAGTGGTTATCGCCATCATCGCGATTCTTGCGGCGCTGCTGTTGCCGGCCCTCGCGCGCTCGAAGGAGCAGGCCAAACGCACTCAGTGCAAGAGCAACATGCACCAACTCGGCGTCGCCACCTTGATGTACGCCAATGATAACCGCGACAAATTGCCCGACCTCCAAAACTACGGCGTTTGGTTCTGGGACATGTACCGCGGCGCGGCCAGTAACCTGCTGGATAACGTCAAACGCCAGGATATTTTCTATTGCCCGAACGAATATTACCTTTTCACAGCCAACGGGCCGCCCGATGCCTGGAGCGCCTTTCAGGATTACGTCGTCACGGGCTACATCTGGCTTTTCCCCAACGCGCCGAGCATCAATCAGGACCCTTATATTGGCGGCACCAACATGGTGACGCGCATCACGCAAGGCCGCGGGACCCTCGGCGTCTCAGACACCGAAATGATTGTCGATGCCACCATCTCCGTCTTAGGGGCCTCTGGTGGTCGCCGGTACATCAATATTGGCGGCGCGGGCGGCTCGAAGGTGCGCACCGCCCACCTCGATAACAGCCAGCCGGCTGGCGGCAACGTGTGTTTCCTCGATAACCACGTTGTCTGGCGCAAGTTCGCTATTATGACCAATCATATCACCCCGCGCGGGCTGCCCCAGTTCGATTTCTGACTCGCGGTCGGGGCTTCCGAAAATCAACGCAAAGGCGCGAAGACGCAGAGTGGTGTTTGCTTAGCGGCCGGCTTATTATTCAGCCTTTAGTTTCAATCAGATCAGTTCCAATGCGCTACTGATACTTCGAGCGCCACATGCACAAAGTCGAATCGAAAAAAACTGTTAGAACATCGACTTGGCGAATGTGGCCGAACACCGAGCCACCGCGCCGATGCGCCGCAAGACCGGAGCGCGGACACTCCGCTTGACTTTGCCGTGGCCTGGTGGTTGGTTTGTAGACACCACTCATATGCACTTCTCGAAATTGCCACTGGTGAGCCTGCTCTCGTCGGCGGCGCGCAGGCGGTTGCTGTGGGCGGCGGGGCTGGTGTTGGCCTATACGGTGATTGGGTTCCTGGTGCTGCCGCCGATCATTCGCGCGGTGGCCACCCGGCAGCTTGCGCGACAGCTTGGCCGGCCGGTCTCCATTCAAGCGGTGAAACTCAATCCTTTTGTCCTCTCGGCCACCGTTCGCGGCCTGCTCGTCCAGGACAAAGACGGCCGGCCCTTTGTTTCCTGCGACGAAGCCTATGCGAATTTCCAACTGGTGTCCTTTCTGGGGCATCCCTGGGTATTCAAGGAGGTCCGGATGGTCAAGCCGTTCATCCGGGTGCAGGTGAACCGGGATTACACATTTAATTTCTCGGACCTCGTGGCGAAGTTCTCCAGCAACGCTCCCCCGGCACGGCCGCCCAAGCCACTGGCGCTGCGGATCGATCAGTTCCGCATTCAGCGCGCCGCTGCTGCCTTGACCGATCTTACTCCGCGCACTCCCTTCGAGCGCTCGCTCGGGCCGATTGACGTCACCTTGCTTAATTTCCGCACCGATCCCGCCAACAAAAACCCATATTCAGTGGCCGGAAAAACCGATGCCGGCGAGAAATTCTCCTGGAGCGGCTACTTCTATCTCGACCCGCTCCGCTCAGCGGGAGATTTTTCCCTGGATAACCTCGCTCTGAACAAATACGCGCCGCTTTATCAGGATTTCGTCCGCTTCCGCATCAAAGCAGGGACCGTCGGGCTGCAGTCCAGTTACCACTTCGAACTGAGCGCGACCAACCGCGTCGCCTGGGTCACCAATACGGCCCTCCATCTCAACTCCTTCCGGGTCGCCGAGTCCGACACCGGGCCGGACCTGGTCTCGGTGCCTGAGT
Organism: Verrucomicrobiia bacterium; assembly: GCA_035934555.1. Lineage (GTDB taxonomy): Bacteria > Verrucomicrobiota > Verrucomicrobiia > Limisphaerales > UBA8199 > DASYXT01. The sequence goes on along the minus strand of DASYXT010000055.1, from coordinate 218,523 downwards.
TGGCGGTCACTGGCGTGAGCGCCGATACGCAAGCGCGCCGCGCGGAAGTCGGCTCGGTGCGGGCAAGCGGCGCGCGACTTTCCCTGCGCCGAGATTCGGATAACGCTATCAACGTGCTGGAGGCGTCCCAGCCCGCGGAGCCGGGGGCGCACGTGCCTGAAGGCGTGCTGCTGCTGTTGGAAGGCGTCACCAATGCCGCCGCGCTCCTGCTCAACAGCACCAACACGTGGAGCGCGACCGTGCGCGCGGTGGATTTCCAGGATTGCGCGCTGCACCTCGAAGACCTCGCTACCGCCCGGCCGGTTCGCCTGGACCTGGATAATATCCAGCTCTCGGCCCGGGACATCTCGAACCTGCCCGGGAGCAATTTCATGGCAACGCTGGCGCTGCGCTGGAACACCAACGGTGCGATTAAAACCCGCCTCGAAGCCTCGCTCGCCCCACTGGCGGCCGATTTGCACCTTGACCTGGACCGGCTTGAACTCAAACCGCTGGACCCTTACCTCGAACCTAAGCTCGATGTGTTCATCCTCGGCAGCAAGTTAAGCATGGACAGTGAGGTGCGCCTGCGCGCCCGGTCGGACCAACTGCCCGAGGTCATGTTCCAGGGTGACGTCCGTCTGGATGACTTCTCGACTGTGGACGGCGTCCTGGGCGAGGACCTGGTGAAGTGGAGTTCGGTACGCGTGTCGGGTATCCAGGCCGGGCTCGACCCACCGCAGGTGGCGATTAAGCAGGTGGACGTGGACGATGCGTATGTACGGGCGGCCATCGAGACCAACCACACCATTAACTTGCTGACGGCGCTGCGGCTCTCGAACACAAATGCTGCCGAGACGGCCCAGCCTCAGGCCGGGGCCAGTGCAGCGCCTATCCCGCCCCCGGTTAGCCAGGCCGCGCCGCCGGTTTCAACGCTTGGCACCCGGCCGGGGCTCACGTTGCCCACCGTCACCATCGATGCCGTGGTACTCTCAAACGCACAGGTGCGTTTCACGGATCGGTCTGTCTCGCCCAGCGTTGAGCTCTCTATTCAGAAGGCCGGGGGCACGATCTCTGGCCTTTCTTCCAAAGCTATTGGGCGTGCGGATGTCGCGTTGCACGCAAGCGTCGAGGGAATTGGCCCGGTGGAAGTCACCGGCAAGCTCAACCTGGCGTCGTTGCAGTCGGGCGCGGCGCCGTCTCCGGCTCCGGACGCATCCGCCGTCACCAACGAGTTCAAGATAACCGTCCGCAATGTTGATTTGACGCCAACCAGTCCGTACATCGGCCGGTTCGCGGGATATCGCTTGCTCCAGGGCAAGCTGGCGATGGACCTGGATTACCACATTTACAACCGGCGTATCCAGTCGCAGAACCTAATTGAGCTGGACCGCTTCACCTTCGGCGACAAGGTCGACAGCCCCGATGCCACCAAGCTGCCGGTCCGCCTCGCGGTCGCAATTCTCAAGGACCGCGAGGGGAAGATCAAACTCGACGTGCCGATCGAAGGCAGCCTCGATGACCCCCAGTTTCGCCTGCACAAGGTGATTGTCCGCGCGGTGGTGAACGTGCTGACCAAGATTGTCACCTCGCCTTTTGCCGCGCTGAGCGCTGTGTTCGGCGGCCATGGCGAAGAGCTGAGTTACCAGGATTTTGCCGCCGGCAGCGCGACCATCCAGAACGCCGATAAGCTCGATGCGCTCGCCAAAGGCCTGTACCAACGCCCCGGCCTGCAGCTCGAAATCCAGGGCAGCGTCGAGCCCGATGCCGATCGCGACGGCCTGCGCCGTCTCGCTCTTGAAAAACGCCTGCGTACCGCCAAATGGATGTCCCTCCGCAAGGCCGACCGCGAAACGATGACTGCCGACATGGTTACGCTTTCTCCCGACGAGCGGCTGCGCTGGCTCAAGGAGCTTTTTACCCAGGCCCTGGCCAAGGGCGAACTTAACACCAACCTCCCCGTCTCTGTGGGGGGCGCCGCCCAGTCCCCGGAACAATTATTGGCCGACTTGCGCCCCGCCCCACCCGATAAGGGCGCGACCGCCTTGCTCGAGAAAACCTCTGTTACGCCGCACTTGCTCCCACCGACTGCCGGCGGCGGAAAAAGCCCCCCACCCGGCCCGGGCGACGCCCTCGAACAGGGGCTGCTGAACAGCATCCACATCGGCCAGGACGATTTTCGAATGCTGGCCGATGCACGGGTCAAGGCCGTCCGGGAGTACCTCATCCAAAACGGCAAGGTCGAGCCTGAGCGCATCTTCCTGGGCCAAAGCCAGGGTGCCAACGTGAAAGCACAGGGCAGCCGGGCGTACCTGGAGCTGAGGTGATTTGGGTAGTACCTCAGTGGAGCGCGGACATCCCTCTCAGACATTCCTGTCCGCAGCGATGTGTTACGCACAGAATTTCCGGTAAATCCCCAGCCGCGCTGGCGTTCGAAACTTGGGTACAATCAGCTCGCCCGTCTGCAGCACCGGCCGCCCCTGCGCCTTCACATCAGCATCACACAGCGTCGTGGAGCAAGTGCTTCGCGCCAGCGTCGTGGACTGCGCCAGCCCTCTGGCGCTTTCGCCCCGCCTCGCACGCCTCGGCACGAGCAGAGACCGCCGAAGAGCGATCCGAATCGAGACAGACGAAATGACAGGTTCGAGTAACGCGTTGCAAAACCCGTTTCTCGGCAGTGGTGAGTCAACCCCGAAGAAATGAAGAATTTAAGATGGGGAAACGGAAACTTTTTTACCGGTTGACACCCGCCCTAATGGGCGACCCCTTTTCGGAATTTGGCGCAACGACCTATTCACCGGAATCGGTCACCCCCTCGTGGGTAACAATCTTTTTGGCGCAGAACGCCCCGTATTCCGTCACGTATTATTACCTTGCCAATTCACTTTTGGTCAGTCAAATTAGTTTCGCGAACAATGGCGTAGCGCCCATCACCACGACCAAACAGTGCGACTTCTTGAAGCGCCTGACGCAGATGAATGACAAAGGACCAGAAGAATGCGGAAAAAACCAACAGTAAAAATCCTCAGCTTAGTTCCGACGATGCTCGCCCTTACAATAATCCCGTGCCCAGCAATACGTGCTGCCGACCAACTGTTCCTCGTGGCTTTACCGGATCCCCAGGGACTCTGCACGTTTTCCGTGCCCTGGGTGAAACTCCCCTCACGCGTCAGATGGGAGGGCGAAGGTCAGGCATTTCCCGTCAAGCTGGAAGCCGCCGTCAACGAAGCAAAATCTTTCATTGCAGTGGAGGACCACCTTACAAACGAGCTCAGACTTGTTGACTTGAGAATTCATCGCATAGCTTTTCCTCGGTGGAAACTTCCGCACCCAGGAGGAGATCCTTCAGCTTATTCCAACCAGTGGATCATTGTCTGCTCGTTTATGATGCTTCCTGTTAATCCACGATTTCGATATGAGAAGCATACAGTGATGCTATTGGACGGCTCATTCGCCTCGAAGCGCATCTCTAGACCGTTAACTGCAGAAAACACCATGTCGGACGAGGCTCACCTTGACGTCAACGACAGCCTTAATCCGCTAGCACAAAGCCCGTCCAACAACTTGTCCGATGCGCAAGGAGAACTCCCGACGCCTCTGTCTCAGGTCCAGTGGGAACCCTCACTTCAGCCATTTCCATTAGACCTCTCCGCGGAATCACAGCGTGCTATGCACCATCTCTTTAAGAAATATGACGTTGCCTCTCTTAGCCTAACCGAAATCATCGTGGCGCGGAATGATCCAACAGAGCAGGTTATCAATTCACTGAACCTTACTAGAGCACTCCATCGGGGACATTGGTTAGTAACGTTCCATTACGATATGATGCCACCTTCAATTGCCCAGCATTACTACGTTTCGATGCGCCTAGATGGGACCATCATTACAACTTGGACGGATTAAAAAATAAGCTCTAAATCTTCCTCCTCTTCCGAATCCGGTCAACCCAGGTTTCTAGTGCGTCGATTCGCCCTTAAAAGCTGATTGGGTTTGGCCGATCACCGCACTCAGGCTTACCCCCGAGGAGCATCTGGACCGTCAGGCTTACCCCCGAGGAGCATCTGGGCCGCATCTCAACATGCGACATTTGCTGCCCCTCACAAGCTCGAGAGCGCCAACAAACCAGCTTTACTTTGGCATCCACGACTTTCGTCATGATTACGGCGGCACTTATGGAAAAAGCTGTCAGTCACTCGCTGGGGTCGGCCCTTACGTTGTTCAGTTGGAACATTAAATGCTCCATTTGCTTTCGACCGTTTACCGGTTGCCTTCGCCGTCGATATTCGACCGCCCGGCAGCCCACAAGCCGACTCATTCTCGGCAGACAGAAGATAGACATGTTAGTCAGATTCTACCGACCGGCATCGAGGCCAATCCCACCTTGTCCCTCAGCCTTTGGCTCAGTTCTCCGGCCGCGCGGGACGCTGGGACGCTACCGGGACGCACGCTGGGACGGACACAAAATCAAAATCGCCCGTATTTACCGGCCTTGGGACGATGGGACGGCTGTACACCCCCAAGCCACCCCCCTCCCCATCATTCAGAACGCCGGTGCCGACCACCACCGCCGCCCTGAAGCCGGCCCTGCCGCCTGCATTTGCTCCGACTGCGATCCGGGTTGATCCGAGTTAAAATCCGGCTTAATCCGGGTTGATCCGGGTTAATCCGGGTTGGAAATTCAGAAATAGCCAATCCTAAGTAATCCACTCAACTTTCGACCGGTCCGGTCACGGCTTTCAAGTCGCGCCACCTCCGGCCAGTGCTCTTTGACATCTTAAACTTTGGCCGAATTGTGTCGGGCGTCGCTGCTCCGGACGCGCTCTGCACCACCAGGGCGCGTCCCAGCAGCTCAACGGAAAAAGCTTTGGTTGGTGACAGTGCCAAAGCGGCGGATCTTGCTGTTGCGTTCCACCTCCGCGATGGCGATGGAGGTGATGGAGTTTTGTGGACATCCCGGCCGAGGTAGAGTTTAATCGACTTCATGGTGTGGTTGTCTGTTTCGCATTTACAATTCGCAAGACAGCGTTTTTCACAAGGTCCTGAATGCCTTCTATTCTGGCCAGATGGACGAGAGCACCATCGCGTTCTTGAACCCGAAATCTTCAAATGAAAACTTGCACCTATTGCGGTCGAGAGAACGAAAATCAGGCGATTCGCTGCCGGGAGTGCGGCACGGAGTTTGTCGCGGCCCAGCCCGTTGCGGAACATGCTTCAGCGCCCACCATCGATGAGGAGAGGTTGGAAAGGATCGCGGTTTTGGACAATCAGGTTCAGGCTGGGTTGGTAGATGCGATCCTCGCTGACCGGGAAATCCCGCATATCATGCAGACTTACCACGATTCCGCTTACGATGGGATTTTTCAGACCCAAGGGTGGGGCGTTGTCCTCGCCCCCGCCAGCTTCAGGGAAGAGATACTGACAATCCTGCAGGACATCAAACAGCAGTCGCAAAGTTGAGGCGCTATTTAACCTTACTTACAGCAACGTCCGGGTGTGCGGGGTTGGGAATCAGACGCTGCCCGGCGCAATCCACCAGCAGGTCCATTCCCCATAGGTTTCCCCTTCGGAAGAGAGGCTGGCTCAACTATCCCGGCCATACGTCAAAAACTATAGCGTGCAGCATCGTGCATCAATGCGGATGCGCCGAGGGCCAGCGCGAGTTGGCAGGTGGAGTTGGCCGGTCCAAACGAAATAGGAATTGTAAAATGGTGGGATGCGACGCTTAATGTGCGCCTGAAATGGAACCACCTGTGCTCCGTGGCAAACGCATTCTTCTCGTGGACGACGAAAACCATGTGCGCAACGCGTTTCGGATGATGCTCGAAATCGACGAGCACGAGATCACCGAGGCCACCAACGGGACCGAGGCGCTCGAGTGGTTCGCCAAGGCCCAGTTCGATCTCGTCATCACGGACTTTGAAATGCCCGTCATGAAAGGCAATGAGATGGCCGTGCGTATTAAAGCACTGGCCCCACAGCAGCCTATCCTGATGATTACCGCTTATGAGCGGCGCCGGGATGCTGACAACCCCGTGGATGCGATTGTGAACAAACCCGTGACCCTGCGGGAACTGCGCATGGCCATTGCTAGCGTGCTTGCGAATCCAGTGGAGGGAAACCATTGAACTCGCTGAGTGGTCTCCGCGAAGGGGCAGGCTGAAGGCTGGAAGTCTCCCTAAGGGCAGACAAGGATACCCGCCGCTCCCGCCGCTACAGCCGCTTGACGAACCCTGCCCCTTGCGCGCATGTTTCCTGTAATGAGCAGAGATGTGAAGCGAGCTGTTGGCCTTTGTTCATTTCTCCCGAGTCTCCTTCTGTTGGTGATGGTTTGGATACTGGCGTGGTCCGCCGCGGCATCCGCGCCCATGCGCGGCTTTCTCGATGCTCACGACCCCTCGACTCTCATTCAGTGCAAGAACCGTTACTATCTCTTCTACACCGGCCAGGGCATTCTTTCGAAATGGTCGAGCGACAAAATTTTCTGGTCCGCCGGGCCGCCCGTTTTCACCACGGCGCCTGCCTGGACCACTAGTGCCGTCCCCGGTTTCACGGGTCTTTTCTGGGCGCCGGATATCCTGCACTTCAACGGCCAGTACTATCTGTATTACGCGGTTTCGACCTGGGGCAGCCAGGTGTCGGCGATCGGTCTGGCCACGAATCCTACGCTGGACCCCACCGACCCCGCGTATCATTGGACCGACCAGGGCATGGTGATCCAATCGGGCAACGGCTCGCCTTACAACACCATTGACCCAAGCTTCCTGTGGGATGCCGCCGGCAATTTGTGGATGGCGTTTGGCTCTTATTGGAGCGGAATTTACCTGGTCCAACTCGACCCGCAAACGGGTTTGCGCATCGCGCCAAATTCTCCCACCTACCACCTGGCCTACAACAGCTCGATCGAGGCGTCGTATCTGTGGCGGCGCGGCGGCTATTATTACCTTTTCGCAAACTGGGGCTCGTGCTGCTCCGGCGTGAACAGCACCTATAACATCCGGGTCGGCCGCAGCACCAGCATCACCGGACCCTACCTGGACCGCGACGGCGTGGATATGGTCAATGGCGGCGGTACGCTGTTCCAGAGAGGCACCGGCAAATACACCGGCCCAGGCCACGTCGGCATTTTGTCCGAAGGCGGCAACCTGTGGTGGGGGTATCATTATTACGACGCCAATGCCTGGGCGCCGCAATATGGCGCCTACGGCATGGCCGATTACGCGTTTGCTCCCCTGAGTTGGACGCCTGACGACTGGCCGGTCTATACCAACGATTGGTGCGCGCTCTACGACTTTTCCGCCGACGCCCGCGACAGCCAGGGCCAGCACTATGGTTTGCTCAAAAACGGCGCATCCATCCAGAATGACCCGGTCCATGGCCACGTGCTGAACCTGAACGGTGCCGGGCAATACGTCTGGCTGCCGCCGGGCGTGGGCTACGGCCAAACGTTTGTCGCGGTGGTGAACTGGCGCGGCGGCGGTGCCTGGCAACGTATTTTTGATTTCGGCTTCGACACCAGTAAAACCGTGATGCTGACGGCGGCATCAGGCGACGGCTTTTTGCGTTGCGACATCAACCCGGGCGGCAACCTGCAAACCATTCAATGGACCAAGCCGCTGCCCACCAATGCCTGGACGCAAGTCGCGGTGACCTTCGACGGCACGCAGGGCATGCTCTACGTCAACGGCGCTCCCGTCGCGACGAACACTTCGATGAACCTGTTGCCGGTGAACGTCGCGCCCCAAACCAATCACCTCGGCCGCAGCAAGTTTGCCGCTGACCCGTATTTCAATGGCCAGTTCGCCGCGTTCCGCGTTTATGGCCGGGCGCTGTCCCCGGCGGAGATTGTGGCGCCGCTGCCGATGATTTCACAACCGCTTGACGGCAGCTTGTACCAACCCGGCACTACGCTCGCGTTCGCGGGCCAGGCGGCGGATTTTATGGGCGTGCCTTTGGCTGCGGCCAATCTGAGCTGGCAGGTCCTTTACGTGGAAAACGGCCAGACCAATCGCGTCTTCGGTCCGCTTTCGGGCACGAACGCCGGCACGTTCCAGATTCCACCCAGCCCCATGGGCGACGGTCTCTACCAGGTGGTGCTGACCGCGACCGGCACTTCGAACCGCCAAGCCAGTGCTTGTGCCACCCTGTCGCCCGCGCATCCGCCTTCGGGTTGGTCCTCCTATTACCCGTTTCGAGGCGACGCCTCGGACGCCAACAGCAGGTTCAACGGCACGCTGGTTGGCGGCCCGACCTTCTCCACCGACCCGGTGCGCGGCACGGTGCTGAATTTATCCGGGGCGAATCAATACGTCAGTCTGCCGCCCGGCGTCAGCGGGATGCAAACCTGGATGGGCTGGGTCAAATGGAATGGCGGGACGCCCTGGCAACGCATCTTTGATTTTGGCAACGACACCAACAAGTACGCCTTGCTGACGCCCGCTGCGGCCAATGGCGTGCTGCGCTTCACAGCCAGTGTGGACGGTATTCCAGGTGAGCAACAGGTCAACGCGCCGAGCCCTTTGCCGACCGGCGTTTGGACCCACGTCGCTGTGGTGATGGACGGCACCGGGGTCGTGCTTTATACGAATGGCGCGCCGGTTGCCACAAATGCTTTTGCCAACCTCATCCCGGCAAATTCGAATCCAACGAACTGTTATTTTGGCCGGAGCCAGTTCCCGGCGGATCCCTATTTTAGCGGCGAGTTGAGCTCGGTTCGGCTTTTCTCCTGGCCGTTGTCCCAAGCCGACATTGTCGCGCCGCAAATCGCTGTCCAGCGTCCGACGCAAGGCGCGCTATATCAACCAGGTGACACCATCGCCTTCGCGGGCACAGCGAATGATTTCTCTGACAATCCGCTGCCCCCCAGCCGCTTTACCTGGAAGGTGAATTACATCAACGCCACTGGCACCAATGTTGTTCTTGGCCCATTTAGCGGGCTGACCAACGGTAACTTTACGGTGCCCGCGTCCGGCTCGGCCGCGACCAATGGCTACTATCAGTTCGTGGTGTTTGTGGATGATTTCGCAGGTCACTACGCCACCAACTCGGTAGCGGTTTACCCCGCGCCCGCCTCTGGCGTCTCCGGCTGGGCCTCGTTTTTCCCTTTCGATTCCGGCGCACAAGACAGCAGCAACCTGTTTAATGGCACGTTGCAAGGCGGCGCGAGTATTCGAAGTGATCCGCAGCAAGGCGATGTGCTGAACCTCTCCGGTGCCAGCCAGTTCGTCAGTTTGCCTGGCGGCGTGGGGGCCGCCCAAACCATTTCCGGGTTGGTCAATTGGCGCGGCGGCAATCCCTGGCAACGCATCTTCGATTTCGGCCGTGACACGCAGGATTACTTCTTTCTGACCCCTTCGGACAACACGGGTGCGATGCAATGCGCGCTCACTCCGGATTCACCCACTTACGTGCGCGCTATCGAGGGGCCAACAGCTTTGCCCATGAATCAGTGGACGCGTTTTGCCGTCGTGCTCGATGGCCGCGAGGGCATTCTTTACCTCAACGGCTCTGCGGTTGCCGTGAACAATAGTGTCAACCTGCTGCCGTCTGACCTCGCCACGCCTAATTGTTACTTCGGGAAAAGTGAATTTGCCGCTGATCCGTATCTGAATGCGGAACTCGATTCATTTTCGTTAAATTCGGCGCCGCAGACGCCGGATGCTATCCTTACGCAGCCCATTTCACCCCGCCTGCGCGCGACCTTGTCTGGTGGCCAACTCAACCTCTCGTGGCCTTCGTGGGCTGGACCCTTCGCCCTTTACACTTCACTTGGGCTTCGAGGTGGCGCATGGAGGGCGGTTACTAACGCACCGACACAATCGAATGGCCTATTTTCCGTGTCGTTGCCGCTGGGCGCTGTGGCTGCCAATCAGTTTTTTCGCCTGCAGTGGCCATGATGTAAACCAATGCGCCAGGGCTGGCGATTTGTTCAGAAATCTCTGCTGAACGACAATTCCGGTTTGACCTCGGATTCGTGGACCACCAGTACCGGGCAACACGCATGTTCAACCACTCGGCGGAATGTGTGTGTCGAGAACAGGTTGTGTTTATGGTTTCGCTTTTCGCCGAGGACCAGGAGGTCAAACTCGGCGCTGCTGCGGACGATGGCTTCCCAGGGGAGGCCTTCGGCCAGCTTGGTATGCGCCTCGACCCGGCCCGTTAGCGACCGCGCGAGCTGCGCGATGCGAGTTGCGCCGTCCTGCCAAAGCTGTTGCATAAAAGAATGTGCATCGCCCGAGGAGACCTGAGTGCTGACGTCAATGACGTGGAGCAAAGTCAGCGTGGCACTGCTTTGTAGCGCAAGTGTGACAGCGCACTGGAGCGCCGCGTCGGACGCCTGCGAGAAATCCATCGGCACCAGAATTCTTCGGAACACTGTGAATGCCTCTGTGGACGTTGGCACCGTCAGATGGCGGCTGATTTCGACGGCGGGCATACGGTCCGCGATGTCACTGTTGGGTTTGAGCGTAAGCCGCAGTTGAGGCCGACGCCGGAGCGGCATCGAGGGCCAGGTTCAACTCCAGCACGTTGACGCCGGCGTCACCCAAGACGTTGAGGTCAGGCGCGTCGGTGTGCCGGGCGATGAGAGCGCGGACCTGAACGAGGGTAAGGCCGCGGGCTTTGGCAACACGAGAGGCCTGCAGTTCGGCGTTGCGAAGGCTGATTTGGGGGTCAAGCCCGCTGGCGGATGAGGTCACTGCGTCAGCCGGCACAGGGGCATTGGTTGCCAACCCATTTTCAGCACGGTAGGCGGCGATGTTCTGTGCGATGGAATCGCGCAGCTTTTGCGACGTCGGGCCAAGGTTACTGCCGCCGGAGGCGGTCGCATCGTACCCATTGCCCGCGGCTGAAGGGCGCGAGTGAAAATATTTTTCCGACGCAAACTGCTGGCCGAGCAAGCGCGAGCCGCGGACGGTGCCGTGGGCATCAACAATCAGGCTGCCGTTGGCTTTGGCCGGGAACAAGGCCTGGCCAAGCCCGAACACCACCAACGGGTAAATGCCACAGCACACGACGGCGAGCATGACCGTGACCAGCACCGCGCCGCGGAGTTCAGAAAGGAAATATTTCATAAGATTGAGACGAGTCTTTCGAAGCGAGGCCCCTTAGACCATATGCGCTCCTGTGATAAGCCAATCGATCAGTTTAATTCCGATAAAGGGGACAATAACGCCGCCCAAGCCGTAGATGAGCAGGTTGCGCTGCAAGATGGCCAGTGCGCCGATGGGTTTGTAGGCCACACCACGGAGCGCCAGGGGGATGAGGGCGATAATGATGAGGGCGTTAAAAATAACCGCGCTTAGAATGGCGCTGGTGGGGCTGTGCAACTGCATAATGTTCAGTGGCGCGATTGCGGGGAAAGTGGCCATCAGCATCGCCGGCACGATCGCGAAATATTTTGCAATGTCGTTGGCGATGCTGAAGGTGGTCAATGACCCGCGCGTGATGAGCAGTTGTTTGCCGATCTCCACGATTTCAATCAGCTTGGTCGGATTGCTGTCCAGGTCCACCATGTTGCCAGCTTCGCGGGCAGCCTGGGTACCAGTGTTCATCGCGACGCCGACATCGGCCTGTGCCAGCGCCGGGGCGTCGTTGGTTCCGTCACCGGTCATCGCCACGAGGTGTCCGTCGGCCTGTTCTGTCCGGATACGTTTGAGTTTGGCTTCGGGGGTGGCCTGGGCGATGAAATCGTCCACGCCGGATTCGGCGGCGATGGCGGCGGCGGTTTGCGGGTTATCGCCGGTGATCATCACCGTCCGGATGCCCATTTTGCGAAGTTGTGCGAAGCGCTCTTTGATGCCGCCTTTAACAACGTCTTTGAGGTGAATCACCCCGAGGACCTCGCTGGCTTCGGCCACCACCAGGGGCGTGCCCCCCGACCGGGAAATCTCGTCCACGGTTTGATTTACGGTTTCCGGGAATCTGCCACTGAGGTTTTCGACGTAGGTCTTCATGGCGTGTGCGGCGCCTTTGCGGATGCTGTGCATGGCTTTGCGAACGGGCGGGGTGGCCAGCGCAACGCCGCCCCCATCGCCTAAACTGCTGCGGTCCGCAACGGTGGAATCTTCAAAGAAATCCACGCCGCTCATCCGGGTTTGCGCGGTAAACGGAACGAAACGGGCCTCCCGTTCGCCAACTTCGCGGGCCCGCAAATTGAACTGTTGTTTGGCCAAAATAACCACGGAGCGGCCTTCGGGAGTTTCGTCGGCTAGGGAAGCCAATTGAGCGGCCTCGGCTAGGCGTTCGGGCTTGATGCCGGGGGCAGGAATAAAGGCACAAGCCATCCGGTTGCCGAGCGTAATTGTGCCGGTTTTATCGAGCAGCAGCACATCAACGTCGCCGGCAGCTTCGACCGCGCGGCCGCTGGTCGCCATCACATTGCGGCGGATGAGACGGTCGATGCCGCTGATACCAATCGCGCTGAGCAGACCGCCGATTGTCGTCGGGATCAGGCAAACCAGCAGTGCCACCAGCACGGGAACGGAGAAAGCCACGCCCGAATAGATGCCAAAGGGCTTGAGCGTGACGCAGACCAACAGAAAGATGAACGTCAGCGCTGCCAGCAGAATCGTCAGGGCGATTTCGTTCGGCGTCTTTTGGCGGCGCGCGCCCTCGACCATCGCAATCATGCGGTCCAGGAACGCCTGGCCTTTCTCCTGGGTGACCTGGATGACAATGCGATCGCTGATCACTCGTGTGCCGCCGGTGACGGCACTGCGGTCGCCGCCGCTCTCGCGGATCACTGGCGCGGACTCGCCCGTAATGGCCGATTCGTCCACACTCGCTATGCCTTCCACCACGTCGCCGTCGGCCGGGATCGTATCGCCTGCCTCACAAACCACCAGGTCGTCTTTCTGCAATTGAGGGGCCGGAACGGGTTCCTCGCGCCCGTTCACCAGGCGGCGGGCAACCGTGTCCTTGCGCGCCTTGCGCAGGCTCTCGGCCTGCGCTTTGCCGCGGCCTTCCGCAACGGCCTCGGCAAAGTTGGCGAACAGGACCGTGAACCAGAGCCACAAAGCGAGTTGGCCGATAAAGCCGCGCTCGGTCGGTGAGCAGGTGAAAATGCCGGCGGTGGTCAGAATTGCGCCGACCATGGTGACGAACATGACCGGGTTTTTGACCATCAGCCGCGGGTCCAACTTGCGGAAAGAATCGCCGAGCGCCGGTCCGACGATTGACCAATCGAAAAGAGATGGAGCTTTATGTGTCATAGGGAGAACGGTTGGGACGTGGATTGCTTCCAATGCGGGCCTGGCAATGTTTTTGCCATAGCTTGAACGGGCCATCGTTCAACGGCGCATCCAGCAGAAGGTTGAGGCCATGGGCAGTCGCCAGGCAGTTCAAGACGGGATTAAATCTGTGGCTCATAAGCATGTGCAAATGCGGGGTTCATCCCATCAGTAAAGCTTCCCCTGCAAAGTCAGGAAATGCTCGACGATCGGGCCCAGCGTCAACCCAGGCAGAAAATTAAGGGCACCGACCAAAAGAATCGTTCCCAGCAGCAAGATGACGAACGTCACTCCAGCAACGGGGAATGTGCCCGCGCTGGCGGGGGAGATTTTCTTCTGCGCCAGAGAGCCGGCCATGGCGATGATCGGGATAATCATCAGAAACCGGCCGATTAGCATCGCGATACCCATCGTGGTGTTGTACCAGGGCGTGTTGGTGTTCAGGCCGGCAAAGGCGCTCCCATTGTTTCCATTAGCGGAGCTGTAAGCGTAAAGCATCTCACTCAAGCCATGCGGGCCCTTATTGTTCAAGCTAGCCAGACCCCAGGTACTGACGGAGGCCCACGCGGCGAAACCCAGGATAGAAACCGCCAATACCAGCAACGCCAGCATCGCCATTTTCACTTCGTAAGATTGGATTTTCTTGCCCAGGTATTCGGGCGTGCGCCCCACCATCAGCCCGGCAATGAACACGGCTAGCACGACGAACACCAGCATGCCGTAAAGGCCGGCGCCAACACCGCCCACAATGATTTCGCCCAGTTGGATATTGAATAGCGGCACGAATCCGCCCAGGGCGGTGAGGGAATCGTGCATGCAATTGACCGCGCCGCAGGAGGCGTCGGTCGTGATCGTTGCAAACAACGCGGAGCTAAAGATGCCGAAGCGGACCTCTTTTCCCTCCATGTTCCCATCAGTGATGGCCACCCCGAGTTGTTGATGGATCGGGTTGCCTGCGGCTTCCGAATGCCAGCAGAGCAGTACCCCCGCCAGGAACAACACCATCATCGCCGCCCAAAGCGACCACCCATGCGCCTGGTTCTTGACCATGCGGCCCAGGTAATACGTCAGCCCGCACCCGATGCAGAAGATGGAGAGCATCTGGATGAAGTTGGAGAGCGGAGTTGGGTTTTCGAACGGCTGCGCGGCATTGGCATTGGTAAAGCCGCCGCCATTGGTGCCGAGCATTTTGATCGCGACCTGGGAGGCCATCGGTCCTTGAGGGATGACTTGCTCTTCCACCTTCTGATCCACCATGACGGGCGCATTCGTCATCACCGGCTGGCCCTTGGGATCAAGCTGCGGCACATCCATCATTTCGGGCGTGCCGTCGCTTTTAAGTATCGGTTTTCCGGCGCCATCGAGTTTCGCTTGCTGAATCATCACCGGCACATTCGTGGTCAGCAATTGGCCTTTCTCGTCGGTTTTTTGAACCTGAGCGGTGAACGGTTCAGTCAATTTGGCTTTGGTGTAAGGTTTGAAATTCTGGATCATGCCCTGCGAAACCAGGAACACGGCCATCACCAGAGAAAGCGGCAGCAGCAGGTAATAGGTGGTGCGGACGAGGTCCACCCAAAAATTGCCGATGGTTTGCGCCGAGTGGCGCGCGATGCCGCGAACCAGCGCGGCGGCGATGGCGATACCCACTGCCGCGGAGGCGAAGTTATGGATCACCAGCCCCACCATTTGGGAGAGATAAGACATGGTGGATTCGCCGCCATAGCTTTGCCAATTGGTGTTGGTAGTGAAGCTGACGGCGGTGTTGAAGGCCAAATCGGGGCTGAGGCCGCCAAACCCCTGCGGATTGAGCGGCAGATGACCCTGGAGGCGCAGAATCGCGTAGGTAAAAAGGCAGCTCACGATGCTGAACAACAGCATCGCCAAGGTGTACTCTTTCCAGGTTTGCTCGCGGCCGGCCCGGACACCCATCAAACGATAGGTGAGGCGTTCCAAGGGCCGGAGAACCGGATCAAACCAGGTCCGGCCGTTGACATCCAATACCTGGAGCAGGTACATCCCCATCGGTTTAGTGATCAGGGCGAGAACCAGGACGTAAATCCCAAGCTGCAACCAGTCAATTGAGTGCATATAGGGTGGTCAGAATTTCTCCGGGCGAATCATCGCCACGAACAGATAAATGAACAGTAACAGGGACACGATTCCCACAATGAGGTTTTCCATAAATCACAGTTTCTCGCAGAAACGCGTGTAAAACGCGCAAACCACGAAGAACAGCACCATTGTCGCGATAAACATCAGGTCGTTCATATTTTGCTCATTCAACCGTCGCGGCACTTTGCCGCGGATGGGCGCAAGGCGGTAATCAAAAGGCAGCCTTAGAGCATAAAAAACGTGTTAACGCGCCATATGCCACCGCCATGGATATCGCCTGCGGAGCGAGCAACAGGTGCATGCTTTCCTCCTTCGGTCCCTACCCCAGCTTTCATGAATTGGCGCTCGCGCTGACTCAGGCTACTTTGTCCAATGTTCATCGTGGGATTGGGGACAGCGACGCCGGCGCGGCGCTACACGCAACAGGAGTGCTGGGAAGCCGTGCAGCACGCGCCGCAATTTGCGCGGCTATCGGCGCGTTCACAAGCGCTGCTGCGCAAAGTGCTCAGCGGGAAAAACGGCATTGTGGCGCGCCGCCTGTCCCTTGAGCCGCTCGCCCAGGCCTTCGAGCTCACCCCGGAAATTTTGCAACAGCGTTTTGCGCACCACGCGCCGGCGCTGGCGGCGCAGGCCGCACAGCGAGCGCTGGCTGATGCGCACCGCACCGCGCCCGAATTGGACGCGCTGCTGATCAGCACCTGCACCGGTTATTTATGTCCCGGGCTAACCAGTTACGTGGCCGAAGCGCTCGGTTGCCGCCCGGAGGTGTTGGCGCTGGACCTGGTGGGGCAAGGCTGCGGCGCCGCGGTGCCGAACCTGCGCGCCGCCGAGGCGCTACTGGCTTCCGGCCGCGCCGGGTGCGTGCTGTCTGTTTGTGTCGAGATTTGCAGCGCGGCGCTGTTTTGGGACGACGATCCCGGCGTGCTGATTAGCGCGTGTTTGTTTGGCGATGGCGCCGGGGCGGCGGTGCTGGCTGCGCAGCCGAATGGCAACCGGCGGATTCGCTGGCGGATGAGCGGCTCGCGGCTCGACCCCTCGCAAAGGGACCTGCTCCGCTTCGAGCATCAGGCTGGGATGCTGCGCAACCTGCTGACGCCCGAGGTGCCCAGTCGCGCGGCAACGCTGGCGCATCAGGTTCTCGGCGACGTGCTGAGCCGAGCCGACTTTGGGCGAGAGCAGTTGACCGGATGGGTGCTGCATCCCGGTGGGCGCGACGTGCTGACGGCGTTGCGGACGCGGCTTGAGCTGAGTGAACGTGACCTGCGTTGGAGCGAGGCGGTGCTTGCGGAGTATGGCAACCTGAGTAGTTCGTCGGTCTTCTTTGTGTTGCAAACCGCCCTGGCCGACACCGCTCCGGGCGGTTACTGGTGGCTGGCTTCGTTTGGAGCCGGTTTCAGCGGCCACGGAGCGTTGCTGGAGGTGGAATGAGGAAGGTCGAACCCGAATGGCTCGATCACTTGCCGGCGAGCGACCCGCGCGCCCAAGGGTCACGGCGCGACTTGCGGCGGCTCAACGCGTGGATGGGAAGCGCGACAATACTGATGCGGGTGCTCCGGGAAGTTTGCGCTTCAGGAGCCCCGGGGCGATTGATTGAGCTGGGCGCGGGAGACGGGCAAATGCTGTTGGAGATCAGCCGCCGACTGGCGCCTGCCTGGCCCGGCCTTCATGTCGTCGCCGTCGATCGTCAGCATCTAGTCTCAGGATCGACGCGGGCGGCCCTCGCGGCGCAAGGTTGGAAGCCCGAATTGATTGTGAGCGATGCATTCGAGTGGCTCCGCGGCCAGGTTGCCGCAGAGCGCGATGTCATCTTCGCCAATTTGTTTTTGCATCATTTCGCGGAGCCACAATTGCAAAATCTTCTGGCGCTCGTGGCCGCTCGCGCGGCAGCCTTCATTGCGTTGGAACCGCGCCGGTGTGTTCCGGGCCTGGTCTTTAGCCGCCTTGTGGGGCTTATTGGGTGCAATGGGGTCACGCGGCACGATGCGCCGACTAGCGTTCGTGCCGGCTTTTCGGGCTTCGAGTTAACCCGGCTTTGGCCGGAGTCGGCGCGGTGGCAGATGCGCGAAAGCCGCGCCGGGCTTTTCGGACACCTGTTCGTTGCCCAACGTCGCATGGCGCACAAAGATTCGAACCTCGCTGAACTCCCCGAGCAGAAACCGTTGCCCTTCATGGCAGAGGTGCCCGGTTCTGCACGAGGGCTCAATGAGTGCACTTTGCTGCGGACTAAAGCTAAAGTCCGCGCTCCGCGCAGTGTGACAATTGTCGGCGGCGGTTTGGCGGGATTGACGCTGGGGATTGGGCTGCGGCGCGCGGACATTCCGGTCATCCTCTGGGAGGCGGGCCAATATCCGCGTCATCGCGTGTGTGGCGAATTCATTAGCGGACGAGGCCAAGGAGTGCTGGCGAGACTCGGATTGGAGGAGCCGATTCTCCACGCCGGAGCGCGGTTCGCGCATAGTGCTGCGTTTTTCCTGGGTCCATATTGCTCGTCTGCGCGGCCGCTGGCGCATCCTGCACTGTGCATCTCGCGATACCACTTGGACGCGGCACTGGCGGATCTGTTCGTGCGGGCCGGCGGGGAATTGCGAGCCGGGGTGCGCTGGCGAGGCGATGCTACCCAGGAAGGGGTGGTGAATGCGTGCGGCCGGCGCGCAACTCCGGTTGAGAACGGCTGGCGCTGGCTGGGGCTCAAGGTCCACGCCGAAAAAGTCGCGCTAGCTGCCGATTTGGAGGTGCACTGCCGGGCAGATGGTTACGTGGGTCTGTGCCGTTTGGACGAGGAAAAGGTAAACGTGTGCGGCCTGTTCCGCCGGCTGCCAGGCCAGGGCGAAGGCGGATTTTCATCACGAGAACTCCTGGCCGGTCCGCCGGGAACGGTTTTGGCCGACCGGCTTGGGTCGGCACAATTCCTTGAGCATTCTTTGCGCTCGGTTGCAGGGTTGGGGTTGCGGCCCCAGCGCGCTGCCAGCCGGGAGGATTGTTGTGTAGGCGATGCGCTAACGATGATCCCGCCTGTGACCGGTAACGGCATGTCGATGGCATTCGAGGCCGCCGAATTGGCAATAGAACCTGTTGCGGCCTGGAGTCGTGGCGAGCTCTCCTGGGCCGAGGCGCGGGCTGGAATCGCCCGAGAATGCGACGAGCAATTTGCCCAGCGCCTCGCCTGGGCACGCTCGCTGCAGTGGTTTATGTTTTCGTCCTTAGGTAGGAGCCCGTTTGGACGGCTGGCGCTCGGCTCAGAGTGGATATGGGATCTGCTGTACGGGCGGACCCGTTGAAGGCCGTGGCAATTCCCGAAGCGTTTGCAGCTTGGAAACTTGAAGCCTTCGATACAGCGGGTGGCAAGCTGCGTTCCTCACGTTGAAAACCTCTCTCCTTTCGGCAAGGTCGTGATAATGCGCGCGCCGCGTTTGTAAGCGAAATAGGAATAGGTCCATTGCAGCAGCACCGCGAGGCGGTTGCGAAAGCCGAGCAAGAATACCAGGTGCACCAGCAGCCAGGCCAGCCAGGCGGCAAACCCGGAGAAATGCAGCCTGCCGATCCAAGCCACGGCAGCCGACCGCCCAATTGTCGCCATGGTGCCGCGGTCCCAGTACTTGAACGAGGGGCGTGGCGCGCCGCCTGCCGGATGTTTTAGCTCCTGGTCGATGATGCGGGCGACGTGGCGGGCCATCTGCATCGCAGCCGGCGATACACCGGGAACGGGCTTGCCGTCGGCCTGTAGCACCAGCGCCAAATCGCCAATCGCGAAAACCTCGGGGTGGCCCGGGACGCTCAGGTCCGGACTGACTTTCACTCGTCCGGCGCGATCCAACTCGACGCCGAGTTTTTGGGTTAGCGGCACTGCGCCGACACCTGCCGCCCACAGGATATTCTCCGCGCGAATGAGCTCGCCCGAGGCCAACTCGACCTCGCCCTGGCGAATCTCTTTCACCGCCGTCGAGGTCCGCACATGAACGCCGAGCCGTTCCAACTGACGCAACGCGCTGGCAGACAGGTCCGGAGGGAAGTTGGACAACACGCGTGACGCCGCCTCAATCAAAAGGATGCGGGCCTGCGTGGGATCGATGCGGCGAAAATCACGCTTCAAAACCGTGCGCGTCAGTTCGGCGAAGGCCCCGGCCAGTTCGAGGCCGGTCGGGCCGCCACCAACCACCACCACCGTCATCAGTTTGTCGCGTTGCGCGCGATCGTCGGTGTCTTCCGCTTTTTCGAATGCTAGCAAAACCCGGCTGCGGATGCGCAGGGCGTCTTCGAGAGTTTTCAGGCCGGGCGCGAATTGCTCCCATTCCGGATGTCCGAAGTACGAAGTGCGGCCGCCCAGCGCCAGCACCAGATAATCGTAGGACAACATGCGACCGGACAATTGCACCTGGCGCTGTGCAAGATCGACTCCCACAACACAGTCCATCAGGACAGACACGTTTGGACGATGGGCGAGAATGGCGCGAGTGGGCTGGGCGATTTCCGGGGCCGAAAGCCCGGCGGTGGCCACCTGGTACAACAGTGGTTGGAACAGGTAGTGGTTGGTTCGGTCCACGAGTGTGATGCGAGCCGCCGGATGGCGAAAAGCCTGGCAAAAGGTCAATCCGCCAAAGCCTGCCCCCAGGACCACAATATGAGGATTCTTTTCGGGCACCTGACAGTGTTTATCAGAAACCCCGACGGCGCAAATGAGTGACGGTGTAGCGGCGGCCCTTCAAGTTGTCGGCCGCAGCAGCAGCGTGCCGCTACACAACCACTTCCGTCCCAAGCGCGAGGAAATACAACCAGGAATGCGTCACCGGCCGGCGATAAATTTGTGCCAGTGCGCGTGCGTAAAGCTGGAGCTGCGGAGCATAGAGGTGAGTCTTATGTTCGAGAGCCGCGGGCGCAATTTCGTCGGTCTTGAAGTCCAACAACCAGGTTTGGTCGGGCAATAGCACCACTAAGTCAGCGACACCTTGCACGACGACAAATTCATTGTTCAGAGCCTGGTCGTGGACTTCGCCCGAGAAAGTCGCCACCTCATTCGCGGGGAAGCGGGCCGTGAATGGCAACTCACGCCGAATAAACGGGGCTTGGGCCCGGAGCTTGCGCCCAAGGTCCGAGTCCCAAAAAGCCGCGAGTCGGTCGAACTCGAGGCACTTGAGTTCCGCCGTGTCCAACGTGCCTTTACTCTCGAAGGCTTCCGCCTGACGACGCAACTCAGCGGCAGTAGCCACCCGACCGAGATCAAGCAACCGCAAGAACAAATGATGGGCCGTGCCGATTTCGGCCGCCGAGAGTTTCGTCCGCGGCCGGCGCAATCGCGGCTGGAATCCTTGCGATAAGGACGGAATTCCTCGAGGTACGGGGAACGGCGAGACGTCCGGGTCATGTGAGGCGGCGCGGCGGCGCAGAGCCGAAACGGAGGTTTTGGCGGGCTGGCGTGTGGCCGCCTGGAAAGGATACACAAACAAAAGCCGCTGTTGGACGGTTTGCCAGGCATGGGCATGGCTGGCGGGACCGGTTTGGGCGGGCGCAGGAGGGGCGGGCGCGGCGGTGTCGAGCAACGCCGCGTGGTCATCATAGACGGTCCAGCGGAACAGGCGGCTCTCGCCGGAAATGCGTCCGTCTATGAATTGCTTCTGGTGTGTCCGGGTGGCCTCAGCGAACCAAACTCCGAGCCAATCGGCATACGTTCTCGCGCTGAGCATCGGGGTGGCTTGCTGCGCGCTTTGCCGCCACACCTTGTCGAATTGAGCAGGCGTGATGCTGGCACTGAGCACCAGGGTGTCGCAGGCGCGGGTCAGTGCGACATAGAGCAGGCGCAACTCCTCGCCGAGCAACTCGCGAGCCTGGTGACGGCGCGCCAGCCAATAAGGCAGGCTGGGATATCGTCTGCCGGTCTGCGGCGGTTTCACCTTCGGACAAAGGCCGAACTGTTCATCCAGAATAATGTGCTCGCGCAGGTCCGAGGTGTTGAAAAGTTTGCCCAGATCAGCGACGGCGACGAGGGGGAATTCCAGACCCTTGCTCTGGTGAATGCTAATCAAGCGCACGGCGTTCTCCTGGCTGGTCGCTGCCACCTCCGGCTCGGCTTCGGCTCGTTGTTGCGCTTCGATGAATCGCAGGAAGCGAAAAAGCCCCTGGCGCTGGAATTGATCGAATTGTTCAGCCAAAATCAATAGGCGTTGCACGTTGGCATGACGTTGCGCCCCTTGCGGTTGGCTGAGCAGCCAATCGGCATACAGCGTTTCGGCAAGCACCGCCTCCAGACAGCGCGAAAGCGAGACCTGCCGCGCCAGGCGCCGCCAGCGGTTAAACCGCGCCAGGAACCCAGAGACCTTGTGGAGCAGGGCCACGCGGTCCACGCACGTCTCGGTTGGCGCGGCTCCCTCCGTGCCGTCCTCCCCGCCCTCATTGGCTTTGGCCTGCTCGGCTTTGACCCACTGGAGCAACGCCGTCCAAAAATGCGCTTTGCTCAGTGCCAGCCGGATGAGCGCGAGTTCATCGAGCGACAGGCCCACGAGTGGCGAACGCAGCACTGCGAGCGCCGGGATGTCTTGCAGGGGGTTATCGAGCAACTGCAATAAACTGAGCAGGTCGGAGATTTCCAGGCTGCGATAAAACCCGCCGCGTGTCACCTGCAGCGGAATTCCCAGGCGGGAGAACTCTTTTGCATAAGATTCCGCTTTGGCGCCGGGTGCGCGCAACAGAATCGCCATGTCATTCCATTCCACCGGCCGGAATGCTTTGGCCATTTCGTCCCAAACCGGGTGTCGCCGCCCGCGTAACTCGCGCAACCGCAAGCCCAGCAACCGGGCTTCCTTCTCCGCCTCCTGCAGTTCCCGCACCTCATCGAGGCCGGGCTCCTCGCCATCGTCGGAGTCGTCCGCAACCTTGAGCCGGATGTGCCATTCCACGCAGGGCTCGCCATTGGCCGCGAGGGTCGGTCGCTGCGTTGCCGCGCCGAACTGCAGCCGCGCCTCCTCATCGTAGGCCAGGCCACCCAGGTTTGGCCGCATCAGCCGTTCGAAAAGAGAATTAATGAACTCCAACAACCCTTCCCGGCTGCGGAAATTATCGACCAGCGGAATAACCTGGCCAGAGCCGTCGCGCCATTGCCGCACATACCCTTGGAAAATGTACGGATCGGCGAGACGAAAGCGGTAGATGCTCTGCTTGATGTCGCCGACCAGGAATCGATTGGCCTCCGTGCCGCTGCGGCTAAGCGCCTCGATGATTTTGTCCTGCGCGGCGTTGATGTCCTGGTATTCATCAACGAAAATGAAGCGCAATTGGCGGCGCCATTGCTCGGCAATCGCGGTTGGCTGACCCTTTTGGCGGTCCCAGAGCAACTCGAGGGCGCCTTGCTCTAAGTCGTGGAAATCGACGACACCCAGCTCCCGTTTAGCCTCGTGGAACGCGGCGCTGAACTGGCGCGCCATTTCCAGTAGTGTGGCCATCTGACCTCGCACCCAATCCCAATCTTCCGCGAGCGCTTGCGGGACCGCGATCAACGACAGCAGAAGCGCTGCGTCTGCGAACAGCTCCTTCAGAGGTTTAGCCAGCGCCGCCTTGTTCCCCCGCGGAAAATCTTTCTCCGCTTGCAAGATTTCAGCCAGGCCCTTGGCGATTTCGGCTTGAGCCGACTGCTGTGTGACGCGCTGGAGTATCGGGATACAGTTGTGCGCCAGCCGATTGCCTGGAGCGAACCGCTCCAGCGTCGCCAGCCACTCCTGACGCCAGGAGACAATCCCGTCCTTCAGCCAAGCGCGCCATTGCTTCGGTTCGGGTGTCTGGAACATGCCGAGTTGCATGCCCAGCCACCCCTCCGCATCGGGCAGCGTTTGGCTATACTCGTGCAGTCGCAGGACCAACGACCGGATGCGGTCATCCGAGCCTGCGCCCTGGGCATGAATCAGTTGCTGGACGCCCTCAGCGGCCGGGTCGCGGCCGGCATAATATTTTTGCAACAATCCATCCAAGGTTTCATCGGCTAGCAACCGGGCTTCTTCCTGCGGCAAAACCGTCAATTGCGGGTCCAGTCCCAGTTGATAAAAGTGCTGTCGCACCAACTGCAGGCAGAAGCTGTGCAAAGTGCCGATGTGGGCCGATTCGAAGAGTGCCAATTGTTCCTGCCAGTGGGTAATGGCAGGCTGGCGCAGCGTTTCCTCTTCCAAGCGTTGGCGGATGCGCTGACGCATTTCGGCTGCCGCAGCTTCGGTAAACGTCACGACCAATAGCTCGTCTAAGCCGGCGCGCGGCTCCCGCACCAGGCAATCCAAGCAACGCTCGACCAGCGTGCGGGTCTTGCCCGTCCCGGCGCCTGCCATCACGAGCACGTTGCCGCGCGCGCTGATGGCTTGCTGTTGGGCGGCGGTCAAATGCATCGCAATTCAGGGTGCGTGAAGGCTGGCAGCGACCGCAAGCCAAAGCGACTATTTGCATCCTGCTTTGCCCAACGCGGGCGAGGACAAGGATTTCGAGCGGGGCCGCGGTTTGCGCCCGGTCGAGCGATGAGCGGGTTCCTCTTAGCCAGCAACTATTGCTATACTTCCTGAAAGGCGGGGGCGGGCTGGTTTTGGACCAGCCAAAAATCTTTAATGGTTTGCGCCATGACTTGCAGCTCCTGAAAGCTTGAGGGCTTCACCAGAAACGCATTGGCGCCGAGCCGATAGGCCGTATCGATCTCAGCGGGATTAGACGAAGACGTCAGCACCAGCACGACCACACCATTGAGCTCCGGCTGCTGTCGCACCCACTTCAAAACGTCCATGCCCATCACATGCGGCAGTTTTAAATCCAGCAACAAAAGATAAGGCAGCGGATGGGTTTCTCGATCGGCAAACTGGCCTTCGCCCTTCAGGTACTCAAGCGCCTCCTTGCCGTCACGAACTTCCTGGAGGTTGCCAGTGACGCCTGCGCTTTCGAACGCCATTTTCATGAACATGGCATCGTTGCGATCGTCCTCGACAAGCAGAATCGTGGACCCCTTACCCCTCATGGTACACAATCCTACTTTCGCTCAGGCGTGCCATAATTCAACCCCAGAACTTGCTACCAAGGCCGGGCGCCGGTTCCGCTCCGACCCACCGATTACGCCCGTTCGAAGATCCGAAAAATGCGGGTTTGATCCTGAGGCGAAATCCCTCCGCCGTTGTCCCGCACCCAAACGAGCACCGGGGAGAACGCAGAGCTTAGCTGAAGGCAATGCCTTCGCTTTCCAAGCGCTCCTTGACCGCCAAATTTAGCTCCTGCATGCCGGCCTGGTATTCTGAATCCGGCACAGGCTTGGCGCGAAGCGTGATCTGCACGTTGAGCTTGCCGCCGCTAATTTGATTGAGGGTCACCGTGACTTGCGCCGTCAGCGGGTGATGTTCGTAGATTTCCTTTAACAGCTCCAACACTCGTTTGAGCTTCGCCGTCGGCAGGTCTTGCGCCAGAGATAGGTTGGTGACCGTGACGATCCCAGGGCGGCGGGAGACGTTCGAGATGATCGCGCTGCCGATGGTTTTGTTGGGCACTGCGACTAGGTAACCCTCGGCGCTGCGCACGCGAGTGCTGCGCAATCCGATCGCCTCGACTTTGCCTTCAACGATATCGACTTTTATTTGGTCGCCGACCTGGAACGGTTTGTCCACGAACACGGCAATCGCACCGAACAGATTGGCCAGGGTGTCCTGAGCTGCCAACCCGACGGCCAGGCCGCCAATCGACAGTGATGCAATGGCGGCGGTGATGTTGATGTCGAGGTTTTGCGCGGTCACCAGCACAGCGATAATGACGACAAAGATGTTGAGGCTGAGGCGCACGACGCTGAAGAGTTGGTCGTTGAAGCGGCGATCGGCGCCAGGGCCATGCCGCTGACGCCAGACCAGCAGCATTGACTCGACAACTTTGACCGTCAGGTAAGTGAGCGCTACCGCCACGATCAGGATCAGCGCCTTGGAAATGTAGAGCCTGGCTCGATTCGGCCAGTCGAAAAAATCCAACCCGAGGCTAACAAGGATAACGAAAATCACCAGTTTGACCGGCCCGCGCAGCAGCTCGAGGGTCAATTGCGGAACGGTGGTCTGCTGGGCGGATTGGCGGTGCAGCCAGGCCCCAGCAAGCAGGTCGATCAGCTTGGCGAACAAAAACGCCAGGAGCAAATAGACTATGGAGGCGGCATAACGCCAGAGCGGCTCGCCCAAAAAGGCGTGCTCGCGCAGAAAGGGCAGTTCATCGAGGCGAAAGGTCAGGGGGGGCCGGAGGTTCTCGACTTGGTGGAGCAGGGCCGGCGGATTGGTCTCGAGGAGCACAGGCTTATTGGTGCTGGTTTGGGCGGCGGCCCAGCCGCTCCAAGCCAGCGCGACACACAAGGCCAACAGACAAGTACGGAACGTCGTCTGGAATTTGAGTTTCAAAAGAATCAACCGCCGGCGACGATGCGCACGATCTCCAGACGGTCGCCTGCGTGCAGTTGGCGTTGGGCGAATTCAGAGGGAGCAACGGCTTCGCCGTTGTGTTCGACCACCACGCTGCGCGGCAGCAACTGCTGCGACAACAGGAAGCCCTCCAGGGAGCAGGGCACCTGCGCCACCACCTCGCGGCCATTGGCAAAGACCTTCTGAGCATTCATACGGCCGGATGCGCCAGCGGGGCTTGCGTTTCACTTTCGCACGGCGTCAGCGCTCCATCCCAATCCTTCCACACGGGCTCATAGCCCAGAACCCGGATTTGCTCCGCGACATCGGCGGGCGAACGGTCGTCGGCGATATTGAACTGCTCGGTCGCGCGGGGCGCCGGGCCAGCGGCTTGCCATTCACTGGCCCCCAGGGCCTGGATGCGGCCGCGTTCGGTGTGGTGAAGGTTCTCCCGGCCGGCGCCCGTGTAGCCGCCCGGCTCGGTGTGACTGCCGGCGCTCATCAGCGTGATGCCCAAGGGAATCAGGCCATTACGCAGGCGCGGTTGTTCGCGGGTCGAAAGCACCAGGCCGACGTCGGGGAAGAGCAACCGCAACGCGCAGACGAGTTGCACCAATTCTCGGTCGTCCAGATGCGTCAAGGGTTGGAACTCGCCGGCGCAGGGCCGCAAACGCGGCAGGGAGATCGTCACGCCGGCCTTCCAGCAATGGCGCAGCAGGTATTGGGCGTGCAGAGCAACACAGAGCGCCTCGAATCGCCAATCCGCCAACCCATAAAGAGCGCCGATCCCCAGCCGGCGAAACCCCGCCGCATACGCCCGCTCCGGTGTCTCGAGCCGCCAGGCAAAATTCTTTTTCGGTCCGCTGGTGTGCATCGCGTCATAGACGCGCGCATCGTAAGTTTCCTGGTACACCACCAGGCCGTCGGCGCCCGCCTCGACCAGCGGCCGGTAATCCGGTGTGTCCATCGGCCCAATCTCCAGGGAGACACTGGGCGTGCGCTCGTGGACGGCCGCAATGCAGTCGGCCAGGTAGCCGTTGGAAACGAACTTCGGATGTTCACCCGACACCAGCAGGATGTTGCGAAAGCCCTGTCCCAGCAACGCCTCGGTCTCGCGCATCACCTCGGGGACCGACAGCGTCACGCGCAGGATCGGATTATCCCTGGAAAAGCCGCAGTACTGGCAGTTGTTGATGCACTCGTTGGAGAGGTACAGAGGGGCGAACAGGCGAATCACCTTGCCGAACCGTTGTTGCGTCAACTCGCGCGCGCGCCGGCCCATCTGCTCCAAAAGCGGCGCGGCAGCCGGCGAGAGCAACGCGGCGAAATCACGCACGTCCGGCTGCGCTTTGGCCAGGCTTGCCCGCGCACGAGCAGGCGAGGTGTCCAGCGAGGCGCGGACCAGTGCCGCGGCGCGCCTCGCATCAAATTCAGTCGCAAAACTCACCAGCAGAACGTAGCAAGGCCAGGTCAATTGTCGAGTCGCCGCCGGAACCAGTTTAGCGGCGGAACAGGGTTTGCGCAGGAGCATGGAGTGGGCGATGTTCCGCTTCGATTCCATAGGATGCCATATGTCATTGAGACCCATCAAACGGCTGATTCAAGCCAAACCAACGCTGGAAGGCGCCGGCGTGCGTTTGCGCCGGGCTTTCGGATTCGGCAACACATCGGAATTTGATCCGTTTCTCCTTCTGGACGATTTTCGCAATGATGTGCCTGAGGATTATCTCGCCGGTTTTCCCTGGCACCCGCACCGCGGCATTGAGACCATCACTTACGTACTGGCCGGCACGGTTGAACACGGGGATAGTCTTGGCAACCGCGGCACCATTGGCGCGGGCGACATTCAGTGGATGACTGCGGGCCGGGGCATCATTCACCAGGAAATGCCAAAAGGCGACAAAGTGGGCCAAATGCATGGATTTCAGTTGTGGGCAAATCTGCCGTCCTCGCTCAAGATGACGGCTCCCCGGTACCAGGAAATCAAAGGTCCGGAGATCCCGGAACTCACCGACGACGACGGCACCCGGGTTCGCCTGGTGTGTGGGGATTTTTGGGGCAAGCGTGGACCGGTGGAAGGTATTGCCGCGGACCCGGTTTATATCGATGTCAGCGTGCCGCCCGGGAAACGCAAGACCCTCCCGGTTGAGACGACTCGTCAGGCGTTCGCTTATGTCTTCGCTGGCAGCGGAAAATTCTGCAACGCATCGGCGCCCCTGGCGGTGCCGACAGAAGGAGTGAAATGGCTCGAAACAGCGCCGCCGACCGAAGCCGGTAACCGGTCGCTGATTCTGTTTGATGCGGGCGAAAACGTCGCGGTGCAGGCCGGGGACGAAGGCATTAGGTTTTTGCTGGTTTCAGGCAAGCCGCTGCAGGAACCGGTGGCGTGGTACGGACCGATCGTAATGAATACACAAGAGCAACTGCAGCAGGCGTTCGAAGAGCTTAGAGAAGGGACATTCCTCAAAACCGCCGCTGCATAGGTTCGATCATAGCGTCATACCGACTCCTGGGGCCTGCTTGGAACCAATGAACCACAAAGAGCACAAGGACACAAAACCAAAAAGCAAAATCAGGGCAAGAGCAACCTCCTTTTGGATCTTTTCCGGTAAATCTTTGTGCTCTCTGTGTTCTTTGTGGTTAAGTTCTTCTTCGAACGCTGTCACCAGCGCAACGTTGCCGGGAAATACTCCCGGATCAATTCGTCGTAAAACGGGCGTAGTTCCTTGAGATCGGGTTTTTTGTGGCTCTTGGTGTAAAGGTCGTAAGGATTGAAGGCGCGCACCCATTGGAACATCGCCTTGTCCTGCTCATTCATCAGGTGTTGATACTCGCCATCCCGATGCGCGGGATAGAATGAATGATACCGGATCATGTACAGGCTCTCCGGGGGCAAATAATCCTTCACCACCTGGTATAGATATTCGTCATGGCCCCAGGACATATTGATGCTGTCCAGCCCGCAGCCTTCTTTATAGACACCGGTGGGAGTCTGAAACCGGGGTTCATTGTGGTCCGCGTTGCTCTGGAAAAACTCGTGAAAGACAATTTTATCCGACCAGGCGCAGCCGACCGGGAACGTATCGCCGACCACGGCCCATTGCGGCTCGCCGTACAAGCAAAGAATTTTGCCCAAGTCATGGATCAACCCGGTCAGGATAAACCAGCGCGGATGGCCGTCATGCCGGATTTGCTCAGCCGTCTGCAGCAGGTGGTCCAGTTGCGACATGTCGGTGTCTGGATCGCTGTCGTCCACCAGCGTGTTGAGGTACTCCAGCGCTTCCCAGACGCTCATCTGCCGCCGGTTTAGGCCCAGAAACTCCTTCCGCTTGTTCTGCACAAAATCGTAGGTCTGGTGCTGGTGATTCAGCCGGTAGAACTCACGGACCGATGGTCGCGCGTTGGCCTCATAATTCCGGAATTCCTCTTTTTTCTTTTCAGGGTTCGTGGCCTGGAAGGGCGCCTTGGGCGCCGGTTCGGGATAGCGCTGCTTCAGAAAGTCCTCCCACTCCTCCATGGTCTCAAGCGGTTGATTGGCCTGGTTCATAGCGCGGTATTTGTCTGGTTTATGCTGTTAATTAAGTAATTACATACCTCCTGGGCGGCCCTTGCGCAAGTAGGTAATTGGCTGGTATTCACACCTTTCGTGACGGCAGGCGGAGCGCGACTTTAGCTTTAGTCCGCCGCAAGGTCCGATGAGACGGGATTCTCGAATGTTGGTGCGGACCAAAAGTCAGACCAAAAGTCCGGCGCCAGTCCCGCCTTCACTGAGGGGACACGCTGGCCGGTCCGGTTTGACTTCATTGACGCACCCGGAGGCGCCTGATACGTTTCGCCTCTTTCATGGATTATAAGAACACGCTCAACCTGCCGCAAACCGAGTTTCCAATGAAGGCGGATTTAGTCGTGCGGGAGCCGGAGCGGCTGAAGAAATGGGCCGCCGCTGGTTTATATGCCCGGATTCAGGCGCAAAGAGCCGGCGCGCCTAAATTTGTCCTGCACGATGGTCCGCCGTTCACGAGCGGGGATGCGCACATCGGCACGGCGCTGAACAAAATTCTCAAAGACATCATCGTTAAGTACAAGACCTTGCGGGGTTTCCAGGCGCCGTACGTGCCTGGGTGGGATTGCCACGGGCTGCCGATTGAATTCAAGGTAAGCCAGGAGATGCGCAAGGCCGGTGATACCGCGACCGACCCGCTGACCATCCGCAAGGCCTGTGAAGCGTATTCGTGGAAGTACATCGATTTGCAGCGGACGCAATTCAAACGCCTGGGCGTGTTCGGCGATTGGGACCATCCGTACCTGACGCTGGACAAGGCCTACGAAGCCGAGGAATTGCGCTTGTTCGCCGACATCGTCGAGCAAGGGTTCGTTTATCGCGGCAAAAAACCGGTTTATTGGAGTATTCCTTGCCGCACCGCGCTGGCGGAAGCGGAAGTCGAATACAAAGACCATGTCAGCCAGAGCGTGTATGTTCGATTCGCGCTGGTGGGCCAACCCAACACTTACGTCATCATCTGGACCACCACGCCCTGGACATTGCCAGCCAACCTGGCCGTCGCGTACAACTCGACCTTCAGCTATGCGCAGGTAAAGGTGGGCGAGGAGCAGTACATCCTCTCGGCGAAATTGCTGCCGGCGGTGGCGGAGAAAGCGGGTTGGTCGAAATACGAACTCGTTCGCAACCTCGACGGGGGACACTTGGCGACGTGCGAGTATGAGCATCCGTTCTGCAAACGCCGGGGCCGGTTTTTCGCGGGTGACGCGTTCGTTGATGAAGTCACCGGCACGGGTTTCGTGCACATTGCGCCCGGCCATGGGTTGGAGGATTATCACCTCGGCCTCGAACACGGTTTGCCGATTTACTCGCCCGTGGACGATGATGGCCGTTTCACGCATACCAGCGAGCTGCCTATCGACCAGCAAATGCCGGGGGAAATGCTCGGCAAAGCGATCCTGGAAAGGCATGGCCGAAGCGAGGCGAACGAAGCGGTGTTGCATGAACTGCGCGTGCGCCGGGCGCTGGTCCACCAGGAAAATTATCATCATAGTTACCCGCACTGCTGGCGCAGTAAAACGCCGGTGATTTTTCGGGCGATGGACCAGTGGTTCATCGAAATCGATCACGCCGGTTTTCGCCGGCGCGCCCTGGCAGAAATCAACCGCGTTAAATGGGTGCCCGATTGGGGAAAGAACCGCATCGAAGCTGCGGTGCAAAGCCGGCCGGATTGGTGCATTTCACGCCAACGGACCTGGGGTGTGCCAATCCCGGCGTTCTATGACGCCACGGGCCACCCGCTGCTCGATGCCCGCATTGTAAGGAATGCCGCCGCGCTCTTCGCCAAACATGGCTCGAATATCTGGTTCGAGAAGCCTGTGGCGGAGCTCTGGGCGGCGCTGAAGCCCGCTGATTGGGCGGGGCCCGCCGCCGCGAGCAAATCGACCGATACGCTGGATGTATGGATCGATTCGGGCTCGTCGTCGCGAGCCGTCATCGCGCTGCGTCCTGAGTTGCGCGGGCAGGATAAGCCGTTCCAATGCGACATGTATCTCGAAGGCAGCGACCAGCACCGCGGCTGGTTTCAATCGTCGCTGCTGTTATCGCTCGCGGGCAACGGCGCCGCGCCTTATCGGACCGTGCTGACCCATGGCTTCATGGTCGATGAGGACCGCGAGAAGATCTCCAAAAGCAAGCAAGGCCAAAGCGTGTATGAAAAGCCGCAGACCTCCGATGCGTACGTGAAGAAGTACGGCGCGGATGTTGTCCGTTTGTGGGTCGCTTCGCAGGATTATCGCAACGACATCGTTGTGAGCGAAAAGCGCATCGATAAAGTCGGCGAGACCTATCGCATGCTCCGTAACGCGCTCCGCTTTCAGCTCTCGAATCTTTACGATTTTGAACCGGCGCGTCATACCCTGACAAACGAGCATCTGACTGGGCTGGACCGCTGGATTTTGGACGAGTTCGCCCATCTGGAAGCCGCGGTCATCCAGGCCTACGACAACTACGAGTTTCATACGGTGTACCAACGGGTCAGCCAGTTCGTCGCGGTCGAGCTCTCGTCGATTTACCACGATGTAGTTAAGGACCGGCTGTACACCGACCCTGCCGGATCGCCTCGCCGCCGTTCGACACAAACCGCCCTGGAACGAATGTTGGTGGGCCTGTGCAAGATGCTGGCGCCAGTACTGGCGTTCACCGCCGATGAAGCCTGGGAATTCGTCCCCGGACGAACTGTGGATTCGGCGCATGAGCTGGCCTGGGAACCGGGCCAGTTCGCCCGTTCGGAAGAGGAGCGCGCGATTTGGAGCCGCTTGTTTGCCCTACGTGAGTTGTGTCTGCCGGCATTGGAAAAGGCCAGGCAGGCCAAAGAAATCGGCAAGGCGCTTGAAGCAAAATTGACCCTGTCCGGCCCGGCCGCCAACCTGGAGCAGGCCCAGGCCCATGCGGAGGACCTGCGGGAGTTGCTGAACGTTTCTCAACTGGAGTTCCAACCGGGCGCCAGACCGGAATTAACTGTCGTGGTCAGTAAGGCCGCGGGGCGCAAGTGCGAGCGCTGCTGGCATTGGGAAACCGATGTGGCCACTCATCCGGGCCATCCGACGATCTGTGGCCGCTGCGTCAGCGCGGTGGCGACGGTCGTGGAGCGGGGAGTGTAGGTCGTGGGAGCGTCGGGACGGGGGAGGTACCGGGCGCCCCAAGCAAGTCGGCTTTGAATTCCCCGTTACCGCCGATCACCCGATTGCATATCTGCCAACGTTCACGTCTCGAAAACCACGCACCCGGGTTAGGCTGAGCATTAGTACTTGAGGTTCTCCCATTCCTTGCGGTCGGGCACCCGAGGCGAGACTGCCTTAGGAACACTCCAGTTAAATATGGCATTCATCCAGAAGTTCCAGAGGGTGACCATAATGATCGCCAGGAAATTTGCCAGATAGAGGTCCAAGCCGAAGTGTCCGTAAAACAGATTCAGCAGCAGCACGGCGAAACCAATGCCCGCGCCACAGATGGCCTGGAACTTGATCAGTCGCCGGAGGAGACCCCAGCGCGCGCTACCGCTGTCGGCCAATCCGTGGAACGTCCAAAGTTCGTTCAGGATGAAATTGCTCAACATGGCGAGTTCGGCTGAGCAAAGTTTGCCCAGGCTCACGTTCCATCCCAGCCGGCGGGCAAGCAGGTGCAATACCAACATGTCCACCAGGAGGCCACTGGTGCCGACGACGCAAAACCTCAGGAACTGGCCTATCCGCAGCCGCGCCGCCCAAGCGGCGAGGGTTGGTTTCATTTCGTGCCTCCCAGCGTTGCGCCTGGATATAAGGACTCGAAAGCGGCCTGAAAGTTGGCGTCCAGCAACTCCCGGCCCGCGGCGGAGTACGTGCCGCAAGTCACAGGGCCATCCTGTGTGTCGGTCACTGATTTGAGGTAAAGTGTGTGCTGCTCGGCCGTTGGCCGCGAAGGGTCCTCATATTCGAAGAAGGCCTTGTAACGGGACGACTGGATGCAGAACCGGACCGGGTCGAAGTCGGCGTTTTCAGCGGTGATAACGACCTGGTTAAAAGACTTGTGCAACAGTGACTGTCCATCGAAGGAATTGCTGGCCTGAATTCCCAGGCAATCCAAAAGCGTTGGGAGCAGGTCCACGTGGCTGGCAAGGGGGAGCTTCGGCGGCGGCGAGTGGGAGGCCGCCAGATCGGCCGACAGGCGGAATAGGAATGGCACGTGGGTCTGGGGCCGGAACAGGTTGCTCGCGTGGAGGAGCTTGCCATGCTCGAGAAATTCCTCGCCGTGATCGCCGGTGACAACGATGATCGCGCGCGAGTACTCACCGTTGCTCTTGAGGGCGGAGAAAACATTTTGGACCAATCGGTCCTGGAAATAGAGCGCATTCCGGTAGCGATTCATGATTAGGCGCAACTGGTTCTTACCAATGTTGAAATCACCGTAGTTCCACGTCCGGGCATAGGGGATGAAGGGCGCCGGGTCGTTTGCTGGCCAATCGTAGTCATGGTGGGTCGAATGGTAAAAGACCAGGAACAAACGCGCGCCTGAGGGCTGTTGGAGCGCGCGAAGCAGAGCCTGATTAACCGCCAGGTCGCGCTCGGGCGCGTCCCCGCCGCGCTGCTTCTGGGCGTCAAACATCGAGTCGCACAGCTCCAGTTTCTCCCCGAAGGCGAGCTTGTCAATTTCGTGATAGTCCAAGGTGCTGCTACAGAGCACATTGATTTTATAGCCTGCGCGCTTTAGCAGAGCCAGTGGCACGCTGCCCGGCCGCCGGGGCGCGCGCTTTGCCGCACCGAAGCGCAAGCCGTAATTGGCGGTTAAAAGCGAGTACCACGAGATGTGGCTCGCGTTCCCCGACGCGAGGGTGTCTGGAAAATGGAGGCATTCGGCGGAGAAGGCCGCCAGGCTGGGCGTGATCTCTGGGGTAATGAAATCGCCGCGAATGCTCTCAAGGACGAAGACAAATATGTCCGGACGCGGGGCGGGTCCGCCGGTCCCCGCGGTCGCCCTGGCCGGGACCGCGCTGAAGTCTTGGAGCGCCTTCAACGGTGGCACTTTGTATTTGCGCCCGGGCACCGGGACGCTGGCGCCGAGATAGATAGGAAGAGCGGCCCTCAATTCACCCAGGGTCAAAATCCATTGAGTGTCGTCACCAGTGCTTAGTATCTGGCAAACCAGCAACAGGTAGCCCCCGACGAGCAGCAACCGCCCGAGCGGAACGCGCAAAGCCCTGCCGAAGCAGGCCTTGGCGCTGACTAGGGCGAACAGCAGGATGAACGAGCAGACAGCGCCGCCCCAGCCCAGCCAGCCGGGCACCGCCGAGGCGCACACACCGGTGTCAGCCCAGTTGCGTCCCAGGTGCGAAAGGCCGCCCTCCAGCAGTATGCCCAGACCGCGCCAAAGGTGGAGCGCCATCAGCTTGTAAAGGAGAGCGTCGATGTAAAGCGCGCCCAGGAACAGATACACGCCGGCCACGAATATCATTCGCCAAGAACGGAGCGCGCCGACTGCCAGTAGGCCGTCCACGAGGATGACGGGGAGAAAGAGCAGCAACGTTTGGGAAATGAGGAAAGCAACGGCTTCAAGCTCGTGAGCGGCAGACGCGTAGCCTACCGTTCCGAGGACCAGCCGGTCCAACCACAAGCAGTAGGCTATGCCCGGCAGCCAGACCGCTGGGCGAAGCTGGGCTGGGCGGGACATTGTGGCGCGAAACGTATGGCCGCTGCGCTGAGGGATTTCTGCCACGCCGCTCATATTGACTGAGTTCCGCGGTTACCTTTTTGCGTCGCCGGGTTCATCGCGCATCGCTCGGGTCACGCCACCCAGATGAAATTCACATGCCGCAACAAAAACCAGACCTGAATCGTCCCCATTACCAGCAGCACGTACACAAGCGCGAAGCGCCGTTGCCTGCCGCTTAGCATGACACCAAATAGAATAAATAGCGGAAAGCACATCATCACATTGCGGGTGTAAGACAGAAACCACGATGAGAGCGCCGGCACCACGCCGATAAAGAGAGCGTAGGGCAAGTAAACCCGGTTTAGACGGTAGATCGGGTAAAGCGATCCCAACAGGATGAGGAACAGCCCGCGGTCAATCGCCGAGTTCAGCATGCCGTGCAGTTGCAACGGCCTGAACAATTCCCTCAGGAAAGCGGGCACATCAAAGATGTGGCCAATGGAGGGCCGGTTGGGAAAAAACCCTTGCGCCTGGAAGCCCTCGAAAGCGTTGCCGGTGGCGCAGTACATGATTCCGAAGTAACAGGCATACCCGAGGACGGGGCCGTAGTAGGCGAGATATGGCCTCCACGCCGCGCGCCGGAGCCATAACTGATAAATCAGCGGAAACACACAAAAGAGCCCGACCGCCTTTGTCAACGGAAGGAAGAAGCCGGCGATGGCTGCCCAGAGGTACCTCCCCTGGAATAAGAACAGGAAGAACAACAGGGCCAGGAGCAGGAAAAGCGATTCGGTATAGATGAAGGAAAAGTACAGGGCGCCTGGATAGGCCAGCAGCAAGGCGACTGAGGCATTGGCCGCATCGGCGCCGTGATAAAGCGTCACAAAATAGTGAAACACCAGGAGAATGGCCACCGAGAGCAGATTTGCCAGCAGCAACCCGGCGGCAAAATGGTCTCGAAATGTCAGATAGGAGAAGGCCCGCATCAGGTACGGCCACAGGGGGTAGAAGGCGCATGAGGCGGTGCCTCCTTCGTACCCTGTCTCGCTGAGCAGCAGGTAGTGCGCGGCGTCCCAGGTGGCAAAGTAGGTGGCCAGCGTGGGCGGCCCCTGCCTCGGCCAGTGGATGTCATTCTGATACTCGCGAAGATTGAACGAGGGGAAAAACGTAACCGCGCAAAGGACCACGAAGAGCATTGCAGCCTTCACCCCGAAGACCACCCGCAGCAGCCTGCGCCGCGCCGGGTTCCAGAACCGTTCTGCGCGCGGTTCGGCTGGCGATGGTATCCTTTCACCGCTCCCGGCGGCCTTGGCTCCCATACTTGCTTGAGCGCCTAACATCACATGGTGAACCGCCCCTTCAAGGCTGCTGGCGGGTGGTTCACTGCCTTTCCTCCTCATGGCCCGCCCGTCCTCACGTTCGAAGATGTCCGTTTCTGCAGCCAGGCGATGTCTGGGTTTCCAGGCTGATTGCGGCTTCCGCGCTGGCTGATGCGCGACCCCACCGCGGTGCGGCGGTCCGTCCACCTATGAATCTCGGAGTGGCCATCAGCAAAAGCGATGCCGCAGGCGAAGTTATGGTAACTGCCCGGCACGTCGATCCATCCGGTCGGCAGTGCCATCGATACGGCAAATTGGGCGTCATTGATGCTGTATTCATCCTCATCGAGCAGCATCCAGAGGCCGGAGGGCGGCGGCGCCAGCATGTCGCCGAACCGGCC
Organism: Verrucomicrobiia bacterium; assembly: GCA_035934555.1. Classification (GTDB taxonomy): domain Bacteria; phylum Verrucomicrobiota; class Verrucomicrobiia; order Limisphaerales; family UBA8199; genus DASYXT01. Next base: position 181,926 of record DASYXT010000055.1, on the reverse strand, counting down.
GTAGGTGCGCCAGGGGTCGTTGGCCCGGTTGCTGTAATGGCCATCGAGCCAGGGCGCATCCACCGCCGCCGAGGGCTGCTGCGGTTTGGTGCCCACCGCCTGGCTCATCGAGTAGGTCCGCACCCGCTGGTAAGTAGCCCCAGCAATAGTCACGGTGCTATGGTCCGCCGGGCAGTGGTAGAGGCTCGCGTTCGCGCCGGTATAAGGTGCCAGCTTGGCGTAGCGAGGGTCGGTCAGAAACAGCGTGTTCGTGGCCTGCTGTGGGATTTTCATTGTCCCCGCCACCCAGCTCGCGTTGGTGCCGTGCTCGGGATTGGGCGGCAACCAATCATTAAAATCCACCGCGTACATGTGGACCGCTTTGATCATCTGGTTGCCGTTGTTGAGGCAGTACCGTCCCTGGGCGGCCTGCCTGGCCCGATTGAGCGTCGGCAACAACAGGGCGGCCAGAATTCCGATAACGCCAATAACCACCAGTAACTCAAGTAGCGTGAACGCCCTCGCCTTACTGCACCGGCTTCGGCTCCTTATACCAAATTTAGCCATTGATCTTCAGCCTTCAATCTGCGGGGTTTAACCTTCAACCTTCGATTTCCAGCCTTTCATCTTCATCCCGCCCAGTTAAAGTTGACGAACTGCCTCACCGCCCAAGCCTGCAGTACGGCCAGCAGCGCGACGTAATACCAGAATATCCACCGCTGCCGGGTCCGCGCCAGTAACTGGGCCAGCACGACGAATAACGGGAACAGCACCATGATATATCGTCGGTAGGACATGAACCAGCTCGTGAGCGCCGGCACCAGCCCCGTCGGCAGCACGTAGAAAAACCAGACCTTGTCCAGCCGATAGATCAATGGCAGGAAGCCCAGAAATACCAGGAAGAACAGCCTGTCCACTATCGAGTCCATCATCCCGTCCAAGGTCCGAACATTTAAGATGGCGTGACAGAGGTCCGCGTAGTCGAACATGTTCCGGATCGAAGGCGAGTTGGGATAGGCCTTCTGAGCGTCGAATGCTTCGAACGCGTTACCGGTCCACAGCCACATCAAACCGAAATAGCCAGCGTAGCCCAGTAGGGGACACAGGAGCAGCAGCCAAGCCGTCCAGCCGCCATTTGTTGCTTGCCATTTCCGGCCGCCGGTCCTCGTGGCCCTAGCGCGGGACCGCTCAGCGTGCAGGATGCTCTGCGCGATAGGGGTGCCATCTGCCATCTTCCGTTGGACCTTTGCTATTGGCGACCGTTCCGTCTCGGAACTGAAATCCGTGCGCGACAGCGGCAGTTGGCCCCCCTGACTTTCGTAGAGGTACCATGCCAGGGGCAGGAGTACGAACACCCCTACCGGCCTAGCCAGCGGCAACAGAAAACCCGCCACGCCTACCCAGGACCAGCGGCGCAGTTCCAAGCCCCAGAAAAAGACCATCACGATGGCGAAGTAGAGCGACTCGCTGTACGGAAACGCGAAGAACAGAGCCGCTGGGAAAGCCAAAATCAAAATCAGTGAGTCGCGGCCCAGGGCGTGACCAGAACGCCGCGCCACCAGTTGGTAGAACATCCAAAAGCCAAGGAAAGAGAGTAAGTTGGCTAGAAGTACGCCGGCCAGCGTGGGCCTGCCGGCAAGAAAATCCGTACCCAAAATGACAGTAGCCGGCCACAGCGGATAGAACGCGCACGACATCGCGCCGGCTTCGTAACCGCTCTGGCTCAAGCGCAAGTAATGCGCAGCGTCCCAAGTGGAAAACCTACTTGCCAGAACCGCCGTTCCACCTGGGGGCCACTGAGCATAGGCGGCTCGGAACTGAGCAACGTTAAACTGGGCGTAGAGCGTGCCGAAAACCACCAGCGCAAGGAATGCCTTGGCCAGGACGACAATTCGCCATTGCCTTCTAGTAGCAATCATGAATCGGGAAAAGGACTTAAGCGATCTTTCTCGCCGCGGAACATTTTGACCAGAGTCCTCATTCCCTAGTCCTGCGTGGTCTCTGGTCATGGTTGGCTGGCGCCTTCTTTGTTAGGCGTCTCGATCCCAGAATGTCCCGGATCTCTCCTCAAATTCGAAACACCAGAGCGTAAGGGTGGTACAAGGCACGTTGCCATTAGCCCGCATACAAGTCCTGCCACAAGCCATAAGGTGGGACGGGTCAGCAACGATCCTTTGTTTGGTAAGTGCAAGTATTCGACCATGAATGCCACGATCCCATCCAATAGGTCCCTCCCTCCCGCACTCACCTGGGTCGCTCGGCTTCCAACGTACTTTAAGGCCCCGGCTCGATGGACAGCCACGAATTCCGAGTCGGGAACTTGATCGTTGAACTTCCAGTCTACGAGTTTCACCTCAATTTCTCGTTCGATGATCTGGTTTGTGCCGGTGCCGACAGCGAAGACCTCACACCGCATGTCTGCGGGCAGGCATAGACCCGTCCCGACATTAATGCTCCGTTCAACAACTGTGCGACGAATCAGCCTGCCTGAATGGCGGCTTCTAAATTCCCGCTTCATAACGCATGGCCCGGCCGCGCCTCTGGATACCCATAGAGTGTCCAAGCCGTCGAAGTCAAAGACTTCACACTCTCGTCCGCCTACCACCTCTGGCTCGCGCAACATGCGATAGTGAGCGGACCGCAGCGCCTTAGCCGGGACAACCAAGCGCCCATCAATATCGGCCGGTACTTCATATTCGGTTAGTGGCCAAGCCAGCGTCATCAGCACCATCAGATCCTGCACCGTGGAGGCAGGAAGGAACTGACCGGGGCGCATCACGTTTTCGGAGAACATCCGCTGGTTTGGCCACTGGTTGCAGCCCACGCTGTGGTGTATGAACATAGCTTGGCATAGGGGATCTAACTGCCACGGCTGCGGGGCAGAGTGTGCGCCGAGGTGATGGAATTCCCCTGGTGCCGCTGCAGCCGTCACTTGGTGCGTGGGGGAGATATCACCAGCGCTCAGCAGCGGCTTTGTCTCATACTCGATGCGCCAGCGACTGATGGTTTGCCAAGGCCCCAGCACCTCGTCAACTCGATGCTCTTTCTCGGGATCTGAAGCGAAAGCCGCGGCCACCCCATGAAAAGGGCCACCCAAAAGCGCAGTGACGAAACCAGCTAGAATGACCCCATGGGTAGTCTGTCCGCGAGACCTGCGATGACGCACAAAAACTAAGACAGGAGGCAGGGAGAGCAGAACGATCAGTGCAACGAACACATAAATCGACCTGCGCCCCATCTCGCTTGAGGCTTTGATCGCCGCCCCTCCAAGTAAACGGCCATCTGCAGCCACGTGGTAAACAACCGCATGGTCCGGCCTAGCTCGCGCTAGTAACGTTGACCGATCAAAAACCTGGGTCCCAGGCAGTACATAGGTCTTTCCCAAGTCAAACACAATCCCCTCGTGGGAACTGAAGTCCATGTGCCGCACTCTGTAGGTAACGGTTAAGCGAGTAGTATCCGAAAAGTTCCGAAGGGCAAATCGATCGGCATAGTAGCTGGCAGTACAGGTTTGAGGCAACCAGACGCCCACATCGGTGAATTGGAGCCAGTCCGCGGCAGTGACCCGTAATATAAGTTGCTCGGAGGCTGTGTATTCCTCACGCGCGACTACCCCGTACCCTCGGGCCGGGTCCAACCAAAACACCACCTTGCGCCTAGGAGGCATGGTCTGCATTAGGCGCAATTCAGCGATTCGCTGCTCGGCGTAGCTAGGGCCATTGCGCAACTTGGAGAGCCGCTGACGCTCTCTTTCTAAGTCAATAGCCTGCGCGTTGACGACCTCGGGATCGGGAATCTCAATGGCCACTCGGAGTTGGCCATCCCTTTCCTCCGCGGAGATCAGGTGACCGGTCTCGAGACAATGCAGAACGAGAGACTCGATATCGCCTGACTTGCTGGCCTCCTGAATTGACTGTGGGACGTAAAATCCCGCTTCTGCGAAGTAGTGGATATAAATCGCGTCTAACCGCTGGGGGTCCGAATCATCCGTAGGCAGGTATTTGACAAGCATATGGTAGCTTTTGTTACCAGAATAGAAATACGTGCCATCATAGGCATACTCATTGGTCTGGTATTCATCCTCTTGTTTATAATGGAGGCGGGAAAGTACGTAGAACCGCTCGTCGTCGAAGTAGGCCGTTTGCAGCGTGCTTCCCCCATAATAATCCGGCACATCGCTTCCTGCTTGGGTTTCGCTATACACGACGTAAATACGGCGCAAGGAGTCCGACTGCCGCTTTAATCCTGTCAGGGCTGCGAGGGGCAGTGTCTCAGCGGTCACCGTGGACGCCAGCCCCGCCCCGCCCAGGATTTCCAATATCAATGCAAGGAAAAGAGTGTGAGTTCTATTCATGTAACGTTTGAGCCTTATGGCCCCGTGAGACATACAGCAGCAACAGCGAGCAAGCGCCCCCTATGCCAACTCCCGAAAGGTAAAAGGTCAAATTCCTCCGTCGTTGAGATTCCGGCAGAAACGCTACCCCGCTCCAAATGCGGCTGAAATCCTCGCGAGTTATGTCCTGAATCGTGGCGCTCGGGCCATTTAAGTAAGTAACCCGATCCTTTGAAACCGCAAAGACCAAGAGGAAGGCGCCGACTTGGGGCGAATCGCCGTCCATATGAACGATGACCGGAAGGGGACAGTCCGCAAGTTGTTTAAGATTGAGCGATACGGGCTGCAAGAGACACCCGCTCCGCCTGGAACATTCCGCCAAGGACGCCGCCGTGGGCTGGCCGCTCCCAATTATGGCATCCTGCAGATTCACCAAAGCAGGGTAATCACATGAATAGCCCTTGACCCGCAAATAACAGTAGAGCGCATTCATCCCACCTTCCCTGGGCGATCTCCATGAAGGAGACACTCCCTGCGCGGCCGCTGGGTGCAGGGTGCATATCCAAGCCACGGCTGCGGACCCAACGAGCCACAGTTGAAATCGTCGCAATCTTGTTCCCATCACATCATAGTTCCTCCTGTACATGACGCACTTCCGCGACGCAAGGCTTTGGCCAGGAGCATGGAGTTCGGTAGCAGCAGCAACAGTACGACCGCGGCCATCCACTCCTCGTCCGCCGGGATGGGGGAAAGCAACCGATGTTCGGTCAGGGCTATGCCGGTCCAATAGCGATTGAAAAAGCGGCGTCCCCACCTCATTCTAGTTCCAGAAGTCCCATCTAGGAGATACACGGACCGATCATCAAGCTTATAGACAACGCTGAAGTGAAAGTGGGTCGGCGTAGCGGAGGGTGAAATCAGTTGCACGACCGCGGGTAGGGGCATTCTGTCGAGGTCGCGCAGTCCGTATTTGCGAATCTCAGTCCGCACGTGACACACCCTTGCAGCATCGCGAAGAGCGAGCAGAGACGTCCCCTCTGCCGAAACCGGGAAACGTTGCAGTTGGTCCCAGCGCACCCCCGGGTGTCCACTGAGGACCAGGAACATGAAAAGAGAGTTCTGACCGCATCTCAAATCCTCCAACGATAAAGGGACATTCTTGCTGGGATACTCGTTGTCGAGGCCATGTGCGTGTAAGAGTACATGAGCCCACATCATCCAGTTTAGCATCAGGGCGCAAAAATTGAAGCACCGCATGAGCCACTAAGTCAGGGGCATGCCTCAGCTAACGATCCGCAACAACACGCGGCATGCCATTCCTAGTGAGCGCCGCTCGACGGAGCGGCGTACCCGTCACGAACTCGAGCGGCACGCGCTAGGACTAGGAGCGAAAGCATTACTAGTCGCAAGGTACAGCGCCATTAAAACAATATGTTGTGCAACAGTGGCCTCCTATCCCACCGTTATCGTTGTTGGACGGCTTTGCATTCTCGTAGTCACCGCCGGACCCAGAAACAATAACCGATCCGGAACAGTTTTCGCAGTTGGAATTTGCGGTCCCCGGGCAGGCTCCTCCGACGATGGCAGAGGCCTGCTCTTCGGTGAGCGGCACTCCCGCTGAGGAGCTACTTATGACGGAGCAGACGACTGCTCCCGAGACGGCGGCAACCATGAGGCTCAATAGTTTTTTCATTTTTTGATGGCTATTTATCATTTCAGTTTCGGTAAGAATCCACCCGGCTCCATGCTGGGCGGAAAGGACTGTCCGTGCCTCCCTAATAGGGGGGGGTAGAGCTGAAATATCTCCCGTGTTGCCCGTGCGGCATGCGTGAAGGGACATAACCACGCCCCAGCGCTACCGATCTGGTCCGAGGTGAGCGAATGTGCCAGCCATGCGGCTGCGCGCTCGAACACTTTGCGGGGTGGGCGCCTTTGTGGCTCCAGGGATCTCAGCACCTCACACAAATGGCCAGTCACCAACACTCGGCTTGCAAAGAGGGTCAGGGGTGCTGTTTCGTGGTTCTCGATGAGGTGACACCAAGTAAGGCCCCAGCTCCCGTCCGGAGCCTGACGCTCAATGGCCTCTTGAACGATATTCCGAAGATAACTGTCGAGCTGTTTCCGCGTGTCGGCATCGAGAATAGAGTTGCGCCGGTCTGCGCGATCCAGCATTGCCAAAGCCTGCAGCACATGCGTCCCGGCGCAACTCTCGCGGTTGTAGTCGCGCACCAACAGAAACTGGGCAAGTTGAGAGAAGGAGACCCGATCCCCAAATCGATTCAACCATGTCTTTTCGGGGGGTAAGTAGTGAGCATATGCCATCGCAGTCCAGGCCATCTCGTGTTGGTCGAAAGAAAAGTTCGCAACGGACTCGGATAAAAGGTCCGAAATTGTGCAGATGCCAGACCGGAGAACGATCGGTCTTGTAACAGGAACATCCAGGGACGCGAAAGTTGCTAGGCACTGGTCGCGGTGTGCTTCACCAAAAGAGTTCAGGCCGAGCGGATCTCTGGACAGGTAATACCGCAACCCATGTCGGGTCCGCACGAATGGACTCCTGCCAAACATCTGGGTCGCGACGTCCTCATCGGTCATGGCCTGGAGGACCGCGTTCCCAGACTGAAAAATGGGCAGGTCCGTCTGCCCGGTGCCGTAGAAAAGGAGGATGTGGCAAAAGCCTGAAAGTGAAAGCCAAGCGGCCCTGTTTGTCTGGGTACAAAGCCTTGCAAGCGTGGGTAATTCGGGTTGAGAATTGGTTGAGAATGGGAGAGTGCCAGGTTGACTGTGGGCACCCAACCAAGATGATGCACCATCGACAGCAAAGACCGCTGCTAGAACCATCATGCTCGGAAGCATTATCCTCGGATAACCTTTCCTCTCCTTAGCCATCTTCCAAGAGCGGTTCCGCCGCGCTGCCAATCGGCAGTGGCAGCGAACGAAGCCACCCACGGTCCTGGCCAAGGGCAACAAGAAAGTCGCCGCAGCCGGCGATCTCCCACTCGCCCGGTTCCAGACCCGAGAACAAGGGTGGCTTCGCCCTCCGCAGGCAGAAATATAAGTGCCACGAATACTTCCCATAACCGCTCCAGTGACTGGCATTGTTTTTAGCGCCAGCCGTTGGACAGAGTCGAGAAATAAAACTGACAAAAACTTGAAGTCCTAAGGGGGGGGGTGGCACGGTCTGTGCTGTTGGCGGTCAGAGGAAGGCTTGCCAATACAGCTCGCCCGCGCCAAGCAAAAAGGACCCGCCGAGGGCAACCAGTACAGTGCGCCCGGCCCGGCCGGCGTGTTGCCATAATTTTCCGGCGCCGAGACCGCAGAGGCCGGCGAAAGGAACGAAGGCTTGGGCAAGGAAGCGCATGTTCTGGTTGCAGGCGAACGGGAACTGAACGGCATATGCCACTGTAATGAGCGTTTGGCACCCGGCCAGAACGAGGCAGGTGAGCCACACCGGTCTCAGCTCGGCACGCGAGCGGACCAGGACGCCGGCCGCCAGGATCAGCAGGAGGCCCAGGCAACCCCAGCGCAACAAGGCTGTCCAGTGGAAGGAGTATTCGCTCATGCCATACTCGCCGTAGAGCACGCTTGTGAGCAGCGCCGTCGGGTAAGAATCGCGCATCGGTTCGTCGTAGTAAACCCCGCCTTGGATGAAGGCCGAAAACGCGAAAGAGAACAGTCTATGCCATGCTGACACGTGGATGCGCAGGCTTTCCGGAAGCGCGGCATTGACGTACAGGGGGTTGCCGGTTTCGGCAGCAGTTCGAATCCACCAGAAGATTTGCCAAAGGCCAGCCGGCAGCGCGGCCAGGTACGTCCGCCAGATGGCCGGCCACCAGCCGGAGCGGCGCGATTCAGCCCACAAGACGAGCACGAGCGCCCCGCCGACAATGGCAAGCGAGGAGCCCTTGGTCGCGAGGGCGACGGGCGCAACTGCCGCCAGGCCCCGTAACCAGCGTTGCTCGAAGGTGCGGATGAATTCTGCGGTGCACAGCAGGATGCCGGCACCCAGCAGCGGCAGCAGCACATCATTGTTGATCCGTGCGGCGAAGAACAGGCATCCTGGTGTCACCGCCAAGACCAGCAGCGCGGCAGCGGTCTCAACAGCGTTCAGTCCAAGCCGGCGAAAGCTCAGCAGGCTCAGAACGATCGCCGCCAGATAGAGCGCCGCACTGAGGAACTGCACGGAGCGGAACGGGTCGTCGAAGGTAGAGGCCGAGAAGGTCAAGCGCCAAACTGTTGCAATGATATAGTACAGCGGCGGCTGCCAGGTCTCCCAGCCTTGCTGGATCGCCGGCAACGTCCGGTGCGTGGCTAGATGCTCGATGTACTCGAGGTGACCCTCCACGTCGTGCTGCCGGAGCCATGGCGTGGTGACGTCAAGGTATTGCAGCGCCAGCAAACCCGCCAAAGCAACCGGCCAGCCGGCCCAGGCCGGATGGCCCAGGCGCCGGGTGAAGATGAAAACTCCCAGGCCCCAAAGGACAAGGAGGAGCACCTTGAGCCACGTAAAGCCATGGGCTTCCTTGACGTCGAACCAAGCCCCGCCTTCCTGAGCACGGACGGTGAACCGCAGAGTGTGCTTGCCGGGGGCAAGCCACATCATCAAGGGGATGCACCTGTAAGCGCGCGGGCGGGCGGGCGGGCCTCCGTTTGAGAAGCACGTCTGCCCGTCGGCCTCGAGCCGCTCCAAGGCATCATCCGCTCGGATAGAGAGGGTTTCGACTGGCGAAAGCAATTGGGCTTCAAACTGGCGCACGCCGGTGTCCCTGCCGCCGTAGGATGGCAAGGCCACCTTGGTTCGGGCGCCGTCGCGTATGCTCCAGACTTCCCCAAGGCGCTTGGGAAAGACTGCCCACAGGACCAGAAGCAGCGCGGCCCAGAGCACCAGGTTAGGAACCAATTGCCGCGACCACCCTCGCAGGGTGTTCCACACCGGCATGGCGAGCGCATTGACAACCACATACCGCCGGCGCGCCGCTAGGGCTAGGCTCACCAGGCGTTCACTCATCGGTGGGATCAGATCGCGGATCAGTCCGTAGAAGTGCCCTCTGGCATTCATTTGCGAGAATGTCCTGGGCCACCGCTGCTTGTCGAGCACGGAAACCCGGGGCTTTTCTTTCTACCCTCTGCCGATGTGTTCGTATCCGGACCATCCCACGATTTGTGGCCGCTGCGTCAGTGCAGTGGCGACGGTCGTCGAGCGTGGGAGCCTGGAGCGCTGAGCGTAGAGCGTGACAGCGTGGGAGCGTCGCTCGGTCCGCGCAACTCATGCGCTCGGCGCTCCACGCTCTACTTTTTCGGCGTGGGTAACGGCAGCGTCTGGCCCGACGGCCGCACCGGCTGGTAAACGCCGGGTTTGAGTGATTTCAGCGGGTCCTGCCGCCCAAAATGCCGCCAAGCCACGCAGACCAGCAGGATAACCAATGCCGCGCCTAAGACTCCCAAAACCACCCCGCCGCGGCGCCAGTCGATCTTCGAGAGTTGAAGCATCACGAGGTCGAGCACGCCCCGTGGCTCACTGGACAGCGGCGGCGGTTCGGCGAACCTTTTCGTCTGACCCAGTTCCTGGTCCAGCTCGGCCATGATTTTCGGCACATCCAGCTTCAGCAGCGTCGAGTAGGTGCGGACAAATCCGCGGATGTACACGGGTGCTGAGAACACATCGAGGTTGCCCTCCTCCAAGGCGCGGAGGTGGTCGCCGCGGATTTTGGTGATCTCGGCGACTTGCTGGACCGTGAGCTTGCGGGCCTCGCGTGCTTGCTGGAGTTGCTGCGCAACCGTGGACATGGTGCAAGAGGTTATAGCGGTTCCACAGGCCGGCCGCAAGTCGCCGCGGCAAATGTAGTCCAAAGACCGACGCGAGAATCAGTAGTGTGCCGATTTTGTTCTTCACGCGCTGGGCGGAGTGTGGACGAATGAAAGGTTTGAGCGTGGTGATCACCATTCTGTTGCTGGTGCTGGCCGACCAGTTGGCGACGCATTTGAAGCGTGCGGCCTTGCTGCCGGCCAATGAACCGGTGCCGCGCCTGGTGCATCCCTTGCGGGCTCGGCGCCAGCAAACGGGCCGTAGCGGGTCGGTGCCGCCCCCGTTGCCAACGGTCCCCGGCCTGGCGCCCCGGGCAAGTGTCCCACGCCTGACTTTGCGAGTTCCGTATGATGAAATATTTGAATAATAAGAAATTTATCGCCGGCGCCGCTCTGATCATTTTGGGAGTGACGCTTATCCTGGTCTGGTGTTTTCGGGTGCCTTCTCGCGAGCTTACGCGCGGTGAGTTCCAGCAACTGCTGCAGACCAATGGCCTGTCCAGCACGGTCGCTGTGCCAACTATTTTCCCGGGCATCTATGAAGTTGAAGCCGACCACCACGCCCGCGGCAAGACCGAGAAGGTGTTCATCACGACACATCTGGACGAGGCTCAGGTTAAGAGCCTGCTCGAAGAAAACCGCGCCAGGATTTCTCTGCCCGGCCAGGCCGGGCACGTGCAATGGGTGAACGTGGTTTGCAGCCTCGCTATCGCCGGCGTGGTGATTAGCCTGATGGCGTTCCAGCTCAAAATCGGCCGCGGCAAATCCGCTCAAATCCGGCAGCGTCCGAACGTTACTTTCGGCCAGGTGGCCGGCATCGAGGAAGCCAAGAGCGAAGTGCAGGAGATCGTCGATTTTCTACGGGACCCGAAAAAGTTTCAGCGGCTGGGTGGCCGGCTGCCTAAAGGCTTATTGCTGATTGGGCCGCCGGGCACCGGTAAGACGATGCTGGCCAAAGCCATTGCGTGCGAGGCGCGCGCCCAGTTCTTCAGCGCGCACGGCAGTGACTTCACCGAGGTGTTTGTGGGTGTGGGCGCCAAGCGCGTGCGTCAACTGTTCCGCGCTGCCGCGCAGAATCGGCCTGCGATCATCTTTATCGATGAAATTGATTGCTTGGGGCGCAATCGCAAGTTCGATAATCATGGCGAGCATCAGCAGACGATTAATGCGTTGCTCGCGGCGATGGACGGATTTGAGAACAGCCAGGGCATCGTGGTTATCGCCGCCACCAACCGGCCGGAGGACCTCGATGAAGCCCTGCTCCGGCCCGGACGCTTCGATCGCAAGGTCTTTGTTCCCTACCCCGATATGAAAGGACGCCGGGCGATCCTGCAGACCCACGCGGTGGGGAAACCTTTGGTGGAACCCGAGCGGTCGCTGGACATCATCGCCCAAACCACCCCTGGTATGTCGGGCGCCGATTTGGCCAACCTGCTCAATGAAGCGGCTATTCTGTCGGCGCAAAACAATTCCGAGCGGATCAGTTTGACGGAGTTGGAAGCCGCGCGCGATAAAGTGCGCTATGGCAAGGAGCGTAAATCGCTGGTGCTAAAAGAAAAGGAGCGCGCGATGATTGCGTATCACGAGGCTGGTCACACGATCGTCCATCTGCAGACCTCACTGCTCCCGCCGTTGTATAAAGTCAGCATCGTGCCGCGGGGCCAGGCCCTGGGTGTCACCACTCTGCTGCCGGACGAAGATCAAAACCTGCAAAGCAAGAAATTGCTCCTGGAAGAGTTGCTCGTGCTGATGGGGGGGCGCGCGGCCGAAAAGACGTTTTATGAATCGACGACCAATGGCGCGGCGGGCGATCTGGATATGGCGCGCAAGGTCGCGCACAAAATGATCCATGACTGGGGTATGGGCGAAAAACTGTATTATCAGCCGGAACAGCGCGATGCCGAAGCGGAAATCAACCGGCTGCTTGCCAGCGCCGATGAACAGGCGCACCAGATTGTTCAGGCGCACCGCGAAAACACACACCGCCTGGCCCAAGCTCTGCTCGAACGCGAAACGCTTTCCCGGGAGGAAGTGTTTGCCATTGTCTCGCTCAAGCCTGAACCCTCAATAACCCATTCTCAATTGGCCTAAAGCTCTTTGGCAAAAGCCAAGGGCAGGCGCACCGCCTGCCCTTGCTCGTTCTCAGAGTGCCTCGGCCTGGGTTAATCCACCGTGATGCGTCGCGGTTTGATCTTTTCGGATTTCGGCAGTGTGAGCGTCAGCACGCCCTGGTCCATCCGAGCCGAGATTTTGGCCGTGTCGATCGCCGGATCCAACTCGAATACCCGGCGGAAATCCGCCTGACGGGTTTCATGGAAGAGGGGTTCGCCATTGAGAGCAGCCACCTGGCGATGGCCCACGATCGTAATCTCGTTGCCCTCGAGCGTAATCTCCAATCCTTGCTTGTTGACCCCAGGCATCTCTGCCTCGAGGACATAGCCGTCCGTGGTCTCACAAATATTGACCTCGGGCGAAACAAACTCTTGAGCCCGCTCGGGCGTTGATGGCCTCGCAGGCTCGCGTTGTTGCACAGTTCCTTTCATACTTTTTCCTTTCGCGTTGAGAATGGTTGAACAATCACCGGCGCCTTAGCTGACGTTGACGTCGATGTGTTTGGGTTTGGCTTCTTCGGCCTTCGGCAACGTCACGGTCAAAATGCCGTCCTTATACTGCGCTTTGACCTTATCGGCCGCGACCGGTGTGGGCAGCGTCACTGTCCGCTGGAACCTGCCAAAGAACCGCTCCGCGCGATAGACCTCGGCTTGCTGGGATTTCTCCTCGCTCTTCCGTTCGCCGGAAATGCTCAAGCTGCCGTCGTGCAGTGACAATTCAATCTCTTCCTTCTTCATGCCGGGCAGTTCCACCCGCACATAAAGGTTGTCGTGGTCCTCATAAACGTCCAGCGCAGGTGTCCAACCGCTTAGCAATTGCGACGTGCGCGACAGTTCCGCCAGCGGTGCTTCAAATAGCCGGTCGATTTCGTCGCGCAAATCCGTCAGTCTGCCGAAACCGGTCCAAGTGCTCAGGTCAGGTCTATTCCATCGAATCAAGCTGTTCATATCAATTTTGTCCTTTCTTTGTTAGTTGTGTCCACAAGTTCAAAAAGCTTTGGCCGTGCCAAGGAATGATAATGCGCGTAAATGTTTAATTATCAATATGTAGTGCATACATAAAGCAGATGGTGGTCGGACTTGCTGAGTGCCATAATGGCTCATATCCATGCTCGCCACAGTTTGAGTGTGTGCCAATATGACCTACGTGATGCTTCCAAGCTTCGGCTGCGGTGCCTGCGTGTAAGCTCCCTAAACGGTGGTTCCTCGACCATTGATTGCTAGCAGGCGCTCGCGCAGGGGGGGGACCGTTTTAGAACGGCCGCGCTTCAGCCGGCTGACCGGTGTACGGGATCGTGTAAAAAGACTGAAGAGTGTTATAAGCGGCTTCGATGATTACAAATGTGAAAACCGCGTATAAAGTTAATGAACTTTAGTTGTTGACTTGTTCTGGGGTATTGTATTCCCTGCGCTTATGCAAATCGAAAGTCTGAAAGTGTTTTGCGACTTGACCGAAACCGAAAGTTTCACGAAAGCCGCGCAGATCAACGGCGTGACTCAATCGGCGGTTAGCCAGACGATTAGTTCGCTCGAGCGCCAATTCAAATCGCTGCTCATCGAGCGCAGCAAAAAGAATTTCCGGCTGACGGCCGAAGGCGAAGTGCTCTACGATTACAGCAAGCAAGTGCTGCAGACCTACGACGCGCTGCACAGCAAGCTGCAGGAGATTAAAGAGATCATTTCCGGGAACATCCGGGTGGCGACGATTTACAGCATCGGTTTGCATGTGTTGCCACCGTACGTGAAGAAGTTCCTGAAGGGTTATCCGACGGTGAATGTGCACGTGGAGTATCGGCGTCCGAACCAGGTATATGAGGATGTGCTGGGCAACGTGGTGGACCTGGGCCTGGTGGCGTACCCCGCGCGTGATCCCAAGCTGGAGATTGTCCACATTCGCAAGGACGCCCTGGTTTTGATTACCCATCCCCAGCATCCGCTGGCCAAAGCAAAATCCATCCGCCTCAAGGCGTTGAACGGGCAAAAGTTTGTCAGTTTCGAGCGCGACATCCCGACCCGGCGCGCTCTGGACAAGATTCTGAAGGACCATGGCGTCTCGGTGGAGCACGTGATGGAATTCGACAATATCGAGACGCTGAAGCGGGCGGTGGAGATTGATTCGGGCGTGGCGATTGTGCCGCAGGAGACGATCCGGCAGGAGGTGACCAATCAAACGCTGGCGGCCATCAAGCTGGATGACGGCGATTGCCACCGCACCCTCGGGGTGATCCACAAAAAAAACAAAGTGCTCTCCCCGGCGATCAAGGAGTTTATCGGCATGCTCAAAGAGCCAGCCTGAGACGGTAGCGGCCAGAGGGCAGAGAGCGGAGATCAGCGTCGCACCGCTGATTGCTGGCTCCTTCACCTCTGATCTCTGCCCCTTGACCTCCAGCGCTGTCACATTTCCTTCTTGCCACCCGGCTGGGAAGGCGTAAAAGGAAGGCCGAAGAAAGATCTGTTGGTCGCTGTACGCAATATGATCTACCAAGAAAAGCTGCCTGCTGTCGCTGAAGCCACGGCCGAACAACTGCGTTACCCGCGGTCCCGGCCAGCTTCCGCCAGGGAAGTCAACCACCGCCCGGTGCGGGACAAGGCCCGGGGCGCCTCCGGCTTGCCGCTGCTGGACAAGGTCCGGGAGTTCACCAACGCCGCACAGGTGCGCGCGCTGGGGCTATACCCCTATTTCCGGACCATTTCGTCGGCCCAAGACACCGAAGTACTCATCGAGGGAAAACGGGTCCTCATGCTCGGGTCCAACAGCTATCTCGGTTTGACGAACCATCCGCGGATTAAGGAAGCCGCGTGCGCGGCCGTAGAGAAATATGGAACCGGCTGCGCCGGCTCCCGTTTCCTCAATGGCTCACTGGACATTCATCTGGAACTCGAATCGGCTTTGGCCAAACTGGTCAACAAGGAGGCCGTTCTGTTGTACAGCACTGGTTTCCAAGTGAACCTGGGTGTCATTAGCGCGCTGGTGGGCAAAGGCGATTACGTGATCGGCGACAAGAGCAATCATGCCAGCATTGTCGAAGGTTGTTTGCTCACGCCGGGCAAGTTCCTGCGGTTCCCACACCGTGAGCTGACGGCGCTGGAAAGCCGGCTCGAACAACTCGATCCCGACGCGGGCAAGTTGGTAGTCGTGGACGGCGTGTTCAGCATGGAGGGCGATATCGTCCAACTGCCCGAGCTTTGCCGGATCGCCGCGCGGCATCGGGCCGCAGTGATGGTGGACGATGCGCATGCGATTGGGGTTTTGGGACGCAACGGAGCCGGCACCGCCGCTCACTTCGGCCTGACGGAGCAAGTGCACCTGATCATGGGCACCTTTAGCAAATCGCTGGCCAGCCTGGGCGGGTTCATCGGTTCGGATGCCGCAACGATCGATTATTTAAAACACCATTCCCGTCCCTTGATTTTCAGCGCGAGCATGAGCCCCGCCAACGCGGCTGCCGTCCTGGCCGCACTGCAGATCATGAACTCCGAGCCGGAACGAATTGCCCGGCTTTGGCGCAATACCGAACGGATGAAAAGCGGCTTGTTGCGGTTGGGCTTCGACCTTGGGGCGTCCGAAACGCCCATCCTGCCGGTTTACTGCCGGAATCTTTTGCTGGCTTTCAAGATTTGTAAACGCCTGCAGGAAGAGGGCGTATTTGTCAATCCGGTGGTTTCGCCGGCAGTCGCACCCGGCCAGGAACTGATCCGGATCAGCCTCATGGCGACTCACACCGACCAGCAGATTGATTTCGCACTCGAGAAACTGGGAAAGGTCGGGAAGGAATTAGGGGTGCTCTAGCCCGGGGGTTTGGCGAGGCCGCGTGAGCGCGCGGGCAGCCTTTGCATGAAGGTTCTTCTCACAGGCGCCAGCGGGTTTGTCGGCAGCCATATCCTCGACGACCTATGCGCTCATGCCATTCCCACCGCTGCATTGCTCCGCTCGCGCAGCAGCAGGCGGTTTCTGACACAGGCCGGCGAGCGACTCGAGGTTCGGCTAGGAACGCTCGCCGAGCCTGCCTCGCTGGACCAAGCTTTGACCGGCATTACCCATGTGATTCACTGCGCCGGGCGGACTAAGGCCGTGCGTGGCTCCGAGTTTTACGACACGAATGAGACCGGCACGCGGAACCTGGTCGCGGCGATCAACCGCCGCGGAGCTGCGATTCAGCGGTTGGTGCACATTTCCAGTCTGGCAGTCGCTGGCCCGGCTATCCCTGCCCGACCCGCACGCGAAACGGATCCGCCCCATCCCGTATCGGATTACGGCCGCAGCAAACTGGCCGCCGAATGCGCGGTGAAGGATGGCTGCATCCCTCCTATAACCGTCATCCGCCCACCAGCCGTGTATGGTCCGCGGGATGATGGCTTTTTGCCCATATTCCAATCGATTAAGCGGCATTTGCTGCCTCGACCCAAAGCCGGTCAGGCGCTGAGCCTGGTATTCGTGAAAGACCTGGCGCGGGCGGTGACTCTTTGTCTGAGGAGCCCCGCCGCAGCCGGCAAGACTTACTTTGTGGCCGGCGAGCGGGTGACGAGCGCGCGCGAGATGGCAGCGCTGATTGCTGCGCAGATGAATGTCTGGACCGTTGGATTGCCCCTGCCTACGGCAGCGCTTTGGCCCGTGTGTCTGCTTCAGGAATTGGCCGCCCGCCTCACTGGCCAGCCCGCGCTATTGAATTTGCAGAAGTTTCACGAGCTGCGCGCGCCCGGGTGGGTTTGCGATCCCTCACTGATTCAACGCGAGCTCGGTTATGTTTGCCCCACAACACTTGAACAAGGCGTAGCCGAGACATTGAAATGGTACCGCAATGAAAAGTGGTTATGAGCGTGCGGACCGGTCGGGCGTCAGCCCTGAGCACAAGGCCGCAGGAGTGAGTGGCCCGCGGCTGCTATCGTCGTACCGATTCGTGGACTACGCCACTCAGGCCTATGTGGCGGTGGTCGGGCTGCTCATCCTGGTGTTTCACAACCGCACCGTCCCGCACTGGGGCGCGTTAGTGGGAGCTCATGCGGCCGTGTTGGTGTGCCTTCATCTCCTGGTGGGGACGCGCTCACGCACAGAAGGGCGCCCTCAACCGATATTGCGGTTTCTTTGCGATTTCTACCCCGTGCTGCTTTACGCCGGTTTCTATGCCGAAACCGGATCGCTCAACCGAATGTTCATCCAGGAATATCTCGATCCGATGGCGATCCGGTGCGACCAGGCACTGTTCGGATTTCAACCCTCCTTACGGTTTATGGAAAAACTCCCGTTGCTGGCCGTGAGCGAGCTCTTTTACGCGTCTTATTTTTCGTATTACATCATGATCGCCGGGGTGGGCGTGGCGCTGTACCGCAAGAGCCGAGGCGCTTTCTTTCACTACATTTCGGTGGTCTCGTTTGTGTTTTATATTTGTTATCTCTGCTACATCGTTCTTCCGATTATCGGGCCGCCGGTGTTTTTCGGCCACATCGCTGGGTATCACTTGCCTGTTGCTTACCAGGCACTGGAAGCCTACGCCTATTATCCCAAGGCGGTGCAGTCCGGTCCTTTTTATCACCTGATGGGCTTCATCTACCGGTTCTTCGAAGCTCCGGGGGCGGCGCTGCCAAGCAGCCACGTCGCGGTGGCGCTCTGCACTGTCTTTTTCTCCTTTCTGTACCTGCGGCCGCTCCGCTATCCGCACCTGATTGTGGCCCTGTTGCTTTGCGCCGCCACCGTGTACTGCCGGTACCATTACGTCATCGATGTGCTGAGCGGCGCTTTAACGGCCTTGCTGCTGGTCCCACTGGGGACGCGCCTCTACCGCAAGGTCGATGGGCTGCAAAGGTAGAGCGGGGAAGCGGTAGAGCGTTTCACTACACGCTCCACGCTTCCCGCTCTACTCTCTACAACATTGTTGCTCGCGCGCTCCGGCCTCAGGGTGCGGCTCAGAGGCTGCGCTCGTAAATCCGATAGCGTTTATACACCCGCCCGCCGATCGCCTCCAGCACTCGGCACATCATCACATTGTCCTCCAGGATCCAGGATGCTTCTGATTCAGTCACGCCCGCCTCCCGCCCGACCCGCAAGCCTTCAATCAGCATCGCCGATTCCAACCCCTTCGAGCGGTACTTCTCCTTTACCCCGAGCGTCAGCACCCGGGTCCGGTGTGGATATTTCCAGCCCAGCAGGTAAGGAATGAATCCGAGCAACCTCGGGGTTAAGAGCCGGCCGCGCAAGGGCTGCAGCGGGATGTTGTAATCCGGCATCGCCAGGAGGAACCCCACTGGCTCCTGGGCCGTCTCAGCCAGCCAGATTAAACCTTCCATCAGCAACGGTTTGAGCCGTTCGGCCATGAAATCCACTTCAGCATCCGTCATCGGCACAAAGCCCCAATTGGCTTCCCACGCCGCATTATAAATGTCTTTAATCTTGCCGATATCTGCTTGGAGAGTTTTGCGCCGGACCGGTCGAAACGTCAGATGCGCATTGCGCTGCTTCACCTTTGCCCCGATTCGAATCAGACGGTCCATCGGTATTTTTTCCAGGTCCATGTGGTACGCCAGCAGGTCTTTGGCTTTAGAAAACCCGGCTTGCTCGGTCTGCGTCACGTAATACCGCGGGTTGTAGGTCATCATGAACACCGGCGGGGAGTCGAAACCATCGATGAGCAAGCCGCATTCGTCATTGGTCGTTGGGTTCATCGGCCCCAACAGCCGTTTCATGCCTTTGCCGCGCGCCCACCCGTTGACCGCCTCAAATAGCTTCCCGCTTGCCTCTATGTCGTCGATGCATTCATAAAATCCGTAAAAAGCCCCAGGTTGCTCTCCGTTGCGGTTGAAAAAGCGATCAATAATCCCCGCGATTCGGCCCACGTCGCGCCCGTCTCGGCGCGCCACCCATAACTGCATCTCCGCATGCTGGAATAGCGGGTTGCTGTCGAGGAACACCTTTTTGAGGTCCATCAGCAACGGCGCCACCCAGTGCGGGTCCTGCCCATACACGCCATAGCTGACGTTGAGAAAGCGGAGGATGTTTTGCGAGGTGCGCGGCAGTGGTAGAATTTCGGTTTCAGTCTTCATTTACAACTCGAGTTTGGCCCAGGTCGTGTGTAGTGGACATCAAAGAGCTTGACAAAACCGATTCAACTCGTCAATCTGGCGCCCAACAGTCCCCACAGAGATTGAGACCGTCGTGAGTCTCCTCAAACGCGCGGAGGGGCTTGTCTTCCCCCCGCTCCCGCTAGGAATTTCCTGGGGTGTTTTAGAAAAGTCCGAGTAGTGTCACGCGGCTGCTTGGCAATACTAGAGCGCATGTTGTTCCGGTTCTTGTTAGGATTGGTGGCCTTGAGCTTTGCCCAGGTCTTGGCTTGGAGTGTGACCCTCAGCACTAACCGAGTCACGTTGGCGTGGAACCCCGCGCCCGGTGCCGCCGGTTATCGCATCTACACCGGAACCGCGAGCCGCAATTACTCTTCCATGCTCGACGTGGGCCCCAGCACGACGGCGACGATTGGCAGCCTCCGAGCGGGTACGACCTACTTTTTTGCCGCGACCGATTACGATACCAACCAACTCGAGAGCGCCTACTCGGCTGAAATCAGTTACACCGTTCCGGCTGTGTCCGGGCAAACGCGGCTCTCAGTGAACCTGAGCGCTACGGGCCAAAAGTTGCAAATCTCGGGTGTCGGACCGGTGGGCTATACGTACCTGCTGCAAACCAGCTCGGACCTGGTGACTTGGACCAATCTGGCGAACGTCACCAACAGCGCCGCCGGAACATTTCAATTCGCCGACCTGGTTCGAGTTTCCACCACACGCCGCTATTACCGGTTGCAGCAGACCTCGCCTTGAGCCGGAGAACGGGCCTCAGCTAAAGTCCGCGGCAACCCCCCATCGCTGAAGCGCGCGGCGACATTCATTCGGCCGTTTTCCGTTTGAACGCCGCGGCACACAGAACTCCGCGCTCCGGTCCCACCCGCCAACTTACGAATGCCAACTCCTGAGTTGCTTTGGCGGGCGGTTTGGCCGTAGGGTTGCGCAGCTTCGGGCACATGAAAATCTACCTTGATGGCAAATACTGTAGCGAGCGCGACGCCAAAATTTCCGTGTTTGATCACGGGCTGCTTTACGGAGACGGCATTTTTGAAGGCATCCGCGCGTACAATGGGCGGGTCTTTAAGCTGAAAGAGCACATTGACCGGCTGTTTTGTTCGGCCAAAGCGCTGCTGTTGACGATTCCGCTGGGCCACGCCGAAATGATGGCGGCGGTGGTGCGCACGTGTCGCCTGAATCGAATTCACGACGGTTACATCCGGCTTGTGGTCACCCGCGGCATCGGCACGCTCGGGTTAAACCCCAACCGGTGCAAAAACCCGAGCGTGATCATTATTGCGGACAAAATTCAACTCTATCCGCCCGAGCTGTACCGTAAGGGCATGGAAATCGTCACCGTGCCTACGGTTCGCAACCTGCACAGCGCCCTCAACCCGGCGATCAAGTCTTTAAACTATCTCAATAACATTCTCGCCAAGATGGAGGCTGCCAATGCCGGGTGCGAAGAAGCCGTGCTCCTGAACGCTGACGGCTATATTTCCGAGTGCACCGGGGACAACATTTTCATCATCAAAGAAGACCAGTTGCAGACCCCGCCGCTGTCCGCCGGCGCCCTCTACGGCATTA
Source organism: Verrucomicrobiia bacterium (assembly GCA_035934555.1). Taxonomy (GTDB): domain Bacteria; phylum Verrucomicrobiota; class Verrucomicrobiia; order Limisphaerales; family UBA8199; genus DASYXT01. The sequence goes on along the minus strand of DASYXT010000055.1, from coordinate 161,064 downwards.
CTCGCCGGGTGGTGATGGACATCGCGGCCGATTCCGGACTGAAAGTCAGCGAGCCCAACCTCACCCGCTACGATTTGTTCAATGCCGACGAATGCTTTCTCACCGGCACCGGCGCCGAGTTGGTGCCGGTGGTGAAGATCGACGGGCGGGTGATCGGCACCGGCAAACCCGGCCCCATCACACAAAAACTCGTCGCGCAATACCATTCCTTGACGAAAGTCTCGGGCGAGCCGATATACGATTAGAGAATTTATGTTGTGCTGCATTTGCAAGGAAAAGGAGGCCACGGTGCACCTGACCCAGATCGCGGGGGAAAAGATGCAAAAGGTGGATCTCTGCGAAGAATGCGCCAAAACCAAAGGGGTCAACGATCCCACCGGATTTTCGCTGGCGGACCTGCTGCTGGGGCTGGGCGCTTCTCAGGAAATTGAGCAATCAGCCGGCGGGGTGGAGATCAAGTGCCCTCGCTGCGGCTTTACGCAGGCCGATTTTAAGAAAGCCGGCCGGTTGGGCTGCCCTGAATGTTATAAGACCTTTGCCGAGGCCCTTGGCGGCCTGTTGAAAACCATGCACAAAGGCACCCGCCACGTCGGCAAGGTTCCCGAGGGCCTGCGTCAAAGCCGCGATTTATCAGACCGTCTGCGCTCCTTGCAGAAGCGCCTCGCCAAGGCGATTTCCGATGAAGATTTCGAGGAGGCCGCCATCTTGCGCGATGAAATCAAGCAAACCACGGCCCGTCTCTCCAGTCCCACTGCCACCTGATTCCGATGGACATTCACAATTTTCTGGTTCCCCCGGCCGAAACCGCCCAACGCAAAGGGCCGCACGATCGCATCGTCATGTCCAGTCGCGTGCGGCTCGCGCGTAATTTAAAAGAGGCCGCCTTCCCCGGTTGGGCCAAGAAACCCGAGCGGATTCGGGTCTTGGAGTTGATCTGCCCCGCCATCCAGAGTTTGCCCGAGATGAAGGACGCCTTTTCCGAGACGATGGACAATTTATCCACCTTGGATAAACAAATCCTTGTCGAGCGCCATTTAATCAGCCGGGAGCACGCCGCCAAAAGCGCCGGCAGCGGCTTGGTGCTCAACCGGGATGAAACGCTTTGCTTCATGGTCAACGAGGAGGACCATCTGCGCATGCAGGCGCTCCGGCCCGGATTGCAACTGCGCCAGGCCTGGTCCGCCATTGACCAGGCCGACTCTTTTCTGGAGAAGCGGCTCGAGTACGCCTTCAGCCCCGAACTGGGTTATCTCACCGCCTGCCCCACCAATATTGGGACTGGCATCCGCGTCAGCGCGATGCTCCACCTGCCGGGGCTGGTGCTGGCCGAGCAGATCAACCCGATTATCCAGTCGGTGAACAAACTTGGACTCGCTGTCCGCGGCCTTTACGGCGAGGGCACTGAGGCCCTCGGTAATGTCTTCCAGGTGTCCAATCAGATGACGCTCGGCGAGTCGGAAAGCGCCATCGTCGAACGCCTGGAAAAGGTCCTGGCGCAAATCATCGAGCACGAAGAAAACGCCCGCGCTTCCCTTCTCGAGAAGAAGCCAAAAATGGTCTATAACCATATTGGCCGCGCTTACGGCATCCTGGCCAACGCACACAGTATTTCCTCGAAAGAAACGATGAACCTGCTATCTTTAATGCGTTTAGGCGTGGACGTGGGGCTGTTCCCCGGGGTGGACCGTTCGTTAGTGGACGAGTTGTTCATTCTGACGCAACCGGCGCATCTGCAGAAGCAGCATTCGGAAAAGCTCACCGCCGAGGAACGAGACTTGCTGCGTGCGGACATGGTCCGCGAACGGCTTAAGCCTGTAAGCCGTCCGCTTGCCCAACCGCCGCCGCCGAGCCCCGGATTGGACAAACAGTAGATTTGATTGCAATTTGCCTTGTAGATATGAGCGAAGAAGCCATGAATAATTTTACCCCGCGAGCGCAGCAGGTGCTCGCGCTGGCGCGTAAAGAAGCCGATCGGTTTAATCATAATTTTGTTGGCACCGAACACCTCCTGCTCGGCCTGATCAAGTTGGGCCAGGGCGTGGCCGTCAACGTCCTGCAAAAACTCGGGCTCGACCTCGAAACTGTCCGGATGGAAGTTGAAAAACAGGTCGGCACGGGACCGGACCAGAAGATGATAGGGAACATACCCTACACGCCTCGGGTTAAGAAGGTCCTCGCCCTGGCGGCCAAGGAGGCCAAAGCCCTGAACCATACTTACGTTGGCACCGAGCACATCCTCCTGGGTTTGTTGCGTGAAGGCGACGGCGTCGCCGCGCGCGTCCTCAAGAACCTCGATGTCGATATCGAGCAAACCCGTCAAGAGATCCTGAAGGAACTCGATCCCAACTTCGCCGCGCAGGAAGAAGGCGGCCCCGGTGAGGCCACCGAAAAACCGCAACCGGAAAAGAAAGGTGAAATCAAAACTCCGGCCCTGAAGGCTTTCGGACGTGACCTGACGGAAATCGCGCGCAAAGGCGAGATGGACCCGGTCATTGGGCGCAAGAGCGAGATCGAGCGGGTAATCCAGATCCTGTGCCGCCGCACCAAGAACAACCCCGTGCTGCTCGGTGAAGCCGGCGTGGGCAAGACGGCCATTGTCGAAGGTTTGGCGCAGGAAATTGCGGCGGGCAACGTTCCGGAGTTATTGCGTGATAAGCGTGTCATCACGCTCGACCTGGCGCTGATGGTTGCCGGTACCAAGTACCGCGGCCAATTCGAAGAGCGCATCAAAGCTGTCATGGACGAAATCCGGCGTTCGCGGAATATCATCCTGTTCATTGACGAGTTGCACACCATCGTGGGCGCCGGTTCGGCGGAAGGCACGATGGATGCCTCCAATATCATCAAGCCCGCCCTCAGCCGCGGCGAACTGCAGTGCATCGGCGCGACCACCTTGAACGAATACCGCAAGTACATCGAGAAAGACGCTGCCCTCGAACGCCGCTTCCAGGCCGTTAAAGTCGAGGCACCGTCGATCGACGAAGCGATTCTCATCCTGAAAGGGCTCCGTCCAAAATACGAAGAGCACCATAAAGCCGAGTTTACCGACAAGGCCATCGAGGCCTCCGTCAAACTATCCGACCGTTACATCACAGACCGCTACTTGCCCGATAAAGCGATTGATTTGATGGATGAGGCCGGTTCGCGCGCACGCATCGGCACCATGACCCGCCCGCCGACGGTCAAAGCTCTTGAAAGCGATATTGAAGACATCAAGAGCAAGAAAGAGCGGGCGATCAAAAACCAGGATTTCGAAGGCGCCGCCGCGATGCGCGATAAGGAAAAGCAGGCCAAAGAAAAGCTTGAGGCGGTGCTGAAAGAATGGCGCACCACGCGCGAGGAAAAGCGCGTTAAGGTGGATGAAGAAGACATCCTGCACGTTGTGTCCAAATGGACCGGCATACCCCTCCAGCGCATGGAGCAGGGGGAGATGCACCGCCTGATGCAGGTCGAAGCCGAGATGAGCAAGGTCGTCATCGGCCAGCGCGAGGCGGTTTCGGCTATGTGCAAAGCCCTGCGCCGGTCCCGGGCCGACCTCAAGGACCCGCGCCGGCCAATCGGCACCTTTGCGCTCCTGGGGCCTACAGGCGTCGGCAAGACACTGCTGGCCAAAACTCTCGCCGAACAGTTATTTGGCGATTCCAAGGCTCTCATCCAACTCGACATGAGCGAGTACATGGAGAAATTCAACGTGTCGCGCCTCATCGGTTCACCGCCTGGTTATGTGGGGTATGAGGAAGGCGGCCAGTTGACCGAGCAGGTTCGGCGCAAGCCTTACTCCGTGGTGTTGTTCGACGAAATCGAGAAAGCCCACCCGGACGTCTGGAACATGCTCTTGCAGATTCTCGAAGAAGGCAAACTGACCGACAACGTTGGGCGGGTCGTCAACTTCCGGAATACGATTATCCTCATGACCTCCAATGTCGGCTCGGACATGATCAAGAAGCAGTCCACGCTCGGCTTCTCCCCCATCACCGACGAGAGCAGCTACGAGAAGATGCGCGACCGCATCATGGAGGATGCTAAGAAAACGTTCCGGCCGGAGTTTCTCAACCGGCTCGACGACATTGTGGTGTTCCGCTCGCTGACCAAGCCGGACTTGATCCAAATCCTCGATCTGGAGATTACCAAGGTCATGCATCGGCTCAAAGCGCGTAACATCGTGCTGCAGTTAGACGAAAAGGCGAAGGACTTCCTCGTCGGCCGCGGTTATGACCCGGCGTATGGCGCCAGGCCGATGCGCCGCGCCGTCGAACGTTTCCTGGAAGACCCCCTCGCCGAGGAAATCCTCAAAGGTGCCTTCCACGATGGCGACCCGATTGCCGTCAGCGCCGACGCCGATCACCTGGTGTTCACCCAGAAAGCCGCCGCCGAAGGCGCGCTTTCAAGCTAAGTAAGCGCGCACAGCGAAGGCGGGCGGACACGCCGGCGCGCGGACATGCCTGCCGAGGTGCCTGTTCTCAGCAACTCCCGAGTCCCAGCACGGCTCGGATTTGCTGCCGATTCGCGGCGCCACCTTGGCTGCGGACAACAATGTCATACAGGAATGTCCGCCTGCCGTCCGCGGATCGCTTACCCACAGCCTACCTTGGCGCTTGCGTTTGAACAAAGTTGTGCGACCCTTGTCGGATAATTGTCCCAGACAAAATCAACAGCACAAACATGAAAAAACTACTCCTCTCTAGTCTGACAGGTCTGATGTTACTTGGGTTGGCCTTCCCTCTCCTGGCGGCGGACGAAGCGCAGGCCAAAGAACGCACCGTCAAGGGCGAAGCCATGTGCGCTAAGTGCGCCTTGCACCAGTCCGACAAATGCCAAACCGTCATCCAGGCGGAGAATCGGCGCGGCAAAAAGATCACTTATTACCTGGCCGACAATGACGTCGCCAAGAAATTCCACCATGACGTGTGCCAGGAGAACAAGAAAGTTACCGCCACGGGTACCGTCAAGACGGTTGATGGCAAACGCATCCTGACCGTCACTAAAATCGAGCCGGTTAAAGACTAGTCGCGGGTTCTAAGTTTTTACCATTTGAGATTTGCACGGCCGTCGGGGAGCCCCGGCGGCCTTTTTTGCGTCCACTCACCCGCACCATCGCTGCTGCTGAGGCAGCCGCTTCTCCTGTTCGAGGTGACCAGGGAAAGGGAAGTACTCGCCTCGACTGAGATTGAGAAATATTTCGGCGGCGTCGACGAGGACGTAGCCGGTGGAAAAGCGGTGCTTGCGGAAGGTTGTCTTTCCGGCAGCCACCCCGCCCATGAGCGCGGCGAAACGCGGTTGGTTACCGTTAGAGAGAGAGGAGGGTCGAAGAATCGATTGACCTCAGCATCCAGTTCGAATGTGCGTGTTGGATCGTTTGACATGAGGTTTACTCGGTGGACGGGCGACGATGTTACGAGGGGGAAAGACTATTTCGTAGCCGGGCGGGACAGCGATGTTCTGGTTGGCGACCCTGGCGGTGCGTAGGGGCGTGGTCATGCGGTACTCGCCATCGGAGTGGAGTTCCATGATCCACAGTTCGCAGTTTCTGGGGTTGGCCAGTTGTTCGTACTGTTCGGGGGACCAGTGCAGCCAGCGCATTACCAGGAGGCGATTGGTCAAGCCGTGACCGATGAAGGCGCAATTGGGAGGGAAGGCCTTCTTGCGGAAGTCGCGGTAGACGGTTTCAAGGAGCGCAGAGCAGCGGTCGTACACGTCGGCGCCGCTTTCGCCGTCCTCGAATCGGTAATAGAATGTACCGAATTCGTCTCGGGCGTTTTCGAGGCGCTTGTTGGCTTCGGGGTTGCGCAGGTGCCCCCATTCCTGCTCGCGCAGGCGCGGGTCTTCGCGAGCGGACCACTGGGCTGTGTCAAGGGCCGCTACCGCGTGCATGAAGGTTTCGCGAGTTCGGCGCCAGGGCGAAACGTAGAACCGGATTCGTTCGCTGCCGATGAGTTGGCGGATTTGCTGGCCGAGTTTCTGTGCTTGTTTGCAGCCTCGAGGGGTGAGCGGCAGCGCGTAACTGGGCTTTATGGCGAAGACGCTCGTGTCGACGTTGCCGAGGGATTCACCGTGGCGGGCGATGAGAATGCGTTTGGGTCTCATGGATTCCGGGTCTGAGTTCGGCTGGAGGTTCTGAGTTCAAGACCTAAGGGGAGAGTTATCAGTGAGTGCGGTAGGGTCAAGCGTGATTAACTTGCGTCCCAGGCGTTGATGAGGACCCACTCGTCGAGGCTGCATCTGCTTAGTGGGCCAGGGTCGAAGGTTTGTTTGCCTGTCTCGGGATCGATCAGGACGGGGTCCATCCAAGTGGCGATAGATTCTGGGGAAACAGAGCGAATCTCAGGTATGACATCCTTGATTCTAGCCGTGTAGGCAATGGGGTAACCGTTGCCGCCGAGGCAGTTTGCTGCGCCGTTTTTAACAAGGGCGTCCAGCCAGTCGGTGCCGCTGATGCCGCCAAACCATTGGATCAGCCGGCCGGCGGTTGGCGCCTTGAGGGTTGATGCGGGTTCATTTCCGTTCTGGAGTTTGTGAATGACGATGTCAAAGCCGAGCATAGTGGTTCTCCTTAATGGTTGTTGGCGCCGAGGATGCCGTGAATGTCGTCCAGCGCATCCTGGACCGCGAGGGCTGCGTGGATGATGTTTGTGGCGGATTCCGTGAGCAAGAGGGAGAACAACGCGGCGTTGGCGTCGCCCGCGGCCTTCTCGTTGAGTCGGTTGACGAGGTTGTGCATCGCCATCAACTGGAGACCGAGCCAGTCGTGGACGTAGCCCATGGTCTCGATGGGATTGTCACTATCCATGCCGTGGTGGAAGGGAGCTTCTCCGGCGCGCAGGCCAAGATTGTCTCCCAACTTCCTGACCTCCATCTGAATGTCCATGATCCCCCAGGCAAATTCGCCGCAGACGTGGAGGATCGCATCGCGGGTTTCGGGGGGTGGCTTTAGGCCGGGCAGCTCGTCGCAGATGTAGCTGAGGTTGGAGCGGATGTCGTTGGTGGCGGCGTAGAGCTTGGAGATTTGCTCCTCGTAGTGCCGGATTGTTGCGTTGCGAATCGGAGCGTTGTCCGGCGGGGCCTTGGTGGGGGAATCGGGCATTTGCATTGGGGTGTTCATTTTGTCATTGAGGGCGGTGCGAGGACTCGTCTGCCGGCATTGGCGAGCTTTTCGAGTTCGGTGATTACGGCGTCTATGTCGGTCGCCAGGCGGCGGAGGCGTGGCCCGGTAAGATGTTTAAGCACGGCGCGGTAGTACCAGAGGGTTCCCGGTTTGCCGCCTTTGAAGCGGCTCCAGAGGGCCTCGCCGATGTCGCGGTAGTCAGACAGGATTGCCCGGGCGTTGTGGAGCTTGTCGGCTGCAGAGATGAGCTTGACGGACGGAGGGGCGTGGCGGAGGTGCGCGACATAGGCTTTCTTGCGCTCCGACCACGGTGGTTTGGGGGTGACGTCGGTGTCGCTGCAGCCGGCGACGATCGCGGCTACGCGGTTGCCGAACCGGGCTTTGATGTCGGCCAGGCGTGCCTTGCCGCCGGCGTCCTCGACGGCGTCGTGAAGGAGAGCGGCGATGGCTTCGTCCTCGTTAGCGCCGTGCTCGAGCGCTATCGCTGTGACCGCCAGCAGGTGGGACAGATAGGGTGCCCCGGACCCTTTGCGAACGTGGGCCGCGTGGGTGTGGGCAGCATAGATCATTGCGTCTTCGAATCGCGAGGACAGCAGCACGGGTGATTTTTCTTTTCGGGCTTTCGGCGAGGCTTTCAGGTTTCTCATGACGCCTAAGTGTCGCGCGGCGGCAATTGTCTTGCCAGAGCTATTATGTCAAGTAGCTTAACTATATGGTTAAGTTCAAATCGCTGTTTGGGAAGGGTGGTTTGTCGCTCGACCGGCTCCGGAATTTCGCTTTGATTGCGGATGCCGGTGGGCTGAGCCTGGCCGCGGGCGGCGATCCGGCGCGAATGAGTCTGTTCAGTAAACAGGTGAAGGAGTTGGAGGGATTTTTCGGTGTGGCCCTGACACTTCGTCAGGGGCGCAGAGTGCGGCTGACCCAAGCCGGACAAGAACTGGCCCGCCTTGCTCACGCGCACTTGAGCGGGCTGGAGGATTTTCAGCAAACTTGTAAAGGCGTGCCGCAGACGCTGAGCGTGGGGTCTGCGAACAGTCTGATCGAGTGGCTGGTGATGCCACGGATGGCGAGCCTCCGGCGGGCGCTGCCCAATACGCTGTTTGAGTTCTACGATGGCCGGACTGGTGAACTGGTGCGCCAGCTCGTGGAGATGAGCCTTGACCTGGCGCTGGTGCGCGAGGATGCCGTGGTGCGGCCGCTGAAATTCAAGCGGTTGTTAATGCTAAGCTATTCGTTGTTCGTGCCGAAGCGCCTGGCGGGCGCAATCCGGGAGGACAACCTCAAGGTCGCGCTGGCCAGTTGGCCTCTGGGGACGTCGATCGGTGGCCAGTTCCGGGAACGACTTACGACGGCCGCGGCAAAGGCCGGCTGGCCCTTGCGGATTGACGTGTCGTGCTCGTCCTTCACCCAGGCGTCACAGGGAGTGAAGGCGGGAGCATTCGCGGGGGTGCTACCGAACCTGGCAGCAGCGGCATTCGCGCCGGGGGAAATTCTTCAGTTTGCGCTGCCATTCTTGAAATCGTACGCGCGGCCGATTTGCCTAGCGTGGAACCCGCGGCTGACGGATGTGCGACCGGTGGTGGAACGGGCCGTTGGAGCGCTGCGTGGCGTTTTGGGAGAGGGGCGTGGCGATGGATCCGGGTAGGTGGGTTGCGGAACGGCGTTGGTCAGACGCGGGTTTTCAGGGGCGCTTGGCCTGGACTATCTTTCTCCACTCGCGGATAAAGGCGATGAATTCTGCTACGGCCATTTCGCGCGTTTGCTCGAGGGTGCTTTCGAAGTCGCACGGAAGTGGGAAGCCCATGTCGTCTGCCGCCCTGATGTAATCGTCCGCAAGGGCCTCGGCCGTCCGCTGGTCCTCCTGGGGATCTGCGGCCAGGACGTCTTCAATGTCGGGGAGCTGCTGCTCCAGCCAGGCGCCGGGATCGCCGACGTTATCGAGGTCCACAAAGGTGCAGCCTGGCCAGTGACCTGGCCAATAGAAGAAAGCGGATTCCTTCGGCGGGTCGGGTTCAGGGTTCATGTCGTACGGGTGTGGGGGTTGAAACTCGCCGCAGTCGGGATTGGGATTAGGCCAGGTCTTTAGGCAGCACGTGCATTGGCGAGCCTGTGGCGGACGTGGTTGAGGTGGTACTCGTCGGTTTCGAGGGAGCGGCGCAGGCGTTTCATCTCGATCTCGTCGAGATCCAGCGAACGTTGCCCGCCGAAAATCCCCAGGCACGGGTGTACTTCATAGTGCTCCTCGAGTTTCTGAAGGAGCCACCCAGGCAGGCGGTGCCCGACGTCGACGCCAGCTTTCAACAGACGCTGCTCGCCGGCGGTGTTCAGTTGCTGCGTGAAGTGCCGACCGGTGCCGTGGATCGATGTTCTGAGAAATAGGCGTCCGGTTTTTTTGTTTCGATGCACGATGACCACGTCGTGAGAAACAGCAAGAGCGGATCCAAAGACGTGGCGAAAAACCGGGTTGCCGGCGGAGGGGTAAGAACATGATTGTGAGTGGCTTATGAGTGGAGCGAGTTCATGTCACCTGCGGCGAGAATTGGCAGAGCGCGGGCACGGGCGCGGGCCTGGGCGCGAAGCGCGGAGAGTGTGGAGAGAAAGGGTGGCTGGAATTTTGGTCGAGGTTGGGCGGCACCGAGACGCTCTGGATTGGTTCGGTTTCGAGGAGCCAAGGCTCAGGATGTTCGAGCCAGGTGATTCGCGCGTTGGCTTCGAGCCATGCGGATAAAGTGTGTTCCGTTGGGTCGAAGGTCATGCGATTGCCGCTGCCGACGCGGCGGAGTTCGAGGCCAAGGTGGTCGGCGAGCAGGCAGCCGAGCGAGAGGCGGAGGGAGGAGCCTTCGGCGTTCCCGCGCAGATGGTATTGGATGCGTTTCCTGAGGTGCTGACTACTAGGACGCTCGGCATTGGCGGGCGGTGAGGTTGGCGCGATGCCGACGTAAAGGAGAGGGAATTCGCCGATCTGGTGGCAGCCGGCGAGTGCGGTTCCTTTCCCGGTTTTACCGCGCGAAAATGTCTGCTGCTACTGTGCGCATCCTAGCAAAACCGTTGGCACCGCTGCAAGGGAAAAGTGCCAACAAAGGTGCCAACGTGGAGGGGTGAAAAGAGCGTTTTTCCTCGTGTTTCTGCTGTTTTGTGGGGGGTTTTAGTGGCGCACCCATCAGGAGTTGAACCTGAAACCTTCTGATCCGTAGTCAGACGCTCTATCCAATTGAGCTATGGGTGCTGCCAAGAGCCGAAAACGTACTAGCCGAAAAGACGCGCTGCAAGTCCTTATTTGGACCCGTTGGCCCGCCCGAGCCCGCACGGACCACGGCCAAGTTCATCGCCGCATTGCGGTGGCGGACACGCCTACGGTCCTCCCCGGCGATGACATCCAATCTGAGGTGAAGGCCGGTTTCAATGCCCCCATACCTGTGGTCGGCCGTGTAAACCCGGGTTTATTTCGTCCACCCTGCGCGTACTGCTACGTGTTACGTTAGCGGTTTCAAGACTTGCCAGCCGTGATTGGCGTGTGGCACAGTGCTGCCGTGCTTGCCGATGGGCAAGCGCCTCCGGTTCCCGGCGGCTGGGTAGCTCAGTTGGTAGAGCAGAGGACTGAAAATCCTTGTGTCGGCGGTTCAATTCCGCCCCCAGCCACCACTTCAATTCCGCATCGGTAAATCAAGGGTTTCTCGCACTTCGCTCCCTCGAATGTAGCTGGCAGGGTTGGTGGGTTAAAGGGCGGGACTAAATAAGTCCGCGCTCCGCTAACGCTGCCGGCTTAAGCTTAAGCCCGCGTTTCAGCCGAGGCGCCGTGGGCGCTCAGGCCCTCGACCTCGGCAAATGTGCGAACTGTGGGCAGCGCCTTCCTCAGTGCCGGCCGCGTGTACTCAACAACACTGGTCCGGCGTTGGAACTGATCGACGGTCAGGCCAGCGAAGGACAAGCCGGCGCCGCCGGTCGGCAAGGTGTGACTGGGGCCGGCCACATAATCGCCCAGGACGGTCGGCGACCAGGGGCCAATAAACAAAGCGCCGGCGGTAACGATGCCTTGCGAGACAACTCGCGCGCCGCGCGTCATGATCTCACAATGTTCGGGCGCAAGTTGATTGGCCAACTTGACCCCGTCGTCGAGGGATTTCACCTGAATTAACCACGCGTTTTCCAGCGAGCGCTCGATGAACTTGCGCCGGGCCAGCCCGGCCAGTTGGCGCTCGATGGTCTTGGCCACTTTTTGCAACAGGCGCGCCGAGGGCGTCACCAGCCACACGCGTTCATGACCCGAGCCGTGCTCGGCTTGCGCCAGCAAATCCGCCGCGATGAACTCTGCGTTTGCCGAGTCGTCGGCGAGCACGAGCAGTTCGCTCGGGCCGGGCAATAGGTCAATGGCGACGTGCCCGACGACGAGGCGCTTGGCTGCGACCACATAGGCATTGCCCGGGCCAAAAATTTTCTGAACCCGCGGAACGGTTGCTGTGCCGTAAGCCAGCGCGGCAATCGCCTGGGCGCCACCGACGCGGTAAATCTCCGTCGCGCCGGCCGCGCGCGCGGCGAACAACAGCGCGGGGTTGAGCGAACCGTCGGCACGGCAGGGGGTGCAGACGACAATCTGCGGGCAACCAGCCACCCGCGCAAGCGTCACGGTCATCAGTGCGGTTGATACCAGCGGCGCGGTTCCGCCCGGGATGTAGATGCCGACTCGCTGAAAAGGATCGAATTTCTCGCCCACCAGCGCGCCATGAGAATTGCGCGTCTGCCAATTGCGGCGGAGTGATTTTTTGGCGAACGCGGCGACGTTCCGGTCGGCAGCGGCGACGGCGGAGCGGAGCGCCGGGTCGGCTTTGAGCGAGGCGGTGAGCAGTTCGGCCTGGGTAACAGGCAGTTGGCCGGCGGTGAGCTTCGCGCCGTCGAATCGTTCGGTCAGTTCCAGGAGCGCGGCATCGCCTCGGGCCTGCACGTCGCGGAGCAGTGCGTGGGCGCGCTCTTCGATAGCCGGATCAAACAGGCTCGAAGGCGCGGTGACCTGGCGCAAACGCTCGGGGAAATCCGCCGTGGTGTGACGAATCACGTTCATGGCGGGGCAGGCTAAGAGAAGCCCCAGGCAAAGTCAAAGGGTCCAGTGGGTGAATGGTTTCACATTGCAGGCTCTCCCGATTTGGCGAGAAGGCGAACAGCAACTCCAACACCAACGGTTCGAACACATGTAGAAAGCGCCAGAGGGCTGGCGCAGTCCACGACGCTTCGCGCGGCACGATTGGATTTCTTGGGAGCTGCGCTGGGTTGGCAACAGAAAAAGCCCCCTTGACAAGACACGGCGTCTGTCATATTGTCATATGACAGTAATAATGATGCTCTGGCAGATCAATTACAAGTCGGGTAAGCCGGTCTATCTGCAAGTGGTGGACCAGGTGAAGGCAGCGGCGGCGACGGGCGCGATGCGGGAAGGGGAGGCCTTGCCTTCGATTCGGCCGCTAGCGGAAGAATTGCGGGTCAATCGCAATACCGTGGCGAAGGCCTACACGGAGCTGGAAAGCCAGGGCATCATCGAAACGATTCCCGGCAAAGGCTGTTTCGTGAAGCCGAACAATTCGCCGCTGAAAAAGGATGTGCGGCGCAAACTGCTGACGGAGGAAATCGATCATGTCGTGGTGCAGGCGCATCATCTGCAGGTTCCGCCGGCCGAGTTGGTGGAGATGCTAAAAGAGAGGGTTGAGCTGTTCGAGAGCAGAAGGCAAAGCCGCGACGCGCAACCGAGCGGCGAGCGTAAAGAGCATTGAGGCGTTTATGAGCGAATCCGGACCAGTCGTTGAAATTAAAGGGTTGAGCTACGGTTATGGAAAGGCGGACGCGGTTCAGGATTTGGACCTGACCGTAAAACCGGGCCGTTGTTATGGGCTTTTCGGCCGGAACGGCGCTGGGAAAACCACCACGATGAAATGCCTGCTGAACCTGTTACGTCCCAAAAGCGGGACGGTGCGCCTGTTCGGGCTGGACCCGGCGCAAAACGAAGTCGAGGTAAAGCGCCGATTGGCGTACGTGCCGGATTATGTAGCGTTTTACCCCTGGATGACAGTGAGGGAGACGCTCGATTATTTGGCGTCGTTCCGGGCGCACTGGAATCGCGTTACTGAAAGCGAGCTATTGGAGCGTTTCCGGCTGGAAGAGGGCCAGCGGGCCGGGGCGCTATCGAAAGGGCAGCGGACGCAGTTGGCATTGGTAGGGGCGATTTGCCCGGAACCGGAGTTGCTGTTGTTGGATGAGCCGACCTCGGGGCTGGATCCCATCGTGCGGCGTGAGTTCATTGAGACAGTAATCGGCGCGTATCAGGAGGGTGAGCCTGGGCAGCGGACAATATTGGTCTCAACCCACTTGATCTCAGAGTTTGAAGGGCTCATTGACGAGTTCACGATTATTGACCGCGGACGGAATGTGTTGTCGCTCGGGGCCGACGCCGCCCGGGAGAGGTACCAGAAAATCCGCGCACGGTTTGCAGCGGCGGCGCCGGAGCTGGATTTCCCTGATGCGCTGCATACGCGGCGCGACCGGCGCGAGCTGGAAATCATCGCCAATGGCGGTACACCGGCGATTCTGCAGCAGCTCCAGCGTCTGGGGCCCGAGTCGCTCACGTCGGAAGGCCTAACGCTGGAAGAGGTATTCGTGGCGACGCTGAAATGACTGGGCTTATGACGCGAACGAATTGGGAAACCAGATTGTTCAAAGAGGTTCGCGGGCTGTGGTGGCCTTGGTGTATTGCCGCGGTGGCGAGCCTGGCGGCAATAGTTACAGAGGGTGATTTCGCCGAAAGTGTCCGGGTCTTTTTTCTGTGTGGTTCCGCCGCTCTATTTGCGGCGCTGTCGTTTGGGTCTGAGTTCCAGGAACGCACGTGGCCGCTGCTGATAAGCCAACCGCTGAAGCGTTCGCGGTTATGGAGAGAAAAATCCCTGGTGGTTGGAGCAGGGGGAGCGCTGGTGCTGGTGTTGGACCGCGGGACGTGGGTCTGGTTGCACTGGTTCACGAGCTTTGCCGATCAGGAGTACCTTCTCATAAGCCTATTCCTTTTTGCCATCGTAACTTCCTCAGGATTCTGGACCTCAGTCACTCGTTCCACCTCCGCAGGAATCCTCTGCGGCAGCGTAAGCCAAGTGGTTGTGTTCGGCGGTTTCATTCTCGGGGTGAGGCTTCTCTATAAACATTCGCCACAGCTTGTGGCGATAATGCTGGGAGACCACAAAGCGGCGCTCTACACACTTTTCGGGATATATGGGCTGACGTTCGTTTGGTTGGGGCGCAGCTTCTGGAGCGGAAAGTTTCTGAGATTAGCGCTGATGACGGCAGCCGTTTTCCTGGTGCCGCAATTAGCCAATTTTGCGTCCGAAGGCCAGCCACCGATCGAGGTGCTGTTTGTGGTGGCCATTATATGTTCAGCAGGCTTTTGGACCCTAATGGCGCGCTCGACGATCGGCGGGGTGGTATTCGCGGTTGCCAGCCAGACGCTGACAGCGATGCTAGTGATATTCCTGCTCGGGCGGTTTGTGTCGCCCGAACTAACGGTTCAGGGGCCTTACTTGCCGGATGTTCTATGCATTGGCGCTGGCGTGTACGCCGGACTATTTCTGTGGCTGGGGTGGCGTCGGTTCGCGCGGCTCGAGGTGCGTGAGCCGGTGGCCGCAGACGGTTCGGGTGTTTCTGGTATCATCGTGCGGGGCGGTTGGGTAACCCGCTGGCTCATCAGCAGACCCCACCACAATCTCGCCAACTTGCTGCGAAAGGAGTTGCGACTGCAGAAACCAGTCTATTTGGCCGCGGCGGTATTTACAGCGTGCTGGTTAGTCGGGCTGGGCCTGCACCTCCTTTGGCCGCAGCAGGGGTATAATGACTGGCTGGATTTGCTGTTATTCTTTTACATCCCGGTTGCCTTAATCCTTGCGGGATGCATTGGGGTTGGGGAAGAAAAAGGGCTGGGAATATCCGAATGGCATTTGACACTGCCCAGCACAAGCCGGCGGATGTGGCTGGTGAAGGTGGGCATGGCGAGTGTTACCGGGTTGGCGCTTGGATGTTTATTGCCCGCGGGCCTCTTCCTGTTGGAGGTTCTGAGTGGAGCGGGCGCGGCGCGTTGGGGTGGACCGACTCGTGAGGGGGTATTAACGGCCGGGCTGCTGGCTTGGCTAAGCATTCTCGTTAGCTTTTGGGCCAGCACACACCTTGGCAATCCCGTGCGGGCGTTCGTGGCAACACTCATTGGATTGGCAGCGGGGACGGGTTGCGCCCAGTTTGGAATTTGGGCAGGAGCTATGCAGTCGAGCATGACCGGTGTGCAAACCAACCTGCTCACCTGGCTGATAACCCACATGCAGTGGTCACCGGCATCTTTTGGCAAGAGCATTGGCCGGGTAATACCGTTTGTGACTTGCATCGCTTGTGGGCTATGGCTGTTCCTGATGCTTCGACAGAGTCTGAGTCAATTCCGGCAACCCGAGCTGAGGCGCGGAGTCCTGCTCAAGAGAGGGGTGCTGTTGGGTGCGCTGATCTTTTTGTATGCATTTTGGGCGAGAGCTTTCATCGCAGCAGCAGATAAAGCCTGGGAGTTCCCTCAAGCCGAGCTGGAGCAGGCTTTACGGGAACTGCCTCCCAAAGGTCAACGTGGCAACGTGAGCCTTTCAGAATTAGAGGCAACGGGAGCTCTTTCGGCGAGCACCGAGGCATGGCTGCGAGGTGCGACGATTAGTTACACGGATGTCGTGACATCTACGAATGAAACAGAGGCCGAGAGGGCATTCGCGAGGCGGTACGGTCTTTTTGCCAACAAATTAGTAAATGTGCGCTTTCCAGATGGAACGCAGTACGGATTCAGTTTCCGTTAGCTTCAGTGCCGGAAATGCCTGATGCCGGTGAACACCATGGCGAGGTTGCGCTCGTCGGCGGCGGCAATGACGTCGGCGTCGCGGACGGAGCCGCCGGGTTGAATCGCCGCGGTCGCGCCGGCATCGGCGGCGGCCAGCAGGCCGTCAGGGAAAGGGAAGAACGCGTCGCTGCAGACGACACTGCCGGCCAAGGCGAGGCCAGCCTCGCCGGCTTTCCAGACCGCCAGGCGGCTGGCATCGACGCGGCTCATTTGGCCGGCGCCCACCCCTAATGTCCGGTCTGCGCCGGCATAAACAATAGCGTTGGATTTGACGTGCTTGACGACGCGCCACCCGAAGCGCAAGGCCTGCCATTCGGCGGGCGTAGGCTGGCGACGAGTGACAACTTTCCAACCAGAGCCCCCGCCGCCTTGGAGATCACGTTGTTGGAGCAGATACGAGTCAGCGCCGACGCTACGCACGTCCCAGGGCCGGGCGTCGATGGGGGATTTGAGTACGCGCAGCAGGCGCAGGTTCTTTTTCTTTTGCAGGACAGCGAGGGCTTCGGCTGAGAATTGAGGCGCGACGATGACTTCGCTGAAAATCTCCGCGATAGCTTGAGCCGTCGGTTCGTCGAGAGTTCGATTCACGGCAATGATGCCCCCGAAGGGGGCCTGCCGGTCCGTCGCGAAAGCTTTCTCCCATCCTTCGCGTAACGAAGCGCTTTGGCCGACACCGCACGGGTTGGTGTGCTTGAGGATCGCGAGGGTAGGGGCGTCATCGGCAAACTCGGCAACGAGCGCGGCGGCGGCGGTGAGGTCGAGAATATTGTTGTAGGAAAGTTCTTTCCCGTGGAGTTGGTGGAAAAACTCGTTGAACCGGCCATACAGGGCTGCGGCCTGGTGCGGGTTCTCGCCATAACGCAGCGGTTGAACCAGGGGCGCGTGGATCGATAACACGGGCGGCACGGCTGGCGCGGACGCATTCGAGAAGGCCTGAGTCAGATGCGCGGCGATCGCGCCGTCGTAAGCGGCGGTGCGCGCGAAGACTTTCGCCGCGAGACTTTGGCGCAAGGGCAGGGTGGTCACGCCCGTGGACTGGACCTGTTCGATGACAGCGGGGTAATCTGCGGGATCGATGAGAACCGTTACGCTCTCGTGGTTTTTGGCGGCGCTGCGCAGCATGGACGGTCCGCCGATATCGATATTCTCGATGGCGTCGTGGAGCGCGACGCCGGGCCGGGCAACGGTCTGCTCGAAGGGATAGAGGTTGACGACAACAAAATCGATCGGTTCGATGCCCTGCTGGCCGATGGCGGCTTCGTGCGTGGGATTGCCGCGGAGGTAGAGCAGGCCGCCGTGGACCTTTGGATGCAGCGTTTTAACCCGGCCATCGAGCATTTCGGGAAAGCCGGTGTAGGTGCTGACATCAGTGACCTGGAGGCCGGCATCGCGCAAAGCTTTGGCGGTACCGCCAGTCGAGAGCAGTTCCACGCCGGCGCCGGCGAGCGCTTGCGCCAGCGGCACCAGGCCGCTTTTGTCTGAGACGGACAACAACGCGCGTCGTGTCTTACTCATAGCGGAGGGCGTCGATGGGGTCGAGGCGAGAGGCTTTGCGGGCGGGATAGAACCCAAAGAAAATTCCGACGGCGGCGCTGAAGAAAAACGCATAAGCGACCCACTCGGGTGGGATCAGCGTCGGCCAATTCCACTGCACAGAAAGTAACTTGGAAACCCCGACGCCGGCAGCGATGCCGAGCAAACCGCCGGTGATGCTCAGCGTAACGGCCTCCGTCAGGAATTGCAGGAGAATATCGCGGCCCCGTGCGCCGATGGCCATGCGGATGCCAATCTCGCGCGTGCGTTCAGTGACACTCACCAGCATGATGTTCATGATGCCGATCCCGCCGACCACCAGCGACACCATCGCCACCGCCCCCAGCAGCACGGTCATCGTCTTGGACTGGGCAGTGGCCATATCGGCAATTTCTTGCTGGTTGCGGACGGTGAAATCGTCATCTTTGCCCGGGGTGATGCGATGACGCTGGCGCAGCAAGTCGATGACTTGCTGCTGGACCGGGTTGAGCAGGGAGGGTTTGGCCGCCTGGACGTTAATCGACCGCAAGTTGGTGACGTGCTGGATGCGTTTCATCGCGCTGGTGTACGGCACGATGATGATGTCGTCCTGATCGTTGCCCTGGACGGAGAGGCCCTTGGGCAACAACATGCCGGTGACGATGAACGGCACGCCGCGAATGCGCAGGATTTGACCGACCGGGTCTTCACCCGGAAACATCTGATCAGCGATGGTTTTGCCAATCACGGCGACCTTATTGGCGGCGCGCACATCCTGTTCGGTAAAGGCAGAGCCCAGGACGACCGGCCACTCGCGAATGTCGAAATATTCCGGCGATTCCCCGAGCAAAGTCGTATTCCAGTTTTCATTGCCTGCGACGATCAAAACGCCGCTGCGGACCTCGGAGCTGATGGCCATCACGCCCGGGATTTCCCGCTGGATCGCTTCGGCGTCATCAACGGTCAGCGTGCCGGCGCCGCCCCAACCGCTGTGCATGCCCCCGCGCGTAAAGCTGCCGGACCATACCAGAATGACGTTCTGTCCCATGCTGGCGATTTGCGCCTCGATTTGGGATTTGGCGCCGTTGGTGAGGCTGACGGCGCCGATGACCGCACCGACGCCGATGATGATGCCGAGCATCGTCAGGATGGTGCGCATCAGGTTGCGTTTGAGCGCGCGGGCGGCGATGCGCAGAGTGGCCAGGATGCGTTTCATGTAGTCAATTGGACGGCTTGCTGCGCCTCGCGCAGGCGGCGCAACTCGGTTTCGGCGTTGAGCCGGTCAGGCACCGGCGTGTCGCTGACAATGCGGCCATCGCGCATGATGACATTGCGCTTGGTGTAGCGGGCGATGTCCAATTCATGGGTGACCATGACGATGGTAATGCCCTGATCATTGAGCTTCTGGAACACGCCCATAATCTCGATACTGGTTTGACTGTCGAGATTGCCGGTGGGTTCATCGGCCAGCAACAGGGCCGGCTGATTCACCAGCGCTCTGGCGATGGCGACACGCTGCTGCTGACCGCCGGAGAGTTGATTGGGGTGGTGGTCAGCCCGTTCGGCCAGCCCGACCAGCTCCAACGCGCGCAACGCGCGTTGGTGTTGTTCGCGGCCGGACAAATGGCGATGCAAATAGAGCATCGGCAATTCCACATTTTCCCGCGCCGAGGTGCGGGCCAGTAAGTTGAAGCCCTGGAAAATGAAGCCGATCTTCTGATTCCGGATATCCGCCAGCGCATCGCGGTCGAGCTTGGATACGTCCGTGCCATCGAGCAAGAACAGGCCCTCGGTCGCACGGTCGAGGCACCCGACGATATTCATCAGCGTGGATTTGCCGGAGCCGCTGGCGCCCATGATCGCGACGAATTCGCCCGGAAGAATTTCCGCGGAAACGCCGCGCACCGCATGAACCGCAACCCCGCCCGTGCGGTATATTTTGTGAATCGTGTCGAGTTTGATGACGGGGTTCATGAATGCCTCAGTGGGGCGCGGACATTCCTGTCCGCAGCAATGTGTTAAGCGCAAAATTCCACATAAATTCGAGCGACGCTGGAGTTTGGAACCTGCTGCGGACAGGAATGCCCGCGCGGCACTCGTCATTGCCGGAGGCCTTATGGGGAGCAAGTGATGTTGTCATTTGCCGGCGGCGGCATCGCGTTTGCGCACGACCGCCCAGACGACGAGGGCTGCGAGGGCACAGACCACCGCACCGAGAGCCATGGCAAAGCGCACGCCGAAATAGTGCGCGAGCGTACCGGCTTCCAGACCGCCCAGAGGGGTCATACCGCCAAAGATCAGCGCCCAGATGCCCATCACCCGGCCGCGCATCTCGTCCGAGGCATTGGTTTGAAGCAGCGTGTTGATGGTGGAAAAAAACAGCAGCATGCCCCAACCACCGACGCCGAGGCAGGCCAGCGCCAAATAGTAATTCCGGATGAGCGCCAGCAGCAGCAGCATCACCGCGAAGACCCATAGCCCGCCGAGAACCAGGAAGCGGCGGTTGGCCCGTTTGCCCACCGTGGCGACCGTCAGGGCGCCAAGTAACGCGCCAATGCCATTGGCACTGAGCAGGACCCCGTATTGCGCCTGGCCCACTTGCAATACATCCGAGGCAAACGCCGGCATGAGAACTGAATAGGACCAACCGAAGATGCCGACGACGGCGAACAGGATCAGGATGGTGCGCATCCGGCGGCTTTTCCAGACGTAAGCAAAGCCTTCGGTGGCATGCGCCCAGGCGGAACTGACGCGCTGGGGCGGAATGAACCGCGGCAGGCGCATCAGCCAGAGACTCGTTATGACTGCGACAAAGCTCAGGCCATTCAGGAAAAAGCACGCTGCCATGCTGACTTTGGCCATCAGCAGGCCTGCGACTGACGGGCCGATCACCCGCGCACCGTTGACGATCGAGCTGTTGAGCGAAATCGCGTTGATGAGGTCCTCGCGGCTGGTCATTTCGACCATGAACGCTTGCCGCGCGGGCATGTCGAAGGCCATCGCCAGCCCGCCTAGCGCGGCCAGCACGAGAATTTGCCACGGCCGAATCCGGCCGGTCCAAACCAGCGCGGCGAAGACAAACGCGAAGAGCATCATCGCCGTTTGCGTGCAAAGAACGATGCGGCGTTTGGAATGCCGATCGGCGACCGAGCCGCCCCAAATCGAGAAGAGCATCATCGGCGTCGAGCCCACGGCCGCTACCACGCCCAGCAAGACTTTCGAATGCGTTAGTTCGTAAACCAGCCAGCCCTGGGCCGTATTCTGCATCCAGGTGCCAATGAGGGAAATGAGTTGGCCGCCGAAAAACAGCCGAAAATTCCGGTGGCGCAACGACGCAAAGGTGTCGCGCCACAGCGCTCCACCCACCAGCACGCGACGCAGCGCGCCGGTCCCCTCTTCGGGCACACTGGCGACGTCGGCAGGCATGCTGACCTCTTTGGGCGGCATTTCCCATTAAATTAGCACATTAGAACCGCCGGAACCCGCCTCCAAACGGATTTGAGTTCGGGCGAGACGAGGCATCGAAGCTGAGCACGCCAGTAACCACGTCCTGACCTTCCTGCAACCCGTCCACCACCTCCGTGTTGATGCCGTCGCTGATGCCCATTTTGATCTGCACCGGCTGCGGTTTGGCTGAGCCTGCTTGGTCCGGGGATGCCTTGCGCAAGGTATAAACCGTGCGGACGAGTTGCCGCTCGGGCTTGCCACGATGCGTTGCACCGCCCGGAGGCCCCGCGCCCGGACCATGTTCACCCCCGCCCCCGGGACCGCCGCCTCGGCCGCCGCCAGCGCCAGGTCCGCCGCCGCCTGACCCTGACCGGCCTTCACCGCCGGCGCGCGGTGAAGCTGCTGCGGCCGATTCGGCCAATCGCGTGTTGTTGGTCAACATATCGGCGGCGATGGCATCGGGCGGACGAAAGCGCAAGGCGCCGTTGGGTATGCGCAGCACGTTGGTTTTGGAGGCCGTAATGATGGAGACATTAGCGGTCATGCCCGGGAGCAGCCTGAGATCGTTGTTCTTGACGTCCACGACGCAGTCATAATTGATCACATTTTGGTTCGTGATTGCCCCGTAGCGGATTTGGGTGACCTTGCCGTGGAAAGTGCGGTAGGGGTAAGCATCGACATTGAAATCGACGTCCTGATTAGTGGCAACGCCGCCGATGTCGGCCTCTGAGACCAAGGCATCGATTTGCATCTTGGTGAGATCGTTGGCGATCACGAACAGCGTGGGCGTGTTGAAGCTCGCCGCCACCGTCTGGCCGACGTCCACGTTGCGAGAAATCACCACGCCATCGACGGGAGCATAGATCGTGCAATAGGAGAGCTGCACCTTGGTGTTACGCAGGGAAGCCTCGTCGCTCTGGACCTGGGCGGCGGCCTGCTGCATTTGCGCCTGGGCGGTATCGTGATCCGAACCCGAAATCAGCTTATTGGTGAACAGCGAGTCGGCGCGTTCCGCCTGGACCTTGGCCAAAAACAGGTTGGCTTTGGCGTTAGCGAGGTCGGCTTCGGCTTTGGCGACCGCAACTTCGTAGGTGGAGGGGTCAATCTCGGCGATGATCTGGTTGGACTTAACCACCGAATTGAAATCAACGTAGAGCTTCTTGACGATCCCGGATATCTGGCTGCCGACCTGCACATTGACCACCGGATCCAATGGGCCCGTCGCGGTGACGGCCTGGACCACATCGCCCCGGGTCACGGGCACCGTTTGATAAGTCGTGGTATCGTTGTGGCGCGACTTCCAATACCAGGCGCCGCCGCCAACCGCGGCGGCAGCGACAACGAAAAAAGCTATCCATTTACCCATAATTCAGCACTGCGCTCTCTTGAAGGTGAGACACCAGCACGCGCGGGGAGGTTACCGGAATCTTTCAATTTGTCGAGAAGCGCTCTTGAAGGCGAACACCGTCGAATTGCCTCAAAAAGATTGTTACCCGGGGTGGGTGAAAAGGGTTGAGAAAACCCTTCGTTGCCTCAAAAAGGGTGTTACCCAAATACAGTGACCAAGAAAACGGAAACGGAGAGGGGCGGCAGAGCACTTAGTTTTTTGTTGATGTGGAGTTATCCAGCGGTTGTACTGCGGGGTCTTTGTAATGCCGTGGTGCGACGAAACGAATCTCTTTGCGCGTGAACGACTATAGCCAGATGACTCGCGAAGCGCTGATTGCGCGACTGCAAGCGCTCGAAGCTGATGCGGGGCCCGCCCCCATCTCCGAAGCTAAGCAGAGAAGGCCGGTGGCCGACTACGGAACGGCCGAGCGGCTGCGGGCGATCCTGCAGACGGCCGTTGAGGGGATCATCACGATCGACGAGCGGGGGATAATCGAGTCGATGAATCCCGCCGCGGAGAGGCACTTCGGATATACGACGGCGGAAGTGATGGGAAAGAACGTCAAGATGCTGATGCCTTCGCCGTATCGGGAAGCGCACGACGGGTATCTTGAGAATTATCTATGCACCGGGCAGGCAAAGATCATCGGGATTGGCCGCGAGGTGATCGGGCAGCGCAAGGACGGCACGGTGTTCCCGATGGATTTGGCGGTCAGCGAGGTGCGGCTGTCAGACCGCCGGTTATTTACGGGGTTCGTGCGGGATATCACCGAGCGCAAACGCGCGGAGACGCAGTTGCAAGCGTTGACGCAAACGCTTGTGGAGAAGAACAAGGAACTGGAGACCATCGTGTATGTGGCGTCGCACGATTTGCGCTCACCGCTGGTGAACATCCAGGGGTTCAGCCAGGAGCTGGCGCGGGCCTGCCAGCGGTTGCGCACCCGGCTTACCGGCACCGAGGCCTGGGCGCCGGCGCTGGCCGATCACGAGGTCAAAAGCGCCCTGAGCGAAGACATTCCCGAGGCGTTGGAGTTTATCCAGGCAGGCGTGACGAAGATCGACACGCTGCTTTCGGGGTTTCTGCGCTATTCACGGCTGGGCCGCGCGGCCCTCCAGCTCGAGCCGCTGGACGTGGACACGATGCTTACGGGTATCATTCGGTCGATGGAGTACCAGTTGAAACAAGCCGGCGCCCAACTGCGGCGGGAGCCGCTGCCCGGGTGCATCGGGGACGCGACCCAGGTGGGCCAGGTGTTTTCGAACCTGCTGGATAACGCGATCAAATACCTCGACCCCCGCCGGCCGGGACAGATCGAGGTGTCCGGCCGGGTGGAGGACGGGCGGGCAATCTATAAGGTTGGCGACAACGGCATTGGCATTGCCCGGGAACATCAGCAGAAGATCTTCGAAATTTTTCATCGGCTTAATCCCTCCGTGGGTCAGGGGGAAGGATTGGGGCTGACGATCGCCCAACGCGTTCTCGAACGGCAAAACGGGCGCATCTGGGTCGAGTCGGCGCCGGGAGAAGGGAGCGCGTTTTTTGTATCGTTGCCGGCGGCGCCGGCATCGTGACGCATCGATATGCTCGCGTGCTGATTTTCGCACGTGCTTGCCGCACGCCAAGCCAGCCTCTAAGCTGCGGATATGGGCACAACTCGTGAAGTGGTCATCCTGATTGCCGAAGACGACGCCGGCCATGCGCGGTTGATCGAGAAAAACCTAAGCCGGGCCGGACTGCACAACGCGATCTATCGGTTTGAAAATGGCCAGAGGGTGCTGGATTTTCTGTTTCGCCGCGGGCCTGGGCAACACCGGGCCCGGGATACCTCTTATTTGCTGTTGCTGGACATCCGCATGCCGCAGGTCGATGGGGTCGAGGTGCTGCGCCAGATCAAGCAGGACGCCGAACTGAGGAAGATACCGGTGATCATGCTGACGACGACCGATGATCCACGCGAAGTCGAGCGTTGCCATGGCATTGGTTGCGCCAGCTATATCGTCAAACCGGTCGATTATGAAAAGTTCGCCGAGGCGATTAAGAGCCTGGGTTTGTACATTTCCCTGGTCGAGGTGCCGGAGATCAACGGCAAATGAAAGAACGCACCGTCTTCATCGTGGACGATGATCTCGGTCTGGTGCGGCTGCTGGCGCGTGGGCTGCGGCGGGAGGGATTTGTGACCGCCGAAGCGAGTTCGGGGCGGGAGGCGCTGGCGTGGCTGGCCGGGCATCGGCCGGAGTTGATGCTGCTGGATTTGAAATTGGCGGACATGCAAGCGAGGGAGCTGGTGCAGCAACTGGATGCGTCGGGCACCTGTCCGCCATTCATTATCATCACTGGCCAGGGGGACGAGCGGGTGGCCGTTGAGATGATGAAACGCGGCGCCCGGGACTACCTGGTCAAGGACATAGATTTCCTGCAGTTCATGCCCGAGGTGGTAAAGCGCGTGTTCAACCAGGTGGACCAGGAGCAGCGGCTCGCCGAGGCGGAGCGGCAAATCCGCGTGGTGCAGAGCGCGATCGAACAAGGCTTCAGCGCGGTGCTGATCGCCACGGCCGAGGGCCCGGAGCCTACGGTGGCTTATATCAACCCGAGCTTCGCCCGCGTCACCGGGTATCTTCCAGAGCAAGTGGTTGGGCGGCCTTTGAGTTCGTTGGCGGGCCTTACCGCCGTGCAGCAACGCCTGCGCGCCGGCTTTCCTCAAGGGGCGCGATTTGTCGAGGGGGTTTCCACGTTCCAAACCGGGGAGGAGGAGCGCTGGGGTGAATGGCGCATCGGGCCGGTGCAGGACCAGGCCGGGCGAACGACGCATTGGCTGATCATTTTCCGCGACATCACCGAACGGAAGCAGCTTGAGAAAGAAATCCTGGAAATCAGCGATCAGGAGCGGCGGCGCATTGGCCAGGATCTGCACGATGGCTTATGCCAGCATCTGGCGGGAATCGAATTGATGAGCCAGGTGCTCGAACAGAAACTGGCGGCGCGTTCCAAGTCGGACGCCGCGCGGGCCGGTGAAATCGCCGGCCATGTGCGGGAGGCCATCAGCCAAACCCGCGCGCTGGCCCGTGGCCTGACCCCCGTGACGCTGGAGTCAGAAGGTTTGGAATCGGCGTTGTATGAGCTGGCGGCCGGCACCGAAAGGATGTTCGGTGTGGTGTGCCGGGTGGAATGCGCGGAACCTGTCCCGGCGGTCGCGCCGGCGGTGGCGACGCATCTGTATCGCATCGCGCAGGAAGCGGTGTCCAATGCGTTGAAGCACGGCAAAGCCACGGAGATTTCGATTCGTCTGGAGGCGCAGCCCGAGCGGCGAGTGCTTTCGATTACGGACAATGGCGGCGGGCTGCCGCCGGCGCCGGCGCGTGGGCACGGCATGGGTATGCACATCATGGAGTACCGCGCGGGCATGATCGGGGGCGCGCTGCAGGTCCAGAACAACCCCAAGAACGGCGCCAGTGTGGTGTGTTCGATTCCGCTCGCCGTCCCGTTATGAGCAAAGCCTCCGCTGAGAAGAAGCGCCGCATCCTGATTGTGGATGACCACCCGATGATGCGTGAGGGCCTCGCGCAGTTGATCGACCACGAGCCCGACTTGCGCGCGTGTTGCCAGGCCGATACCGCGGCCCAGGCGCTCGCGAGCGTCGCCGCCCAGGCGCCCGACCTCGTCTTGCTGGATATTTCGCTGCCGGATAAGAGCGGTCTGGAACTCATTAAGGATTTCCAGGCTTTGCACCCCGGTTTGCCTGTTTTGGTGGTCTCGATGCACGACGAGACGCTGTACGCCGAGCGGGTCCTGCGGTCGGGCGGTCGTGGCTACATCATGAAGCAGGAAGGCGGCAAGAAACTGATGCAGGCCATCCGCCAGGTGCTCAGCGGGCAGATTTACGTCAGCGACAAGATCTCAGCCAAAATCCTCGAGGTCTTTTCAGGTCGTCGCGCCGAGTCGAGCCAGTCTCCGGTCGAGCGCCTCACCGATCGCGAATTCGAGGTATTCCAGCTCCTGGGCCAGGGCCGCAGCACCCGCGAGCTGGCCGAGCACCTGCACCTGAGCGTCAAGACCGTCGAAGTGCATCGCGCCAACATCAAGAAAAAGCTTGGCCTCAAATCCGGCGCCGACCTGGTGCGCTACGCCATTCGCTGGACCGAAGCGCAACAGCCCTGACCTGCTGGTCCGGTGATTGTTTTCGTGTCGCAAAATACGGTAAGTCTTTGCCAAGCTGGGTGAAGTCGCTTAAGTTATGCAATGGCAGATTGGCTCAATCGATGAGGAAAACTAAACCAGCATCGCAATTTTGACATGAGTATCTCAACCATCCAAAAGCCGTTCAGCACGATAACCCGTAACCTGGTGCGCCACCCGCTGGACGCCATTTTTGCGCCCAAATCGGTGGCGGTGGTGGGGGCAACCGAGAAGGTTGGCAGCGTAGGCCGCACGGTGTTGTGGAACCTGATGAACACGCCGTTTGGAGGGCCGATTTACCCGGTCAACCCGTCCCGGGGCAGCGTTTTGGGTATTAAAGCCCATCCGAAGCTGGCGGCTTTGCCTGAGCGGCCGGACCTGATTGTAGTGACCACACCGGCGAGCACGATCCCGGGGATTGTCGGCGAAGCGGCTGATTTGGGCGTGCCCGGCGCGGTGGTCATTTCGGCCGGGTTCAAAGAAACCGGCCCAGCGGGTGTGGAACTGGAGAGGCAATTGTTGGCGCATGCCCGGCGGGGCAATATGCGGTTGGTGGGCCCGAATTGTCTGGGCGTGATGAATCCGATCACGGGGGTGAACGCGACATTCGCGGCCGGGATCGCCCGCCGCGGTAATGTGGCCTTTATTAGCCAGTCCGGGGCCTTGTGCACCGCGGTGCTGGATTGGTCCTTGCGCGAGGAGGTTGGGTTTAGCGCATTTGTTTCGATCGGCTCGATGCTGGATGTCGGTTGGGGCGATTTGATCAGCTATTTTGGCGACGACCCCAACACCAAGAGCATTGTCATTTACATGGAATCCATCGGCGACGCGCGGTCGTTCCTGTCGGCGGCGCGCGAGGTGGCCTTGACCAAGCCGATCATTGTCATCAAGCCCGGGCGAACCGAAGGTGCGGCCAAAGCGGCGGCGTCGCATACGGGGTCGCTGACCGGTTCGGACGATGTTTTGGAAGCGGCGTTCCGGCGCTGCGGCGTGCTGCGGGTCAACCACATCTCGGATTTGTTTTATATGTCCGAAGTGCTGGGCAGACAGCCGCGGCCGCAAGGGAATCGTTTGACCATCATCACCAACGCCGGCGGTCCGGGCGTGCTGGCGACCGATGCGCTGCTCACCACGGGTGGCGCATTGGCCGAGGTCTCCAAAGCCACCATGGAAGAGTTGAACAAGTTTCTCCCGCCAGTCTGGAGCCACAACAACCCGATTGATGTGATCGGCGATGCGGGCGCGGATTTATATGCCAAGACGCTTGAGACGGCCGGCCGCGATCCTAACAGCGACGGGTTGCTGGTGATCCTCACCCCGCAAGCGATGACCGACGCCACCGCGACGGCGGAGAAGCTCAAGGCATTTGGGCACATCGGCGGCAAGCCGGTTCTGGCCAGTTGGATGGGAGGTAACGAAGTCGCCGCAGGTGAAGCAATTCTCAATCGCGCCGGCATCCCCACGTTCGCTTACCCAGACACCGCCGCGAAAGTATTCACGTCGATGTATCAGTACAACGAGAACCTGCGCGCGCTGTATGAGACGCCTGTGCCTTCCGCTGACCCGGCGGACATGGAATCCGGGCGCGCCAAGGCGCAAACGATGCTCGAGGGGATTCGCAAAACGGGGCGGACGATCCTGACGGAGGCGGAATCCAAAGAGCTGCTGGATTGCTACGGCATCCCCACGGTCGTCACCCGTGTGGCTAAAACCGAAGCCGCGGCGGTCAAACTGGCCACTCTGATCGGGTTCCCGGTTGTGTTGAAGCTTTTCTCGGAGACGATCACGCACAAGACGGACGTGGGTGGCGTGCAGCTCAATTTGAAAGACGAAAGCGATGTGCGGCAGGCCTTTAATGACATCAAAGCCGCGGTGACGGCCAAGAAGGGCGCCGAACATTTCCAGGGCGTCACAGTGCAAAAAATGATTAAGCTGAGCGACGGGTATGAGCTCATTTTGGGCAGCAGCATTGACCCGCAGTTCGGTCCGGTGCTGCTATTCGGCATGGGCGGCCAATTGGTCGAGGTGTTCAAAGATAAAGCGCTGGGGTTGCCGCCGCTCAACACGACGCTGGCGCGCCGGATGATGGAAACGACCCGGATTTACAAAGCGCTGAAGGGCGTGCGCGGGCGCAAGCCGGTGGACCTGGTGGCGCTGGAGAAGCTGATGGTGGGCTTCAGCCAGTTGGTGGCCGAGCAACGCTGGATTAAAGAAATCGACATCAACCCGCTGTTCGCGTCCGGAGACGACCTGGTGGCGCTCGACGCGCGGGTCATCCTGCACGAGCCCCATACCGCCGAGGAACAGCTTCCCAAACTCGCCATCCGGCCTTATCCGACTCAGTACGTGCAGTCGTGGAAGCTCAAAGGCGGGGTATCCGTAACGATGCGGCCGATCCGGCCCGAGGACGAACCGGCCATGGTCGGTTTTCATCAGGGTCTTTCCGAGCGCAGCGTTTATTTACGCTACTTCAGCCCGCTCCAGCTTCAGCAGCGGGTGGCGCACAGCCGGTTGCTGCGGATTTGCTTCAACGATTATGACCGCGAGATTGCGTTGGTGGTCGAGCGCAGCCTGGGCAAGGGCCGCTACGAAATTCTGGGCGTTGGCCGGTTGAGCAAACTTCATGGCTCGGATACGGCGGAATTTGCGGTTGTGGTGACCGACCAGTGGCAGCACAAAGGCTTGGGAACTGAGTTGACCAAGCGCCTGGTGCAAATCGGCAAGCACGAGAAACTCGGCCGGATGGTCGCGTACACGCTCGCCGAAAACCACGACATGCAGAACATGTGCAAGAAACTGGGCTTTACCGTGAAGCAAGCGGAGCAGGACTCCGAGGTTGCCATTGAGATGAAGCTTTAGGGTTCTGGTACGCTCACGGCTTGACCCCGGCGCATTCCCGGCATAAAAGCGGGGTGTGAAATCCAGAATGAATCGCCGGGCGTTTGTCGCCGTTGCCGGAGTCGGAGCGCTCGGTGGACCGACGCTCTTGAAAGCCGCCGGCGCCCCCGCAGTGCTCGTCCCTAAAACCGTCCGTCCGGTGGTGCTTTCCGCCGCCAACGGGAATATCTCCAAAGACGCCCAAGGCCTGACCTGCGTCGCGCGGGCGTTTCGCATGATCACCGCTGGAGCCGACGTGCTCGATGCGGCCGTGGCGGGCGTGTCCATCGTGGAACTCGACCCCGAGGACACCAGTGTCGGTTACGGCGGCTTGCCTAACGCCGAAGGCATCGTGCAACTGGATGCTTCCGTCATGCATGGCCCCCGCAAGCAGGCGGGGGCGGTGGCGTGCCTGGAAGGGGTGCGCACCGCTTCGTTTGTGGCTAAGAAGGTGATGGAAGAAACCGACAATCACCTGCTGGTCGGGCGCGGCGCGCAAGAATTTGCGCGCAACATGGGATTCGAAATCGAACGCGACCTCAATACACCCAAATCGAGGAAGCTGTGGCTGGAATGGAAGCGGCGCACGGACCCGGAGCACTACCCGAATCCCAAAGACCGCAGGGAAGCCTGGTATCGCGCCGGCCGGAGCATGGTCGCCGACGGTCTGATCGAGCCCGACCATTTTTACGGCACGATCAATTGCAACGTCATCAATGCCGCGGGCGACATCGCCGGGGCCACGACCACCAGTGGGTTGGCGTGGAAGATCCCCGGGCGGGTGGGCGATTCCCCGATTCTCGGAGCCGGTTTGTACGTGGACGGCGCGGTTGGCGCGGCCGGGTCCACGGGGCGCGGTGAAGCGAATTTATTCTCACTGGGCTCGTTCCTGGTGGTGGAGGGCATGCGCAATGGGATGTCGCCGAAAGACGCTGGTATCGCTGCGTTGAAACGCGTTGTCGCGAATACGGTGGAAAAGCGTTTGCTCGACAGCCGCCGACGGCCAAATTTCCACCTCGTCTATTACATGCTCAACGCCCGCGGGGATTATGCGGTGACGTCGATGTACGAATTATCCGGTAAAAAACCGATGCGTTTCGCTGTCTGCACGGACGACCACCCGCGCACCGAAACGGCCGAAGCGTTGTTTGATGGTGGGCCCGAGGAGTGAATCCACTCGAGGCGCGACAAAACCGTGGCGTACATAAAAGGCGGCCCGTGTTACCGGGCCGCCTTTACCACCCCAATACTAACCCTGAAAGACCATCGCACCGCAACCGCGGCGTTCCAATGGGGTGTTGCCCATCCCATCGGCTCGGGTGTTCCCGCCGCAGCTCACTTCGGGCTCTCGGGACGCACGACAATAAACCACGCGCTGACCTGGTCCCGGTCGCGTCCGATGAGCGTCATGGTCGGCCCGCGGGGACAGATAGTCCGCTCGACGACCCGGCCGCGGTCAAACGCGGCGACCGTGCGTTTGGCCGGATCGGTTAGGTCGATCTCAACCTCGCGGTCGCTGTCAAACCGCGTGCGTTGCTTTTGCCCAAGCGCGACCCGGATCTGCTGTGAGTGGATGAGCCAATAATGTTTCCATTTGAAAACGTTTTGAAAGCTGTGTGCCAGCGCGGGAGCGACCTTATGGCTGTCGGCCGTCGGCGCGGATGGGGAGTCGGTGCCGCGCACCAGTTGCACCTGGTACACCAGCACACCCGGGTTGGCGGCTCCGCCAATCACCACGATGGCCGCCAAGGCCAATCCCAAAAAGCTGCGTCGCATACAATCAGTTCCGCGGTTCTATATAGTATAGACGGAACGCATGTGGCGTGTATTTAACCGGATTGGAAATTTCTGCGTTGCCACGGCGTGGTTTTCGTTCTGAAATGGCAGAAACGCGGAACTGCTGCCGCGCCAGGCCCGTTATGCATATGAAAGATCCGAACGACACCGCGAAGTTCAATCGCCGAAATTTCATCCAGACAAGTGTGTTGGGTTCCATGGGGATTGCCGCCGCCGCCTGGCCGCAGAGCGCGTCGGCTTTGCTGACCAAGCCTCAACGCGACCCGTGCGACGGTTTGAAACTGGGCGTGACCACTTACACGTTGCGCAAGTTCACGCTGGACCAGGCGATCGCGATGACCCAAGCCGCCGGCGTGAAGTACATCTCGCTTAAAGACGTTCACCTGCCGCTGAAGAGTTCGGAGGCTGAACGCCGCGCGGCGCACCGCAAAATCGAAGAAGCCGGCCTGGTGCTGATGGGCGGGGGCGTCATCTACATGAAAAATGATCCGGCCGAAATTGCCAACGTGTTCGAGTACGCGACCCAGGCCGGCATGCCAACCATTATTTGCAGCCCCGACCCCGACGCACTGGATGCCGTGGAAAAGGCCGCCAAACAGTACGACCTGCGGGTCGCGATCCATAACCACGGACCGACGGACAAGAAATACCCGTCACCGCTGGACGTGCTGAAACTGGTGGAAAACCGCGACACGCGGATGGGCATCTGCATGGACGTTGGTCATACGGTGCGGATACATCAGGACCCGATTCCGGTGATCGAGCAATGCGCCAGCCGGCTGTATGACTTCCACATCAAGGACGAAACCGAAGCCGAACCGGACGGCAAGCCCATCGCGGTAGGACGGGGGGTGATCGATATTGTCGGGGTGCTGCAGACGCTGCTGAAGATCAAATACGCCGGGCACCTGGCTTTGGAATACGAGGACAAGCCGGACAATCCGTTCCCGGGTATGTGCGAGTCTTACGGGTACATCCGGGGGGTGCTCGCGACGATGGGGTGAGGACGGAGATCAGAGGTCAGAGATCAGAGGTCGGAGATCAGAGGTCAGAGATCAGAGGTCAGAGGTCAGAAATCGCAGGTGAGAGATTTCGGATCTCAGGCTGATCTCTGATATCAGACAGATCTCAGACTAGGTCAGCGCGATCTTATCGCCCTTTTTGAGGGTGACGACGGCCTTCTTCCAGTCGGGAGTCTGGCCGGCCTGCTTGGTGCGCTGGCGGCGGTACTTGCCGTGAACATTCATCGTGTTCACCTTGACGACTTTGACCTTGAACAGCTCCTGGACTGCCTGGCGGATTTGGGTTTTGTTGGCCCGCGGGTCGGCGACGACGGTGTACTGGTTATAGTTTTCGCCCTGACGCGTGCCCTTTTCCGTCAGCCGGACGGTTTTGATAATCTCGAAACTGTTCATGTTATTGCTTGCTGAGCCGGGCTTCGACCTGTTCAAAAGCACCGCGGGTGAAGACCAGTTTATCCGAGCGCAATACGTCGTAAGTATTGAGCGACTCGCTATTGGTAACGGTAACTTGGGGCACGTTGCGCGAAGCCAGCGAGAGATTCTTATCCGTCACCTGGGCGACGATCAACGCGCTACCCTTCAAATCCAGCGCCGCGAGCACGCCGACAAATTCTTTGGTCTTCGCTGACGTGAGCTTCAAATCGTCCACCACGACGACGTCGCCGGCGCGCAAGCGTTCCGAAAGGGCTTTGCGCAAGGCCAGTTGCCGGGTATTGCGCGAAACTTTCTTGGCGAAATCGCGCGGCTTGGGGCCGAATACGACGCCACCGCCGCGCCACAGGGGGGAGGCAAATGAACCGGCGCGCGCGCGGCCGGTGCCCTTTTGGCGCCAGGGCTTCTTGCCGGAGCCGGCGACCTCGCCCATGGTCTTGGTCGAGGCGGTGCCCATCCGTTGGGCGGCCTGGAAGGCGACGATCGTGTCGTGCACGGCCTGGGTGCCTTTGCCGCCCTCAACGAGCAGGAATTTGACGTCCAATTCGCCCTGGCTGTTCCCTTTGCTGTCTTTGACTGTAAGCTTCATAACGTGAACCGCAGATTACGTTGGCTGGCAGGGGTCAATCCTGCTACTTCTTCTTGGCCTCCGCTTTTTTGATATTCTCGGGCCGCTCGGCGTGTGGCCGCCAGCCCTTCGGCTGCTTCTTGGACTCGCGGATGACGACGTAATCGCCGTTTGAGCCGGGAATGGCCCCCCGGATGAGCAGTACATTGTCTGCCTCGCGCACCTGGATCACCTCAAGGTTCTGGGCGGTGCGGCGCACCTGGCCCATATGGCCGGGCATGCGCATGCCGCGGCGGACGGTGCCCGGGAACAGACGCTGTCCGATGGCGCCGGAGCGGCGATGCCACCCCTTCGCGCCGTGGGTCGAGTCGCCGCCGGCAAACGCGTGCCGGCCAACGACGCCTTCAAACCCGCGGCCTTTGGTCACGC
Organism: Verrucomicrobiia bacterium; assembly: GCA_035934555.1. GTDB lineage: Bacteria > Verrucomicrobiota > Verrucomicrobiia > Limisphaerales > UBA8199 > DASYXT01. The sequence continues at coordinate 127,428 of DASYXT010000055.1, read as the reverse complement.
CGATGGCATCCACGTAGTCGCCGGGAGCAAATAGCGTTGCGCCGACCACATCCCCTGGTTTGACTTCTTTAGTGAAATCGCGGAATTCGCGAATCCGCTTCACGGCCTGGCCGTTGTGCTTCTTGATATGGCCCAAAACCGCTTTGGTCAGCCGCTGCTCTTTTTGATCGTTGAACCCGAGCTGGACGGCATTATAACCGTCGCTCTGCTGGGTCTTGCACTGCAGCACCCGGTTCGGGCCGGCCAACACAATCGTCACCGGGGTCATAACGCCTTTGGCGTTGTAAACGCGCGTCTGGCCCAGTTTTTTTCCTAAAAGTCCGAGTGGCATAACGTTAAATTTTGATCGTGATATCCACGCCCGCCGGGAGATTGAGCTTCTTGAGTTCGTCCACCGTTTTGGCTGTCGGCTCGATAATATCGATCAGGCGCTTGTGTGTCCGCTGCTCGAAGGTCTCCTGGGATTTCTTGTCGGCGTGCGGCGAGCGTTGAACGGTGAACCGCTCGACCCGAGTCGGCAAGGGGATGGGTCCGGCGACCCGTGCGCCCGTGCGTTTCACCGTGTCGGCGATGTCCCGGGCGGATTGGTCTATGACCCGGTGGTCATAGGCCTTGAGGCGAATGCGAATGCGTTGTCCAGCCATACAAAGAACAATTGTCTGTTAATGGTTTAGCGCCGCGTCCCGATTTACGGGAAACGGGATGCGGAATATAGCAAAGGCGCGAAGCGGTGCAACAAGTTTTTGAAGGAAACTGGACCGCCGCCCAGATCGTCCGGCGTGCAGGACAAAATTCTTCGCGGCGCAATTTGGATTTCATTAACACCCCCATCCATGGAGGTGTGGGGCGACTCTGGGGACAGGGAACCCTTTTAAGGGTTTACCTCGGCCGCGGACCGCTAGCACCTGCAGGCAAGTCAAACCGGGAAACCATTGAAATGGTTCCCCTTCACCGTCCGAGCGCCACTGCACCCCCATGAATGGGGGTGTTAATGAGACGGTATATGTCAACCGGCGCGGCTTTACCCGGCACCAAACGCGACGTAAGCTGCGAGCGTATGATACCTGATCCAGCCAAATTGCCGCAGTTGGCAAAGAAACGACAAGATGAGAACTATCGTTTCCGGGATTTTCTCAAACATCATTCCGGGCTGGGTTCGGAAGAGGTGGACCGGCTGGTGCAGCAAATATCCGCGGAAGTCTGGAAAAGGGTCGATTGCACTGAATGCGGCAACTGTTGCCGGGAAGTTTCCCCGACGCTGAACGAAAACGAGGTGACCGACCTGGCGTGCCACTTGGGAATCAATAATGCCGATTTAATCTCAAAGTATTTGCGGCCAGCGGAAAAGAGCGAGGAGTCCCCCTGGCTTATGCGGCAGAAGCCATGCCCTTTACTGCGCGACAACCGCTGCAGTGTCTATGAACACCGGCCCGGCAACTGCCGCGCATATCCATACCTCGACCAACCGGATTTTGTATTCCGTACTTGGTCTATGATGGATCGTCTTTCGGTTTGCCCGGCGGTGTTCGAGGTTTGGGAGCAATTGAAGAGGGCAACCGGGTTCAGGTTTGGAGCAGGCGGTACAAACAACGTTAGGTCGATAGCTAACCGGTGACGTAACGTCACCGCGCCGCCTGCTGCTTCAGCACCGGCCGCAAAACGAGGCTGCGATACGTGATTCCGGTGTGGTCGCCTTGCAGATAAATCGGTCCCGGGCGCACAACATCAGACCACAAGGCCCCGCCGGTGCAGCCCCAAACCGGCTGGTTATCAATGATGCGCTGGCCGTTGAGGATAACGGTCATGTGCCGCTGCACGAACGTGATGTCGAGCGTTTGCCATTCCCCCGGCGGCTTTTCCGCCGCAACAGCCGGTTTAATGCGGCTATAAACCGCGCCCATATTGTGCGGATTGGGCGGCCGGCCATAGGTATCAGCCACCTGGATTTCGTAGATCCCGCGAACATACACCCCGCTGTTCTCGTCTTTGCCAACCAGCACCTCGACCTTGAGATTGAAGTCATCAAACTCACGGTCGGTGCGCAAATTGCCGTGGCTTTTATGCTGGCCTTTCTCCTCCTCGACATGGTTCACAAGCAGGCCATCCTGGACATGCCAACCGTTCATGGCGTTCGGGTCGGTCAGACGCCAGCCGGTCAGGTCATGCCCATTGAACAAGGCAATGGGCTCCCCAAATTTTACCTGGCTCAGGTCCGGCGCGGGCGGCATCGGCGGTTGGCGGCGACCGCTAAACGTCGCCGTCTCCTCGCCGTTCCCGTTCTCGCGCGGGGTAACGCTCGTGAGCTGGATATCATCGCCCTGCACCGTCGCGGTAATCGTTTCGATCCGGGTGACTCGCGTCTTGCGGCCGCCGGCATCGGTACGCTCGCTCACGTGGTGGCGTTTGAGGACCAGGTGATCGCCGTCCAGGCTGGCCGACGCGACCGGTTCAACGCTGCCCCAGCCCCAAAGCATGCTCGCGCTTAATTTGCCGTTGTGTTCGTTAACACCCAGCCAGCCGGCCGCGCCACCCGGAATCGTCAGCGCCCATTGGCCGAGGAATGGATCGTCGGCTGCTTGAGTTGAAAATCCGATCGCAAGCAGCGAACCCGAGATGAGCAGAGTAGAGAAGAACCGTTTACGCATAAGCTTTTTATGATAGGCCCGCGGGGATGAAGCAAGAGCAAAACGAACGGAGCGCGGACTTCAGTCAGACTTCAGTCCGCAGCAACTCCAAAAACAGTTAAGCGCGCGGCACCATTGCCCAGTCCCTCTCCGCGTTCGCGCTCCGCCTTCACTACTCATGCGCGCGGCGCGATGACCAGGGTCTTTTCGGCCATCGTCGCGGCCGGCATGGCCTCGACTGTGGCAAGATTTGTATTCCACCAAATCTCGGCTTCAAGATCGCTCCACGAGCCATTGAGGTGGCATTGCGCCAGGGCCTCGGCCAGTTCATCGGCTTTACCTGGGCGTTGCGCTGGGTCCTTGGCCAGACAGCGCATCAGGAGTTGCTCCAGCTCGCAAGAAACGGCCCGGCCCAGCCGCTCGGAAGGCGTCGCGGGCATTTCCTTCACCTGGCATTCGAGCAACTCGTCCACTTCGTCTGTATCAAACAGAGTTTTGCCGGTCAGCAACCAATACCCGACTGCGCCCACAGCATAGATGTCGCCGCGCGAGTCCACCTGCGAGGGGTTTTTTACTGCTTCCGGCGCCATGAAATGCGGTGTGCCCACGACCGCCTTGGCGCTGGTACCCTCCGCGGGCCCCGCATGCACCGTCTTGACCAGGCCAAAGTCCAGCACTTTGACGAAATCACAAACACCGCCGCGGCGGGTCAGCACAATGTTGGCGGGCTTAATGTCGCGATGGATCAACCCGATGCGATGGGCCTCGGCCAGCGAACCGCAGACCTGGCGCAGGATTTGCACAACGCGCCGCTCCGGTTGCGGCCCGAATTGACGCGCGAGATGGCTCAGGTCAATCCCACTGAGATATTCCATCGCGTAGTAGAAGAGTCCCTCGGGGGTGCGGCCATAGTCATAAATCGAGACGGTATTGGGGTGGGTCAATTGGCTGGTCATCTGCACCTCGTGCTCGAATCGGCGCGCGGTCGATTCGTTGGTCAGTTCGGGGCTGAGGAGCTTTACGGCCACCGGGCGGCGCAGGAGCGCATGCCGGCCGCGATACACCATTCCATTGGAGCCGCGCCCGATCTCCTGGACCAGCACATACTGCCCAAGCCGCCGCGCCGCCAACGCACTCCGCCGCACCGAAGCTTCCAACCGTTCGACCAGCAACGTGAACGCAAAAATCGCCAGCGCGCACAAGACCAGCAGCAGGAACAGGACAAGAAAGGCCTGCTGCAACAAATTCAAGGTCTCGAAGGCTTCTTGCGTGGACACTTCAGTCGCCACCCCCATGCCGTATTCAGGCAACCAGGTCCAGGCGCCGACAACTTTGACTCCGCGATAATTCCGATAGCCATCGACATCGACGCCATCTTCGCCACTAACCGCCGCCGCCGCCATCCGCGTCAGGTGCAAATCGCGCCGCAGCTTAATGGGGTGGTCGCCCGGCTCGAGTTCGACGAGCGGGTCGAGCAACCGCACGGTGAGAATCGAGGTTGCTTGAGGAGAGTTGGGCACCAGCCCGAGCCGTTTTAATTCGTAATCGAACCTGGAAGCCGTCAGCATCATGCCACGGCGATCGAAAGCATAGCCCTCGCCGCTGTCGCCCATGCGAGCGACGGAGAAAATGCGTGTGAAATCCGCCTCCGGCCGTAACCGTAGCGCCATCACCGCAATGATCGCGTCATTGGTGGCGCGCACCGGCGCGGCGACGAACATCTCAGGCCCCTCGGCCCGTTGCGTGATCGTCCGCTCCCGCGCAAAAGGACGCGACACGGTCAAACGGCCAGTGAACGCGCGATTCAGAAACACCTCATAGGCGCGGGGCGCAGCATGACCGACCAACCGCGGGTGCGGGGAGGCGAGGATCATGCGGTTGGTGCTGATGACGACGTAATCCAAATACCGGTGGCTGGCGACTACCGAGCCCATGTGCTGTGCCAGGGCTGTGGCCGCCGGCGAATCGACCAGCATCTGCGGGGTAGTATTCGAGGCCCACGCCGCCCGCGCTAACTCCAATATCGCCGCCTCAATCCGCGCGTCGGTGGAAAAGGATTTGGCATCGGATTCCTGTTCGTTAAACCACAAGCGCAGCGCCGTCACGTCGGCATTGAGCAGGGTGCGCAGACGAGACGCCAACTCGGCGCGGGTGGCGCCTTCGACCCGGCTGTGAACCCACAGCCCGACCACGACCAGCACCAACACTCCCAGCAATGGCCAAACCCACAGGTTTTTCGAGAGCAGGAACGGGAGCCGCGTCACAAAACGCGCTATGCTCCGGTCCCTGGCGCGAAACCCGGTGAATTCGGTTGTCACTAGACTACACTGTGAGGCTGGCGGCGGGTTGTCAACGAGGAGCCGCGGGGTTCGGTTCCTTGGCTAAATGCCCTGGCAATACTTTATTCAGCACTGTTTCCAACTGATCCCCTCGCAGGTCCTTGCCGATGATTTTGCCCTCGCCATCCAGCAGGTAGGTGGCGGGGATGCTCTGGATGCCGTAGCGCTTGGCGAGTTTGTTGCTCCACATCTGCCCGTCAAAAAATTGCGCCCAGGTCATTTTCATCTGCCGCGTGAAATCCTTCAGCTTGGCCTCGTCTTTATCCAGGCTGACGCCGACAATGTCGAACCCCTGGCGATGATGCTTTTCATAAGCGCTGAGCACATGGGGCAATTCCTCCATGCATGGCGAGCACCACGTCGCCCAGAAATCCACCAGGACAACCTTGCCTTTATAATTGGCCAGCGACAGCGGCCGGCCCTCGAGATCCTTCTCATTAAAATCGGGGAAAGCGGCGCCGGTCACGAGGCTGCTCTGGATATGCTCGGCTTCGAGGCGCTGCTGGATGCGGGCGAGGATTTTATCCGCGCTTTCGCCCGCAGCGGTGGCGGGATAATCGCGCTTGAGTTGCTGGATCAACTCCTTCCCTTTGGCGGTGTCGTCAAAAATCTCCAGATACAGCATCGCCTTCATCAAAAGGACTTCGGCGACATCGTCGGTCTTCTCGCCCCGATGCTGCGCGAGCAGCGAGTCGAACTTATTCAGATCATCTGCCAGGTCGGCCTGCGTCTTTTGGCCGGCCTTGACTTTGGCTCGAACATTCTCAACAAGCGCTTTGAGCTGTTGCTGGGTCGGAGTCAGGTCGGCTGCCGAAACCACTCCCGCAGGCAGCAGCAGGGCTAAAAGGAATACCAGGACGAGGGCTTTCGCTTTCATGTCAGGCACTAACACTGTTCTCAGTTCTAACCTGCAGCAGAGCAGTTCCGCGTGCGCGGAGCAAGCCCATTCCAGCACAAGAACTCATTGCGCGCTGCGGGCCGCGAGCTTCAGCAGGCGCATGCCCGCCTCATCGAGGGTGCGGTCGCCGGCCCAGACATCGCCATAACTGGACAGCAGCACGATGCCGGCCTGCGCGTTTGGCACAAAACCCATGAAGCTGACGTAGCCCCCGGTGCCGCCATTGTGCCAGTAAATCGGTTGAGCGCCCGAGTTATTGGCGATTTGCCAGGCGAGGCCGATCGCGCTGCCGTTCTTTTTAAAATGCGGTTGTTGGGCCAACGTGAGCGCCGCGGCCAGGGGCGTCCGGGCAGGGTTGAGATTTGCCTCAAGGAATCTGAGCAGGTCCGCGGCATCGGACTTGAGCGCGCCGGCCGGGGCGAACGCTGCCAAGTCCCAATTAGGAACAACCTTGCCTTGCGGCGAATGCCCGGGAGCGAGCCGTGCCTCTAGTGAAGGAGAAAGGGCAACCACTGTATTCGTAAGCCCGAGCGGTTGGCAGACTTTTTCGGCAAGGAGCGCGTCGTAAGGGATGCCGGTTTTTCGGGCCAGTAATTGGCCGAGCAACGCAAAACCATAATTGGAATAGAGCGAGGTTTGGCCGGGCCGGGTGCTGAGTTTGGCGCTGCCCACGCTGGCAAACAGCGTCTTTTGATCATACTGCGCGTATGGATTTTGCGGGTCGGTGGCGACGGCATTGAAATTGCCGGGCAAACGTGGCAAGCCAGACGTGTGCGTGGCCAGGTCCACCAGGGTGATCTCCCGGCCGTCCCTCTGCGGCGGCGTCGTTCCTGCTGGCAAGTAAAGTCGGATGGGATCAGTGAGGCGGATCGCGCCCTCCCCAGCCAATCGCCCGAGAAGAACACCGGTAAACACTTTCGTGATCGAGCCCACCTCGAAAAAGGTTTGCGCATCGGGCGCGGCGCTGTTCGTTGTCGAGCAATGGCCAAACCCTTGAACAAAACTACGTCCGTTCTGGTACACGCCGATGACCAGCGCGGCCTCGGGCCGGCGGGCGATATACTTATTACCGAACTCGGCGACGGCAGCAGTGAGGTCCGGTGGGGGTGTTGGCGCTGCTTGGCTGGCGAGTGGCTCGTGGATAGCCGCGCAAAGGATGCCGCCGCAACTGCAACAACCCACCGCTGCGTTGCGCGCCACTCGCCACGCCGTGCGTAGCGCGTTCATGTAAAAGCAGGACATGGCCTGAGGCTACAATGGGCGCGGCTTAAGGGCAAACGTCGCGAATAATTGACAGGATTAACAAGAGGAACAGGATTCCAAGAATGCAATTGGAATGTTCCATCCAATAAGACTTTTGGTGGAATCCTGTTAATGCTGTCAATCCTGTCAAAATTCCTTTCCCGAATTTGATGGCCGGCTTGACACCGCATTCACTTTGCGGTACAAAGTATCCATGAAACCAATCATGGCAACATTGGCCATGCTCGAACTGCTGCTCGTGATTCCAGCAGCCCTGTTTATGCTCGCGTTGTTTCTGCGCGAAGTGCAGCCGCTGGCACAAACCGGACGCGTGGTGGACTGGTTCAGCCATCACCTGGTTCTTGGCCTCTACGTCTTCCTGGTCGCCATGCCGCTTACGGCTTTGTTCGCCGGCAGTGCGATTTTGTTGCGCACCTGGCACGGGGAGCCGGAATTTCGCAACGCCACAGTGCAGATGCTCGCTACGATCCGCGCCCACATCGCACCGATCGTGATCGCGGGGACTACTCTGATGGCCGGAAGCATTCTGGTGATCGTCGCTATGCACATGATTGCGGAGTGAGGATTGAATGGCCCGCTGGCGCGGCTTGCCGGATGCCCTCCCACCCGCTAGGCTCCCGCTTATGCGTGAGCCTTCCCGCCGCCTCCGCCTGTTTCTCCTCGCGAGTCTTTTGGGGTTGGGCTTTGTCACCGGGATTTCGGTTGTGGCAGGCCAGGCCGGTGGGGCAATTTCCTCAGTCTATGAACGGGCCAACATTCACTTTGCCGCGGTTGATTTATACAAACCGCGCGAAACCAACGTCACCGACCTTGAGTTCAAACTGGCACCGTTGGTCTTGCAGGAAGTCGCACCACGCGACAACAGCCAAGGAAAGCAGGAGGATCAGTTTGGGGCACTCGACTTTGAGAAGGGCAGACCTGCACTGGACCGCAGCAAGCCCACCATCTACGTGATGGTCGAGCCGGTACAGATTCAGCGCACATCGTATCTGCAGCTTACTTATTTTTGGTTCTATGCCCTGAAGCGGCCAACGTCCCAGCGAGCATTGCCCGTGCAAGGGGTGCGCATCACGCTCAACTCGGCCGGCGCGCCGGTCGTGTGGGAAGTCCTGGCGGATTCCTCTGGTCCCGAGTTGATATTTGTCGCCGATTCCCTCGAGCGAGCCAGTGCCGCGGAGTTTGGGCTGCCCTTGCCGGGCCGGAAGTTCGCCATCGAGCAGCGGGTTGCTAAAGAGCCGCGAGTGGTCGTTGCGCGCGTCATTTCAGATGGTCCGCTGCCCATGGGCCCGATTATTTATTTGAGCCGGGCCACGCATCGCGTGGCGACCTTAGTCTGCCGTTGCATGCCTGCTCAAGCCGGGCAGACCCGCCGGAGCTGCACGTATGATTTGATCCCACTCAATCCTTCGGCCGCCGGTTTGCTGGCGCAAGTTAGAACGTCGTTGCAGACCACGACTGCATTTTGGCCGGGAGACTCCGGGGGCGCTCAACCCCTCGAGCAATCGCTGCGGCTGCCAAGTGCGGCGTGGTGAGCCACGACCTGCTTGACACGCGTGGCTGGCCGGGAATGATAGGCGCATGGCCGCGTTCCGTCCTCTTCCTCTGGCTTTGGCAGCCTGCGTATCCCTGACCTGCTGCGCCAGTTCCTCAAATCCCAGCGTAACGCCTGCGGTCGAGCCGCTGCCGTTGCGGGTTAATCCGGGTTCGCGCATACCCGCACCACCGTGGCCGCATGCCTCACTCACGCTCTACGTTTCACCGCAAGGCAGCGATATCGCCGAGGGGTCCGCCAGCCACCCCTTCGCGACGTTGGAACGCGCCCGCGACGAGTTACGTGTGCGGCGACGCCAAAACCGGTTGCCTGCGGGCCCAGTGGAAATCAGGGTCCATGGTGGAGCGTATCGCGTTTGGGGCACCTGTGTGTTTTCGCAAGGGGACTCAGGCACGGCTGCGGCTCCAATCATGATCTGTGCCGTGCCGGGGGAGAAACCTATTTTCCGCGGTGGAACGCGCCTGCTCGGCTGGCGGCGACTTCGCGATGCTTCGGAATATCCTCTGGTACCGGCCGCGGCGCGAGCGCAGGTTTGGGTGGTGGACCTTGCTGCGTGCGGCATTACCAACCTGCTGCCGCTCAAGCTGGGCGGCTTTGGCAGCGGCAACGGCTTTACCACGCACCCGGCGCACGAACTTTTCTTCAACGGGCAGGCGATGTCACTCGCGCGTGGACCGAATGAGGGTTTTCTTCACATCAAGCAGGTGGCGGTCAAGGACGGCACGAAAGGTTACGACCGTGAGGGCAGCAAGGTTGGCAAATTTTTCTATGAGGGTGAGCGGCCACGGCGCTGGGTTAACGAGCCGGACCTGTTGCTCTACGGATATTGGTTTTGGGACTGGGCGGATTCCTATGAGCGGGTGGAGGCGATCGATCCCGAGCAGCACTTGATCACGTTGGCGCAGCCGTGGCACAGGCTCGGCTTCAGCGTCGGCGCCCCGTTCTACGCGGTAAACGCGCTCAGCGAATTGGATGTCCCGGGCGAGTGGTACTTGGACCGGCGCAATCGCCGTGCGCTGCTCTATCCGCCTTCGGACCCGCAGCAGGCGACCATCGAACTGTCGCAGTTGGACCAGTCGATGCTCACAGTGGAGGGTGCGTCCTGGGTTTGGTTTCGCGGGCTGACGTGGGAATTGGGCAGCGCCGATGCGATTCATGTGCGCGACAGCGAGCACGTGCGGTTGGCAGGATGCGTCGTGCGCTACTTCGCCGGCAACGGCGTCGAGATTCGCGGCGGGCACGACGACGGGCTGCGGTCCTGCGATATTTATTCGCTGGGGCGCGGCGGCACAATCATCTCGGGCGGCGACCGCAAGACGCTCGAACCCGGGGGCCTGTTTGTCGAGAACTGTGACATCCACGACTTGTCACGCATCGATCACACCTACACGCCGGCGGTGCTGCTGGAGGGCGTGGGCAACCGGATCGCTCATAACCGCATGCACAACATCGCCAGCAGCGCCATGCGCGTCGAAGGCAACGACCACCTCATCGAGTACAACGAGATTTATAATGTCGTCACGGAGTCCGACGACCAGGGTGGCGTGGACATGTTCGGTAACCCGACCTACCGCGGCAATGTGTATCGCTATAATTTTTTCCATCATATCGGCCAGTGGCGCGGTTCCGGCGACCAGCCCAAATGCGGGCAGGCGGGCATTCGCCTCGATGACGCCATTTGCGGCACGCGCATTTACGGCAACGTGTTCGAACGTTGCTCGGCAGGAAAACTTGGCTTCGGGGGTGTGCAAATCCACGGCGGTAAAGATAATGTCGTCGCCAACAATCTGTTTCTCGACTGCGCCGCGATGGTCAGTTGCTCGCCCTGGGACGAGAAACGGTGGCGCGATTACGTCCACAACGCACTGGACTCGAAGGAGATTAGCCCGGCGCTGTACCGCCAGCGCTACCCCGAACTGTCGGACCTGGCAGGGAACGTCAACCGGAACTACATGAGGAATAATCTGGGTTGGCGTTGCGGGGAAATGCTCCGGCGTGCCCCATACAACCTGGAGGACAAGAATAACGCGATGCTGACGGAGGGCCAGTTTGCGTGGGTGGCAGGCGACATTCGGTTAAAGGCCCCTGCGGGGTTCGAACCCATTCCGTTTGAGGAAATCGGTTTGTATCACGATGCGCCAGACCGGCCGTAGTGACGGAGCACGGACTTCGACCTCAGGCCATAATCACGGACAGTTTGCTGGATTCAAGAAACTTTGAGCGCGAATGCGCGCGACAGAAAGGGATGAGGGTTACGATTTTGTGCGTGGCAGCCGTATGGCGACGGCCCGGCCTCAAAATTTCATAAGAGCTTTGCGTACGCTACATGGCCTCTTTCACACCCTTTTTGATCAGCCACCAATTTACGGGGTAGCTGGCAGCGAAGCCCGCCCACATGGCGATCTGCATCATGAACCAAAACACCGGATTGGTCTTGCACAACTCGTGGCCGAAAATCAAGAACGTGGCCAGCGCCATCCAGCCATACATGCCAATTTGCCAATGCCGTCAACGAAAGTGCATCAGCTTTCAGGGCAGCGGCTAAGCCGTCTTTGGTCGAAAGCCCGCGCATCGGCTTGATGGTCAGATCCTGAAAAGCCATGCCAAAGAGAAAGGCCAGAGCGTAATCGATTACTCAACTCCCGAAGATCTTGCGCCCAAATAGCACCGGGGAAGGCGAACATCAACCACTCCCCTATCGTTAGTTTGTCCCAGTCTCACTTACATTTCAACGGGGTCGCGCAGCAAGGGGGTTCACCTGCATGGCGCAGGGCTCAAACGGGGAGATCGCCCCAAAGTGAGCCGAGCGGCAAACGGCGCCCTCGCCGGTTGGCATCTCGCTCGCAGGCGCCGGCAATGGTGAGTCCCATTCACGACCCGGAAGTGGTTGGCGGGGGCGCCAACCACGGCGCCCGGGCGGGCGCGCTCCCAAAGCAACAGCGTTTGGCTTGCGCGGGCCGCTGAACCTGCCGCATAGTGCCACCCCATGGAAATCTACGAGCACCCGACCTTCCGCATGGCGTGCCAGCAATTCGATCTGGTCGCCGACCACCTGCAAATCCCGGAATCGGAGCGCGACCGGTTAAAATACCCGAAGCGCGCGATGGTGGTCTCCTTGCCGATTCACCGCGATGACGGTTCCACGCAAGTGTTCACCGGCTATCGCGTGCAGCATCATTTGACCCTGGGGCCCACCAAGGGCGGCTTGCGCTATCACCCGGACGTGACGATGGGCGAAGTGGCCGCGCTGGCCATGTGGATGAGTTGGAAATGCGCGCTGACCGGCCTGCCGTACGGCGGCGCCAAAGGCGGCGTCACTTGCGATCCCGGCAAACTCTCGCGCGACGAATTGGAGCGCCTCACCCGCCGGTACACTCAGGAAATGATTCCCTTTATCGGGCCGCAGATTGATGTGATGGCTCCCGACCTCGGCACCAACGAACAGGTCATGGCCTGGATGATGGACACTTATTCCATGCACGTCGGTTACTCCGTTCCGAGCATCGTCACCGGCAAACCCGTGGGCGTGGGCGGTTCGCTCGGCCGCCGCGAAGCCACCGGCCGCGGTGTCGGTTACCTGGTTAACCGCGCTACCGATACCATTGGATTGGATATCAGCAAAGCCACCGCCGTGGTCCAGGGCTTCGGCAATGTCGGGTCCATTGCCGCCTTGTCGCTCGCCCGTTACGGCGTGAAGGTCATTGCCATCACCGACGCCTTTGGCGGCGTCTTTAACAATCACGGCCTTAATCTCTGGGAACTGGAGAAGCACGTCGCCCAAACCAAAACGGTCGCCGGGTTCGCCGAAGCCGAGCCGATTGCCAATGAGCAATTGCTCGAACTGCCGTGCGACATCCTGGTGCCGGCCGCGCTCGAACGGCAGATCACCGGCGCCAACGCCGCCAAAATCAAATGCCGCATCCTGGCCGAAGCCGCCAATGGCCCGACTACGCCTGATGCCGACGTTATTCTCAATCAGCGCGAGGATATCTTCGTGCTCCCCGACGTGCTCTGCAACGCCGGCGGCGTCGTCGTATCCTATTTTGAGTGGGTGCAAGACCTGCAAAGCTTTTTCTGGGGCGAGACCGAAGTGGTGGACAAGCTCTTCCGCATCCTGGAAACCGCCTACAGCCAAATCGTAAGTATCAGCCGCAAGCAGAAGTTGCCGATGCGCCTGGCCGCGCTGAGCCTGGGCATCAAACGCGTCCAGGAAGCCAAACGCATCCGAGGATTATTCCCATGAACCCGTCCAAAGGCGGAGATTCCGCAACTAATAGGGAGTCGGCTGCATAGACCTACCCTGGCTTGCCCATGTTCCTCCCTCTCTCCTTCGGACGCTCTCCCGCTCTACGCTGCTCCCTGGCCCGGCCAATCAGAAAAGCTGAATCCCGCCGTGCCTCACACCTTCTTTTTTCTTCCCTTCGCGCGCGCGATGCAGCAAAATGTGCCTGTGTTTCACCGATCCGTGCCTCGCGTGTGCGAGTGGAAGAGTTCGGGCATGGGCGAGATTCAGGCCGGGAGTGCACTGGACTCTCTGCCTGTCGCGTCTGGTAATGCCGCGGCCATTCTGCTTGCGCGCATGTCCCTTCACCGTTACGACTGAACCTATCGAACCATGTCTTCCCCCGTAAACCAGCAAACTTACGCAATCCAAGGGGGAGAAGAACCAACCTTGACCCGCTCGGCAAACTGCGCGGCTCGCAGGCGAGTGGGCAAGGAAATCATCCTGGCAACCAAACATTACGCGACGGATTTCCCCGCGCGAAGCTGGGTTTACGTGCTCTCCACCGCGGCGCTGTTGACAGGAGCCCTTGTCGGGACAATTTGGAACTTCGACCTTGCCGGAAGAATCGTTTGCAGTCTTCTGGCCGGCCTGCTGTACCTGCGGTTTTTCGTCATTTACCACGATCAACAGCACGAGGCCATCCTGCCGCATTCGCGGCTGGCGGAGTTTTTGATGCGGGCCTTTGGGATCCTCATTCTGAGCCCGAGCAGTGTCTGGCGCAGCTCCCATAACCACCATCACAATCACAACTCCAAGCTCCGCGGCTCCCACATCGGTTCCTACCCAATCATGACCAAAGAGCAGTACCTCAGGGCCTCCCGGGGAACGCGCTTTAAATACCTCTTTATGCGCCATCCGTTGACGATTTTGTTCGGATACATTTTCGTCTTCTTGTACGGCATGTGCCTCTATCCGTCGTTCACTAAACCGAGGGAACACTGGGACGGTTTGTGCGCGTTCGTGCTGCACATCGCCCTCGGTGTCGGAATCACCTGGCTGCTCGGTTGGCCCGCCTTATTCCTGACTTTGATCATCCCTCATTTTGTCGCTAGCGCTATCGGCAGTTATCTCTTTTACGCCCAGCATAATTTCCCCAGCGTATCCTTTAGCGACAACGCCCGCTGGAGCTACGACAAAGCCGCATTGGAATCTTCCAGTTTCCTCGTTTCCGGTCCGCTGGTCGCCTGGTTCACCGCCAATATCGGTTATCACCACGTGCATCACCTCAACTCGCGCATCCCCTTTTACCGTTTGCCCGAAGCCGTCGCCGGGATCGCCGAGTTGCAGACCCCCAAGACCACCTCGCTGCGGCCGTTGGAAATTCTGCGCTGCCTGCGTTTGAAGGTCTGGGACCCCGAAGCTGCGAAAATGGTCGGGCTCCGCGATATGGCGCCGGGAGCTTAGCTATGCCGTTTACCGCCCTCCAAGTTGCCGAACACCTCCGGGGCCAGGTCATTGGAGACGGTTCAGTTGAATTGACGGGCCTTGCTCCCGCCGACCGCGCGAGGGCCGGCGAACTCACCTTCGCCGAGAATGCCTCTTATTTTGCTGCCGCCGAACGGAGCCACGCTGCGGGAATTATTGTCGCCGGTTCATTTGTGTCCTCGAGCAAGGTGCTCATCCGCGTGGCGAACACCCGCGTCGGCCTGGCCAGGGCGCTGCCGCTGTTCTTTCCTCCAGAGCAACACCCGCAGGGCATTCATCCCAGCGCGGTCATCGCCGATTCGGCCCGCGTTGCTCCTACCGCCCACATTGGGCCGAACTGTGTTGTGGGTGCCCGCGTTCGGCTGGGAGCGCGCTGCGTATTGATGGGCGGCAATGACCTGCGCGCCGATTGCCAACTGGGCGACGACGTCTGTTTGTTTCCCAACGTGGTGCTGTATCGGCAAACGCAGCTTGGGCAGCGGGTCAGCATCCATGCCGGCACCGTCATCGGGTCGGACGGCTTCGGTTACGTGCTCGACGAGGGACATCACCGGAAAATCCTGCAACTGGGCAATGTCATCATCCATGATGACGTCGAGATCGGCGCCAATTGCGCGATTGACCGTGGCACCCTCGGCTCGACCGTTATCGGCCAGGGCACCAAGATCGATAACCTGGTCCACATCGCGCACAACGTTGTGATTGGGCGCAATTGCCTCATCCTCGGGCAGGTGGGTTTCGCCGGGAGCACCACGCTTGGCGATTACGTCGTCGTGGCCTCCCAATCCGGCATTGCGGACCATTTGAAACTCGGCAACCAGGCCATCGTCGGCGCCAAATCAGGCGTCATGCGCGATGTGCCTGACGGTGGGCGGGTGCTGGGCACTCCCGCCACCGCGGACAGGCAGGCCAAGCGCCAGATGATCGCGCTGCAACAGTTGCCTGAATTGCTCCACCGCATGCGCGACTTGGAGAAACAGGTCGAAGCGCTGAGAGCCGCCTGCGCTGATTGAGCGCGCGCGGACCGGCCCAGCCAGCTCTAAGCGTCCATTTCTATCACTTCGGGCACGGGCCTGCGGGCGAACCCGATCCCGAGCTGAACGCACAGGAGAAAGGCCCGGTGGCAATCGGTATCATTGCGAATCCACAGCTCGGCATCCCCTTCCTCGTTACGTTTGTGATGCGAATGCCGAATTTCACAAACAATGCCGGCATTGGCGAATTCCTGGCTGACCTGCTGCACCTCCCCGGTATCGGCTGAAAAGAATAACATCTTCATACGCTGCTGCGCCAAACATCGTGCGCTCTTCCCAGCGCAGCAATCCGGGGCACGGCTGAAAGGAGCCCAAGGGAAACACTGGGGCCCATCCACGAAATCTTAATCCTACTTCTTAATCTTCTTCTTGTGGGGCTTCAGGGGCGTTCATTCCGGGTTTGGCTTTGGCCGCCTGGGGCGGTGTTTCCGGCGCTGGGTCCGCAGAACGAACCATTCGGCTAGTTACGGCGCCTGCTTTTTGATTAGCACGCTCACTTCGCCATTGGCATCTTTTCGCGCCATGACGGATTTGCCGAAAGTCACGTAAAAGGTGACGGTAATGCCTTCCTGTCTTTGTTGAATCGACGAGGATTGGCCGGGACCGGTGATGGAATAAGGGATAGTGCGGCCGAGAAACAATTCGAGGCGCGCTTGATTTTCGTTGAGCACCTTAAGTGTGCCGTTCAGCGTTACCGGGGTCAGGAGTGCCGGCTCGCCGGACTTGGCCGAGCCCGGGAATGCAGAATTCAACTGGAACGTGCCTTCGCCGGTTAATACCTCGATGGCGCCGCTTGGGTTACTTTTGTCGCTCCACTCGATGCGCACGAGGTAATTGGACGGCGCATTGGTCATTTCCGAAGAGGAGCTTTGGCCCGGCGCCCCAGGGAGATCGAGCCGGCGCCCGGGAGGACGTCCGGGCGGTGCAAATTGCGCCGCGCCGGAAACCGCGACGAGCGCCAACAGCAATCCCACGGCGATTTTTTTTGTCAGTGAAGGACGATTATTTGAAGTGTTCATTGCCCGATGTGATTAACCGAAGTTAGCTACCCGTGTCTCAACAAGGCTTGGACGGTTTTGGCGGTGATCTATTCAGCTGCTTAAAAGCTGAATTCGTACTTAAAACGGTTCTAGCTTCCACCGCGTCGGCCCTACACCTCCATGAATGGGCGTGTTAATGCAGAGAGCCCAGGTTGCGGGCTTGTGTTATTCGGTTACTCGCCGGCCTGGCATTCGGCGACTTTTTCGGCGTAAAACTCGTCGGTGAAGAGGCCTTCGTCGAAGAGGACGCGCAGCTCGCGCAGACGCATCTGGACCTGTTGCTGAGTGAACTTGGGTTTATCGGCCGCGGCGAGCGAATTGGTACCGGCAGGTGAGTTGGTTACAACCGTAAGATTGGTGGCGGTGAGAGAAGCTGCGCGGGCACGCGCCAACCGGCGGGAGGGCGGCACGAAGGCGGGATCGAATACCATCGCGCACAGTTCTTTGGCCGGCACCAGTTGGCGCCAGAGAAAGGCCTGCATGCGGTCCTCGGCCGGCAAAGCAACGCGCGTCAACTCGCGTTCACCGATTTGGGCGGTGCCGGCAATGCTCAACGTCACGGGTTCGGCCGTTGAGAGCAGCCGGGTGCGGACCGTCATCTGCGCCATGTTCTGTGTGGGCCAAAGCGTCGCCGGCGCAGCGGAGAACCCTTGGGGCGGGTCTTGCAGCGTCAGCGTGATTGGGCCGGCAAAGCCATCGCGGCGTTGGGCATAGACCGTCAGGGAGCCGCTTGAACGCGCGCGCAGGCTCAGGCTCGAAGGAACCACGCGCAGATCAAAGTCCGGCCGCGGCTCACTTATGCGCAGGCGGTAACCATACTGCGCCCCGCCATGTTGTGCCGCATCAGCGATGTGGACGTAGTAAGCGCCATCGGCAGGGAGCCGGGCCATGAGATAGGAGTCGGCCTGGTGAGTTTTCAGACCGGCTGCGAGGTTTTCATGGTCGTCATTAAATGCGAGCAGCCGGCCGTTGGCGTCGGTCAGCTTCAGCACCGAATCCAAAGGTGAATCCAACCGGCGCGCGAGCACTTCAGCGACGATCACCTGGTTGGATTTGCCGGCGAAGGTAAACACATCGCGGTCATCCGGCGGGTCGATGCGGCCATTGATGATCACGGGCAAGTTGACCTTCTGCGCGGTGGCGCTGGTGTTGTTGGGCTCGTGTTCGAGCGCTTCCGGCAAGGTATCCCGCGCGAAGGCAATGGGATTGGAAACCAAGCCATCGCGTTTCGTCCGCAGTGTTTGGATACCGGGACCAACCGCATCGGCTACCGCGGTCAGCGCACCGCCATCCAGATTCCAGCCTTTCAGCTCCGGTTTGAGGGCAACCCCGAGCCTGCCGCCCAAAGGAAAAACGCTGGTGACGAACGGCAACTCGCCGAGGGTGATTCGATAGACGAAATCTTCACGGCCGCGATACAGGCTGTCATGAATCTCCACCACATAATCGCCGTCGGCAGGCACGTCAAAAAACAAAGTCGGGTCCGGTTTGAACTCGTAATCGCCTTGATAGGCCAGCTCTTTGCCATTTGCGTCATAGACCGCCAGGACCGGTTGGAACCAGCCTGGCACCGCATCGGCAATAAAGGGCACGAGCTGGCGCCCCAGAGTCGTCATTACTAGTTTTTGTCCGCGTCGCGCTTCAAACCGGTAACGGTTCACTTTGCCGGAAGCAATCTGGCCGTTGACGGTGCACGGCAGCGAAATGCGCTCTTCGGGGGCGGGCGGCAAGTTGCGCAACGCATCGGCCTCCTTGCCGAGCACTTGCTTGGGAGTGATGGGCAACGGCTCGCGCGAGAACTCCGGCACCTGCCCGACGTAGAACACGAGCGGATTAGAGACGCCGCGCCACGTCACGAGGCGCAATTCCCGTTCGCCGGGCTGGGCGTTGGCAGCGACTTTGATCTCGAGTAAGACAATGGAAGCCAGCGACGCGCTGGCGGGGTTGGGCTCAAACTCGAAGGTGCGGTTTTCGATCTTATCGATGAGTTTGCGTGCAGTCCGGCGTTTGGCTTCGGCGTCGGCGCGTTGCTCTTCCAGCGCGGTGGTGTTGGTGCTGGTTTGGCTGGGTGCATTCGTGCTGTCGTCCGGCAGCAACCCCGCCATAGCCGCCCCGGTAACAGTCTGCTCCCGTAAAGCGCGGAGTTGCTCATTGAGCAGGCGCATTTCCTGAAAATTCAGGCGCCGGTGAAATTCGAGCACTTTCGCACTCACGCCTGAGCCGCTGACCAGAACTTCGTGTACGCCTTCCAAGGCTTGTCCACCGACCCGGACCTGGACGTTTGTGCCCTGTTGTCCGCCCGCCGGATAAACGTAGCCAAGATACGGGCGCTGCGGGCCCTGACCGGGGGCAGCCAGTGACACCCACGGGAGCAGAAGAAGTCCCAAGGCCGAAAGCCGAGCGCGCATCTTACATAATCTCCGTCAACAAACCGCCGGACTTCGCGCCTTCTTCCGAGCCAGGCAGAACGTGCGCTTCTGCGCCCATCGGGTGGGGCAGCCTGGCGTTGGCATCGATGCCGCCCAAGGCATAGATGCTGCCCAGTAAGTCCACCGGATACACGGGCCGGTCTTTGACTTCCTCCGCCCGCGCATCGGACGCACCGACAACGTGTCCGCCCTTGAATCCGCCACCCGCGACCAGCACCGTGAACACCTCGCCATGATGATTGCGACCGCCGTTCCAGGGCGGCTGCCAATCGACCTTGGGCGTGCGGCCAAATTCGCCCGCGCACCACACCAAAGTGCTGTCGAGCAGCCCGCGTTGCTGCAAATCCTCCAGTAACATCGCCAGCCCCTGGTCCAGTTGCGGACATTGCCGGCGCATCGTCGGGAAATGGTTGCTGTGGGTGTCCCAACCGCCGGGGAAATTGATGACGATATACGGCACGCCCGCCTCGACCATTCGTCGGGCCGCAAGACAATCCTGGCCGAACGTGTGGCGGCCATAACGATCGCGTAACTCGGGCTTCTCCTTGGTCAGATCGAACACTTCACGGCCTTGTCCGAAAATCAGATCGTACGCTTGTTTCCTGGCCTCGGTGGAGACCCCGAGCTGCGGGTTGGACGCCATGCAGAGCCCCATCGTATCGAGCTTATCGCGTAAAGCGCTGCGGGCTTTTTGCCGTTCCGGCGTGATGCCTTTGCCTGAGAGACCTTCGACATCGAACCGCGTCGCGTTGGGGTCGCCACCCGTGGCGAAGGGTTTGTATAGCGGTCCCAGAAAACCTTCCTCGGAAAAACGGCCCTGCGGCTGGGTTAAAACGACATACGGCGGCAACAGGCCTTTGTACTCGCGGCTTTTGAACAGCGCGAACACGGCGCCAACGCTCGGATAGGCCAGCCGCTCGCCAGGCGTGTGGGCTGTCTGCACAAGGTAAGCTGCGGTCTCGTGGCCGTTGTTGCGGTGAGTCATGCTGCGGATGAGCGAGAACTTATCGGCTTGCTTGGCCAAGGTGGGGAACAGTTCGCCAAGCTGGATGCCGTCAACGTTGGTGGGCACAGCCTTCCGCAAGTCGCCCATGTACTCGTAGCCGGCATCCGGTTTCGGATCCCAGGTGTCATTGTGTGACATCCCGCCCCACAGGAAGATCTGGATAACCGACTTGGCCCGGGCGGGTTTAGCGCCCGGCGCGGGTCCGGACTGGGACGCAGCCTCGCCAGCCCGCAGTGCCGGCAACCCCGCCAACAACCCCGCCGTGCTGAACAAGCTCAATCGCAGCGCCTCCCGCCGGTTCATCGGCAGACTTAACTGCAGGCCCATTGACTCAAAGTTTGGATTCATATTCGCACTTTTCGCAGCTTAAATCCGGCCATTCTCCGCCAGGCTTATCGAGGCATCCAGTTTCATTCGGTCTTCATATCTGACGTTCCGCGCGGCTCGGGCGTTACGCTCTCACGCTCTCCCGCTCCACGCTTAACACTTCCACGCTCCCCGGCCTTCAGTGCCGGTACAGGAACTCTTCGCTATTGATCAGCGCCCAAGCCACATCCAGCCAGTCCTGCCGCGTCTTGACCAGGACTGGTTTAGCCGAGGGAGCATTTTCGTCTTTTTCAACCCGGTCAGCCTGATTAGACCGGTCAGGTTGGGCTTTCCTCACGCGGGAATTTGGCCTTGGGCTTCCGCCATAAGAGGAGAGCACGTCCATCTCTTCCTGCGTTGGCAAGCGAGACAGAATTGTCAGGTAAAGCTCTTGTGCGATTCGAGCGGCTGGCTTGCTCCTCCCGCCAAAGCCGACGATGGCCTGGATGTTTGTTCCTTGCGCAAGTTTGCGCTGGAGATCGCTCGAATTGAGCAGGAAAAGCCATTGCGCAGGCGTTGGTTTGTTGTCGCGCTCGTTTTCCATGCCGGTGGCGCGGGCGGAGCGCCCGAACAACGCCAGGAACGGGCTGCTGATGCTGCCATCGGGCAACGCGACGGCCGGCACATCCTTTGGGATGTACGTGAATGGCTCGGGAATCGGGCTGGTGTAGAGGTCGGACGTGCCGGTGACCTCGTTGATGGCATCACCCAGGACTTCTGCATCCAACCGGCGCAGGTAATAGACGGGCAACCGGGAGTTGGGGTTCCCCCGCTGTGGGAGCGGGGAGAGTTGGTAGGTTTGCGAATTGAGCACGAATTGGTAAAACCGCTTCAGGTCGTAGTGATCCGCAACCAGTTCCTTCTCCAGACAGGCGAGCAGGGCGGGATTGCTGGGAGGATTGTCCGCGCGAATGTCGTCCGGTTCCTGAATGATGCCGCGGCCCAGCAACCAGGCCCAGACGCGGTTCACAATCGCCCGCGTGAACCACGGGTTCTCCGGCCGGATTAGCCAGTCGGCAAACACTTCGCGCGGGTCACGGTCACTCCCCAGTTTTACCCTGGTGCCGTCAGGGAAAACACCTTCAGCCGGCGGCAGATTTGTGCGAGCCGCCACTTCAAACTGCCCGGGGTCCTCAGCCGCCGGCGCGATTTGGGTCACAGCGGCGCGGCCAGGCGCGCCCTCGCGGCCGCTCAAGCCTAACGGGTCCCAAAATACGATTTCCTCTTTCCACTCGCCGGTGGGCTTATAGCCGATTTGCGAGAAGAAAGCCGTCATGCCCCCCAGTTGGTTCGTGGGCCAAAGCTCGGCGCGCGCGCCCATAAAGGTCAGCGCCACCGCCCGGGCAATTCCTTCCGGTGTTCTGTTCTGGATCGCGCGATAGAAATTCACCGGGCCGACGCGGAAATTGCTGCCGCTGGAGGTGAGCAACTCGCGCGCGAACTGGTTGTACGGTTGGTTGTGGGCGAGGGATTCTTTCACCCAGTGATGATACGCCTGGGCGGCATTGGGCCAGAGATTGACCGGGAACTCGGCTTTAATCCGCAGGATGTCGCCCCATTTCATCGCCCAGTAGTCGGCGAACTCTGGCCGGTTCAGCACGGCCTCAATCAGCCGAGCTCGCTTGGTCGCGCGGTCAGCGTCTTGGAGGAAATCGCTGGCTTCTTTGGCGGTGGGCAGCTTGCCGAGCACATCGATGTAAATCCGCCTGACAAAGACGGCATCGGAACAGAGGCGCGGCTGGAGATGCTGCTCGGCTAACTGCGGGAAAACGAGTTGATCGATTTCGCCGGCCGGTTGCGGCGAGTCCGGCTGCTCGAAAACGTTGGTCTCCCCCGGCGCTACGCCGCACACTGCCGCCGCGCACACCCACGCAAAAACGAACCAAATTCTCACAAAACGGTCGGTTTGTGCACGCCCAAGCCGTTAGTTGGCAAAGTAACCCCTGACCGTCTGAAGTCAAGACTCAGATGGGGTGGACTCAGACGGGGTGGTTACAATGAGTGCAGGGAAATGACCTTCAGTTCCTTGACTCGGAACATCGGCTTGCCGGGCTTTTCGGAGGTGTAGAATTCTTGGGCTGCTGAGCGCAGAGCGGCGGAAAGATGGAGGGCATCGACCGCGGCCAAGCCGTACTTCTCTGCGAGATCCTGCGCGTGTTTGCCGAGTTGTTCATCCAAAGGCTGCGTGGCGACGGCTTCCTCGAAATGGGCTTGGTAGAACGCCCTCTCAAACGGGCGCTTTTCAAAAACCGCCTTGGGGAGTAATTCCAACTTTGCCAATTGCGAGGTGGCAAACTGACGATCCGGCTCCTCGAGCACGCGCAAGGCAGCGGCGCGCAGTTCTGCGCTTTTCCACGCGGCCAGCAGGACGCCGCTATCCAGGTAGGTTATCATTGAAGACCTCCGCGCCGCAATCGAACTTCAGCTTCCAATTCTTCAAGTGTCAGGTCCGGGCCCCGCTCACGCTTACCCTTCTGGAGGAGCGCCGCCAACCTGTGGCCGCGCGGGGTGGCCGGCTTCCATGGCTCGGGTCGCCTTCTCGCCAGTTTTTCTTCAATGGCTTGCACAATAAACCCGCTTCGGCCCTGTCCCGGCGGCGGGATCCGCTCCAGAATCCGAGCAGGGATTTTGACACTGACTGCGACCGACGTTTTGGTCATACCGAAAAGTACTACCATAGTGGTGACGGAGCAATCTGAAACGGATGCATCTTTTCCTTGACACAGAGGCGGCTTTGTGGTCAGAATGCGTGCGGTTTCGCGGAACCATTGGCACGAAGTAACTAGCAACAAGAACCTAAACCGCTAACCAACTATGAAAAGTGTGGCACAATGTGGGCTCCTCGTCGGCGTGGCCGGCCTGATGGCGCTCGGAACGCTTTCCCCCCTGCATG
The DNA here is from genome assembly GCA_035934555.1 of Verrucomicrobiia bacterium. Lineage (GTDB taxonomy): Bacteria > Verrucomicrobiota > Verrucomicrobiia > Limisphaerales > UBA8199 > DASYXT01. The sequence goes on along the minus strand of DASYXT010000055.1, from coordinate 104,274 downwards.
CACAGGTTGTCACAGTGGACCCTGCGCTACTGACCTCAGGCTACATGAATGTGTTTAACCTTCCTGCGACGGCGACTCCACCGGGGGATGGCGCCTATCTGTTCGGGAGCGGTTGGGGTTTGGCGGATTTGACCTCGTCTTTTTCCGGCAACACGCTGACGCTGGGGCCAAACCTAATCAATGATTCGAGCACCTATTGGTATTCGGCTGGCGCGTCCCCTTCTGGTTATGTTGGCGCCAAGATCATGGATGCGAACCTCTACAACGAAACGACCGGGACTTACGTCAACCAGACCCTGACCTTCACTGGCAACGTCCTGGCCAATACGTTAGGTGGGAGCCAGAATCACTGGAATAATACGACGTGGTCAACTGTGGCGTTCATTAAGGATTTTGCGCCTGATTATTCTTCCTCGACTTCCGTCACTGCAGTTTTGAACCCGGGTGTGTTCAGCATTAGCCTGCTGACCTCAGCCAACCCATTGGACCACATCCAATTTGGCTTTGAGACCATCGGTTCGGATGTGTGGGCAACGGATGCGGGCCTGTTCGGCAACGTGGTCATCACCGCCGTGCCGGAACCGTCCAGCCTGGCACTGCTGGGCCTGGGCGTGGTGGGCGTGCTGGCTCGACGGCGCACTTCACGGAATTAAACTGTCAGAATTGGGCAAACTAACGCCTGTGGTTCACGCAGGCGTTTTCTCTTTGCTCCACTCAGCCATGGCCTGAGCGCATTCTTCATTTGAAACGTCTCTGAAGTGGGTGGCGATGCCCCATTGGTGGCCGAAGGGGTCGATGAACTTCGCAAAACGGTCGCCCCAGAACATGTCCGCCGGTTCCATCACGCTCCGCGCGCCGTGAGACAGCGCGGTTTTATAAACCGCATCGACATCCGAGACATAGATCATGGTGCTGGAAGGCGGCAGCGCGCGGCCGGGCGCCGGAGCGAGCATGCCCATTTCGGGCGCTTCATCGCCCAACATCAGCACGTGATTGCGTATCTTCAGTTCTGCGTGCGCAATCTTCCCGCTGTCGCTGCAAGGAAGCCGCATGATTTCCGTCGCGCCGAACACACTTTTGTAGAAGTCGATGGCTTTGGCGGCATCGCGCACGATAAAGGAAGGAATTAAGCCGTCGAAACCGTCAGGAATGGCTTTGGTAGTCATAGGAAACCACTGTAACCCTGGACGCGGTGAGGTCAACTGGCTCGGGATTAAACTGCCAGAATGGGCTGGTCTAGCGGTATCGTTGATGGTTTCACCACCAAAACCGTCTTGCGTTTCGCGGCCTGCTAATGAACTCTCTACAGGCTATGGGACACGTCAAATTGCACATTCCGGGACCGGTTGAGGTGAGTGAAAAGACGTTCCGCGCGTTCTGCACTCCGATGATCGGACACCGCGGGCAGGGCTTCAAAGACCTTTACGGCAAAATTCAGCCGCAACTCCAACAACTGCTCTCCACAAAGCAGTTGGTGTATATCAGCACCTCCTCGGCGTGGGGTGTGATGGAAGGGGCGATTCGCAACCTCGTTGGCAAAAAAGTCCTCAACTGCATGTGCGGCGCGTTTTCGGACAAGTGGCTGGACGTATCGAAGCGCTGCGGCAAACAGGCGGAGGCGCTCCAGGTGCCGTGGGGTTCGCCGATTCGCGCCGCGGACATCGATAAAAAACTGGCGACGGGCCAATTCGACGCGCTGACGCTGATCCACAACGAGACCTCGACTGGCGTGATGAGTCCGCTCGAGGAAATCGCGGCGCTGAAGAAGAAGTACGCGGAGGTGATGTTCATCGTGGACTCGGTGAGCTCGATGAGCGCGGTGCCACTCAAGTTTGATGAACTGGGCATCGATGTGCTGCTGGCTGGGACGCAGAAGGCCTTTGCGCTGCCGCCGGGCACGGCTGTGTTTGTGTGTTCACCCGCGGCATTGGCCCGAGCCGCGACCATGCACGACCGCGGTTACTATTTCGATTTTGTCGAATTCCAGAAGAACGCCGAGCAGCACATGACCCCCAGCACGCCCAGCATCGGGCATGTTTTCGCGCTTTCCTCGAAGCTGGACGACATTTTCGCCGAAGGCCTCGAAGGACGCTATGCGCGGCATCGCCGCACCAACCAGATGACCCGCGACTGGGCTGCGCGGCACGGATTCAATCTCTTCCCGGAAAAGGGTTACGAATCCCTCACGCTGACGTGCGTGAGCAACGGGGCACGGCCTGGCGGCCGGGTGGTCGATGTACCCAAGCTGCAAAAGTTGGTGAAGGACCAGGGCTTCCTGATCGACGGCGGCTACGGGAAAATCAAGGGCACCACGTTCCGCATTTCCAACATGGGCGATGAGACGGAGGCGACGATGGGCACGCTGTTCGAGGCGATGGATAAAGCGATGAAACAGTTGTAGGCGAACATCCAAGGTCCAGCCTCAAACGAGCGAAACTGGGCTTGATGCAGCTCAGACCGAAATACCGTCGTATAGTGTTCGCAGCGGCAGGGAGAATTGAAGGGAGGCGAGCTGCAACGCCTCCGCAGGCTGGCGGCATACTTCCGGTTGCCACTGACCCGCGCGACGAAACACCGTTACCTCCATTTTTGTCTTGCGCGATGAGGACATACTCTTCGAGTGTTTCGATTTGGCGGTAGCTGAGGAATTTCTCTCTTCGATCGATTGTTTCTGTGGTGTCCGACAACACCTCGACCAATATTCTAGGGAATCGCTTGAAATAGCGGTCCGTGTCGCGAGGGTCACAGAACACCATTACATCCGAATAATAAAAGACGTCTTCGTTGAGGATGCGCAGGTGGACTTTTCCGTCCGACATTTGGACCCGGCAAGGGGAGCCGTGCAGGTGAGGGCGCAGGGCGAAGGCGAGGTTCATGCAGAGGGCAATGTGTTCGTCACTGGCCCCGGCCATCGCGTAAATGGCTCCCCCGATGTACTCATGCCGCACGTCACTTCGTTCCTCCCCAGCCAAATAATCCGGGACGCTAAACCTTTCGGCCTGTTTGGCAGCTTCCATCACGCAAGTAATCGCTGATTTTCGGCCGATATGCAAGCGCGTCGGGACGTACGCCGCTGCTCTTTGAGCTTTGAATCTACCACGCCCTCGGATTAGCATTGTCTCCGTTCAGACAATCACGCCCACATTATGAAAAGCTGGAAAGTCCCCTGGTGCTGTTTTGCTCTTTTTCTGTCTCTGATTGGTGGCCTGGCACAAGCGCCCGAATCGCAAGCGGCGCATGACCAGCGCATGGCCTGGTTCCGCGATGCGCGCTTCGGTTTGTTCATCCACTGGGGCGTTTATTCGGTTCCGGCAGGCGAATGGAACGGCAAGACCAATTACGCCGAGTGGTTCCTGGAAGAAACCCATATGCCGGTGTCCCAATACGAGAAGTTCGCCAGCCAATTCAATCCGGTGAAATTCGATGCGCACGAATGGGTGCGCCTGGCCAAGAATGCCGGCATGAAATATATCGTCATTACCTCGAAACACCACGACGGGTTTGGCATGTTTCGCTCGGATTTGACCGACTGGTGCATCAAATCCACGCCGTTCCAGCGGGACCCGATCAAGGAACTGGCTGACGCTTGCAAGGATGAAGGCATCAAGTTCTGTCTGTATCACTCGATTATGGACTGGCATCACCCGGATTGGGGTGTGCGCCGCCCCTGGAACGACAAGGCGACCGGCCCACCCGACATGGACCGCTACACGGCTTACCTGAAAGGGCAGTTAAAGGAGTTGCTCACCCGCTACGGACCGATCGGTATTTTGTGGTTCGACGGCGAATGGGAGGCGCCCTGGACACATGATCGTGGCGTGGACCTCTACCATTACGTGCGCAGCCTCCAGCCCAATATAATCATCAACAATCGGGTCGGCAAAGCGCGCGACGGCATGAACGGCATGGACAAGGGGGCCGAGCGCGTGGGCGATTACGGCACGCCCGAGCAGGAAATACCCGCGACCGGTTTTGGGCCGGGTGTGGATTGGGAATCGTGCATGACGATGAACGATCATTGGGGCTACAACAAACACGATCAGAATTTCAAATCGGCCACCACCTTGATCCGCAACCTGATTGATTGCTCCAGCAAAGGCGGCAATTACCTGCTCAATATCGGGCCGACCTCAGAGGGGGTTTTTCCCGAAACCAGCATCGAGCGTTTGCAGGAAATTGGCGCCTGGATGAAGGTCAACGGCGAGGCGATTTATGGCACGCATGCCAGCCCCTTTGAACAGTTGGGCTGGGGCCGCTGCACCCAGAAGCAGATTGGCGAGGGTGTCACGCGGCTTTACCTGCATGTGTTCGATTGGCCGGCCAACGGCAAGCTGGTCGTTTCCGGCCTGGCAAACCAGCCGATGCGCGCCCTTTTGCTCCAAGGCAACCAGACGCTTGAGTTTGTCGCGGCGGATAACCAGGTCACCATTGCCGTTCCGGCGGAGGCTCCGGACAAACATGCCTCGGTGGTCGCACTCGATATCCCGGGCACACCGCAGATCGTCAAACCGGACCCTTATGCGAACGAAACGCCGGCCGAGCGCGACGCGCGGATGAAATGGTGGCGCGAGGCCCGCTTTGGCATGTTCATTCACTGGGGCGTGTATTCCGTGCCGGCGGGAACGTATGACGGCAAACGGATTCCGGGGATCGGCGAATGGATCATGAACCACGGCAAAATTCCGGTCGCGACCTACCGCCAGTATGCGAAGGAGTTCAACCCGGTGAAATTTAACGCCGATGAATGGGTAAGCCTGGCCAAACAGGCGGGGATGAAATACATCGTGATCACCTCTAAGCACCACGACGGTTTCGCGATGTTCGATACCAAAGCGTCCGATTGGAACATCGTGCAGGCGACGCCGTTTCAGCGCGACCCGCTGAAGGAGTTGGCGGCGGCGTGCCGGAAGTACGGCGTCAAGCTGGGGTTCTATTACTCGCAGGCGCAGGACTGGGTCAATGGCGGCTCGGCCTCCGGTGGCAAATGGGATCCGGCGCAGAAGCGGGATATGGATGATTACATCGACAAAATCGCGGTGCCGCAAGTGCGCGAAATTCTGACGCATTACGGCGAGTTCCCGGCGGTGCTGTGGTGGGACACGCCGATCGACATGAATCGCGAGCGCGCCGATAAGCTCATCGCGTTGCTGAAGCTCAAGCCCGGCATTATCCATAACAATCGGCTGGGCGGCGGCTACAAAGGCGATACCGAAACCCCCGAGCAGTTCATTCCGGCCACCGGGTATCCCGGGCGGGATTGGGAGACCTGCATGACGATGAACAACACCTGGGGCTACAAGAGTTACGATGACAATTGGAAAAGCACCCAAATGCTGATCCGGAACCTTGTCGATATCGCCAGCAAAGGGGGCAATTACCTGCTGAACGTCGGGCCGACTTCGGAGGGTCTTATCCCTGAACCTTCCATCGAGCGGTTGCACGCGATTGGCCAATGGATGCAAGTCAATGGCGAGGCGATTTATGCGACCTCGGCCAGTCCTTTCAAGCGGCTGCCATGGGGCCGCTGCACCCGGAAGGCCGAGGGCGATACGACCACACTTTACCTGCACGTGTTCGATTGGCCTGCGGATGGGAAGTTGCTGGTGCCGGGTCTGAAGAGCCCGCCCGAACGCGCTTACCTGCTGGCCGACCCGGGGCACACTTCGTTGGCCGGCGCCTGCGAGCCCGAGGGGCTAGTGTTGACAGTGCCGGCGGCGGCACCGGACCCGGTCTCCTCGACGGTGGTGCTCGATATCAAAGGCGCGGTCCAGATCGAGCAAACAAGCATTATTCAGGACTTTGATGGTTCGGTGGTGCTCGCCGCCAGCGAAGCCCGCGTGCACGGCGACCAAATCCGCTACGAAACCGGCGACCAGCGCGATAACCTCGGTTTTTGGACGGACCCGGCGGATTGGGCGGATTGGGAGTTTACGGTCAATAAGCCGGGAACGTTTGAGGTGAACGCCGAGGTGGCTGGACCGGAGGCGGCTTCGCTGGAGGTATCGGTTGGGGCCGACAAAATCAAAGCCATGGCGCGAGCGACGGGTGATTATGGCCGGTTTCACCGGGTACGCATTGGGCGGCTGGAGATCAGCAAAGCGGGCAAGACGACGCTGGCGTTGCATGCGGTGGCGGAAGGCTGGCACCCGCTCAATGTGAAGTCGGTGCGGCTAGCGCCAGCGACAGCCGGCGAGTGACTTTCGAGTTTCGCTTTGCGATTGCCGGACAACGACGTCCTACGCCTGACCTCTGATCTGAGCTCTGGCTCCTTTGCGGGTTATCGCAGGGTCCTCTCGATGTCGGGTGCTGGTGGGTTGGCTTCGGGCGGTTTACCTCTTCTGGGAAAGAGCACCCAAGCGTCCCAATTGTGCAGAAACAACACCGCTGCCGTCATAAACAGGTAACCAGTGTTGAAGAAAATCACCTGACCCGCGCCTAAAACAACCTGCCCGAATGTGAGGATAATTAGGAGAATGCCGGTGCAGAACAGCGCCACGTTTCTAAACAAACCGAGCAGCAGCATGCCTCCCAGAATCACTTCGGCGTAAGGCAGTATGTGTCCGAAGGTTTTGACCATTCCCAGCGGCAGCCAGGTTTTTTCGAACGGCTGGCTCATGAATCCCACGAACTGCGCTGGCCCCAGGATAAACTTGCTAAGGCCAAAGAAGAGGAACAGCACGCCGAGACACCAGCGGACCAAGGCTACCGCGGCTACGCGCGGGTCGCGGCAATCACAAACGGGTTTTGAATTCATGGATCGCTTTAGTGATACCGCACTGCTGCTGCGACCGCAACCACTGCTGGCGGCGCGTTTTGGAGAGCGTTTGGAGTGCGGCAGCCCATTGCCGCTCAAGGTTCCGAATCGAGGCCCGTCGAGGGCGGGCGAAGCGTTTGCCACACGAAATTGATTGCACCGGAGGTGATTGTCTTGCAAAATCTGCCCCACGACCTGCGCTCCCGGAGTGGTTGGGTCAGGGTGTGTCGGTGCCCCGGGCGGGGGCGGATTGTTCGATGCGAAGATGATGGCCCAGTCCAAATCAGAACCAGGCGGAAACCACCGTACGCGCATTCTGCTGGTGGACGACCACGCGGTGGTGCGCTACGGCATCGCGCAATTGATCAACCGCCAACCGGACCTCGAAGTTTGCGGGGAGGAAGAGGATGCTTCCAACGCGCTGAGCGCCATCGGCAAACTTAAACCCGACCTCGTTATCGCCGATATTTCGCTCAAGGACAGCAGCGGCCTGGAATTAATGCGCAACATCAAAGCGCAATACGCCAAGTTGCCGGTGTTGGTCGTCAGCGCGCATGACGAAACGGTTTATGCCGAGATCGCGTTTCGCGCCGGCGCACTGGGTTACCTGATGAAGCAGGAGGCGCTCGAAAAAGTTATCGCGGCCATCCGGCGCGTGCTCGGTGGCAATATTTACGTCAGTGATGCCCTGGCCGCGCGCATGCTGCAGCAGCAGGTCCGCGGCAAGACCGATCTCCAGGAGTCACCTGTTAAGGGGCTTAGTGATCGCGAACTCGAAGTCTTTCAGTTGATCGGCCAATGGAAAAAGACCGGAGACATTGCCCAGGAACTCCACCTGAGCGTCAAAACCATCGAGTATTACCGCGAGCAGATTAAGCGAAAACTTAATCTGAAGAATTCGGCCGAGTTAACCCAGCACGCGACGGCGTGGGTGCAGCGGGAATTGCCGACCTGAACGGGGCTGGGTCCGATTGTCTGTTTTACCGTGTCCGAGGTGTTGTGTTGTTCTGCCTTTACCCTGTGAGCTGTTCCCCGGCAATCCCCGGGGCTTCGCTCGGCCATTCCCCCTGGCCGGAAACTGTCCTTGGCCCGATTGTGGCCTCTCCCTCCCATGCCTAATATCGAGACAGATTTGAACCAAATTATGACAGTCAAACCCGACACCGACTCAGTAAGAGGTCGTACGGTCGCTCCGTATCGAGTCTCTCGCCTCTGGGTGTTGAGTCGGTGCGCCGTGCTGGTGTTTGGTTTTTGGTGGCTCGGGAGCGCTCACGCGCAATTGCCTCCGGGCCCGACCACTTATTGCCGTGCGGTCCTGGCTAAACAAAGCGTCACGCTGCACGGCAACATGCTCATCGACAGTTTTAATTCTCTTGACCCGGCCCAAAGCACCAACGGTCAGTATGATCCGGCCAAACGTGGGGATGCCGGCGATGTCGCCAGCGCCGGTGTTGGCGTTAACGTCATTACGGATACCGGCAACACGAGTATCTACGGACATTTGCTTACGAGTCCCTCCGGGACAGTCACCATCTCGGGCAGCGCCTCAGTCGGTAGCATTCCCTGGGTGGATGGGGGCAGCCGGGGGATTCAGCCAGGTTGGTATTCCAATAATCTGCAGGTGGCGGTGCCGGACGTCACGTTGCCGGGCGTTTCCTTCGCGAACTTGCACCAGACATCGGGAGTGGTGAATGGCACCAACTACAATTACGTGCTCACCACCGGCAATTACAAATCGAGCAACTTCAGCTTGAGCGGCAGCATGTGCATCAATGGCAACGTGGTGCTCTATTTTCAAAATGGCCTTTCAGTTTCGGGTCAGGGCTTCATTTACATCGCACCCGGGGCGAGCCTGACGGTTTACCTCGGCGGCCAGTCCACCCTTTCCGGACAAGGAACGATCAATGGCACGGGGTTCGTCACCAATTGCGTGTACTTTGGCTTGCCGACCTGTTCCAGCATGCAGTTCAGCGGCGGATCCCAGTTTATCGGCACCATCTATGCCCCTGAAGCCGCCGTAACCCTCACTGGCGGCGGTGGGCAAGTTAGCAACTTCTCCGGTGCCGTGGTCGCGAACACCGTCAGTCTCACCGGCACATACCAGTTCCATTTTGACCAGTCTCTGTGTGGCGGGTGTGCGGGGCCGGTCATCCTGGTTCCGCCGGCAAACCAGAGCCTTTGCCTGGGCGAAACGGCTTACTTTTACGTGAATGCGACGGGCACGGCGCTTGCGTATCGATGGTACAAGGCGACAAGCCTGTTGCCAGGCCAGACCAGCAACAGCCTGACGCTAACTAACGTTCAGCTTGCGGACGCTGGCGTTTACTCTGTCGTGGTGAGCGGTGGGTGTGGCACCGCCCAAACCAACAGCGCCAGCCTGACGGTGAATGCCCCTGTGCTGGTGGTAATACCGCCAGCGAACCAGACCGTTTGCCCGGGTGACGCAGCCCAATTCAGCATCAACGCAATGGGCTCCGCTTTGGCGTATCAGTGGTACAAGGGTGCGAGCCTATTGACCGGCAAAACCGGCAACAGCCTGACACTCACCAACGTTCAGGCAACGGATGCAGCGATTTACACTGTGGTGGTGAGCGGCGCCTGCGGGACAGCCCAAACCAATAGCGCCAGCCTGACGGTCAACAGCCCGGTGCTGGTGGTAACCGCTCCCGCCAACCAGAGTGTTTGTCCCGGTGGTATGGCCCAATTCAGCATTAACGCTACCGGCACCGCTTTGGCGTATCAGTGGTATAAAGGTGCGAGCCTATTGACCGGCAAAACCGGTAGCAGCCTGACACTCACCAACGTTCAGGCCGCGGATGCAGCGATTTACTCTGTGGTGGTGAGCGGCGCCTGCGGGACAGCCCAAACCAATAGCGCCAGCCTGACGGTCAACAGCCCGGTGCTGGTGGTAACGGCTCCCGCCAACCAGAGTGTTTGTCCAGGTGGGATGGCCCAGTTCAGCATTAATGCCACAGGCACCGCCCTGATGTATCAATGGTACAAGGGCCCAAGCCTCTTAGTAGGCCAGACCGGCGACAGCTTAAACCTGACGAATGTTCAAGCCACTGACGCGGCGATTTACTCCGTCGTGGTGAGCGGCGCCTGCGGCATCGCCCAAACCAATAGCGCTAGCCTCGTCGTCAACAGCCAAGTGTTAGTGGTAACGCCCCCAGCCAACCAGACGGTTTGTCCGGGTGACACTGCCCAGTTCAGCATCAATGCCACTGGCACGGCCCTGGTGTACCAATGGTACAAAGGTGCCAACCTCCTCACCGGCCAGACCGGCAACAGGCTGACACTCACCAACGTTCAGGCAACGGATGCGGGGATTTATTCCGTGGTTGTCAGCGGCGTGTGCGGCACGGCGCAGACGAATAGTGCCAGCCTCGCCGTGAACAGCCAGGTATTGGTGGTAACGCCTCCCGCCAACCAGACGGTTTGTCCCGGTGACACAGCCCAGTTCAGCATTAACGCCAATGGCACGGCGCTGGTGTATCAATGGTATAAGGGCGCCAATTTACTGTTCAACCAGACCAGCAGCAGTCTAACCCTGACGAATATCCAGACAAGCGATGGGGGAGCATATTCAGTGGTGGTGAGCGGCGCGTGTGGCACGGCCCAAACCAACAGCGCCAGCCTCACGGTGAACAGCCCAGTTTTGGTGGTGACCGCTCCCGCCAACCAGAGTGTTTGTCCGGGTGGGATGGCCCAATTCAGCATTAATGCCACAGGCACGGCCCTGATGTATCAATGGTACAAGGGCCCAAGCCTCCTAGCAGGCCAGACCGGCAATAGCTTAAACCTGACGAACGTTCAAGCGACCGATGCCGCGATTTACTCTGTAGTTGTGAGCGGGGCTTGCGGCACAGCCAAAACCAATAGCGCCAGCCTCGTCGTGAACAGCCAGGTGCTGGTAGTAACGCCTCCCGCCAACCAGACGGTTTGTCCCGGCGACACAGCACAGTTCAGCATCAATGCGACCGGAACGGCGCTGGCGTATCAATGGTACAAAGGTGCGAACCTCCTCACAGGCCAGACCGGCAACAGCCTCACCTTGACCAATGCTCAGGCAACGGACGCGGCTATTTACTCCGTGGTGGTGAGCGGCGCGTGTGGCACGGCTCAGACCAATAGCGCCAGCCTGACCGTGAACAGCCAGGTGTTGGTGGTAACGCCTCCCGCCAACCAGACGGTTTGTCCCGGTGACACAGCACAGTTCAGCATCAATGCGACCGGAACGGCGCTGGCGTACCAATGGTACAAAGGTGCAAGCCAATTGACCGGCAAAACCGGCAGCAGCCTGACGCTCACCAACATTCAGGTAACCGATGCTGCGATTTACTCCGTGGTGGTGAGCGGCGCGTGCGGCACGGCCCAGACCAACAGCGCCAGCCTGACAGTGAACAGCCCGGTGCTGGTGGTAACTGCTCCTGCCAACCAGAGTGTTTGTCCGGGCAGTACGGCCCAGTTCGCTATCAACGCGACTGGCACTGCCCTGACGTACCAATGGTACAAAGGGACTAACATTCTCACTGGCCAAACGGGAAACACCCTGGTCTTTAGCAATGCCCAACCCAGTGACGCCGCCATTTACTCCGTGGTGGTGAGCGGCGCGTGTGGCTCGGCTCAGACCAATAGCGCCAGCCTGACCGTGAACAGCCAGGTGTTGGTGGTAACGCCTCCCGCCAACCAGACTGTTTGTTCCGGTGACACAGCACAGTTCAGCATCAATGCGACCGGAACGGCGCTGGCGTATCAATGGTACAAAGGTGCGAACCTCCTCACAGGCCAGACCGGCAACAGCCTCACCTTGACCAATGCTCAGGCAACGGATGCGGCGATTTACTCTGTGGTGGTGAGCGGGGCCTGCGGGACAGCCCAAACCAACGGCGCTAGCCTGACCGTGAACAGCCCGGTGCTAGTGGTAACCGCTCCCGCCAACCAGAGTGTTTGTCCAGGTGGGATAGCACAGTTCAGTATTAATGCGACCGGCACCGCCTTGGCCTACCAATGGTATAAAGATGCGAACCTCCTCACAGGCCAGACCGGCAACAGCCTCACCTTGACTAACGCTCAGGCAACGGATGCGGCGATTTACTCTGTTGTGGTGAGCGGGGCCTGCGGGGCAGCCCAAACCAATAGCGCCAGCCTCGTCGTGAACAGCCAGGTGCTGGTAGTAACGCCTCCCGCCAACCAGACGGTTTGTCCCGGCGACACAGCTCTGTTCAGCATCAACGCGACCGGCTCAGCTCTCACCTATCAATGGTATAAGGGCACAAACCTCCTTAATAGTCAAACCGCCAGCAGCCTGACGTTGACCAACGTGCAGGCCACCGACGCCTCGATTTATTCCGTTGTTATCAGCAGTGCCTGCGGCACAGCCCAAACCAACAGCGCCAGCCTGACGGTGAACAGCCCGGTCCTAGTGGGAACGGCTCCTGCCAACCAGAGTGTTTGCCCAGGTGGCACGGTGCAGTTCAGCATTGACGCAACCGGCACAACCCTCGCTTATCAATGGTACAAAGGGACTAGCCTCCTCGCGAGCCAAACCGGAAGCACCCTGGTCCTCAGCAATGTCCAGTCCACTGACGCTGCCATCTACTCTGTCGTGGTGAGTGGGGCATGTGGGACGGCGCAAACCAATACCGCGAGCCTGGTGGTTAATAGTCCAGTGCTGGTCGTAACACCACCGGCCAACCAGGCAGCTTGTCCAGGTGATACCGCCGAATTCAACATCAATGCAAGTGGCACGGCGTTGGTCTATCAATGGTTTAAAGGAGCAAACCTCCTGCCAAACCAGACTAGCAACACTCTGACGCTGACCAACGTTCAGGCGACTGATTCCGCAACTTATTTTGTTATCGTGAGCGGCACCTGCGGCGCGGCTCAAACCAATAGTGCCAGCCTGACGGTTAACAGCCCGGTGCTCGTGCTAACGGCTCCCGCCAACCAGAGTGTTTGTCCGGACAACATGGCCCAGTTCAGCATTAGCGCGACCGGCACCGCCCTGGTTTACCAGTGGTATAGGGGTCCAAACCTGTTAGCTGGGCAGACCAGCAACAGCTTGACTCTTACGAACGTTCAACCGGCCGATGCCGCGATTTATTCCGTGGTGGTCAGCGGCGCGTGCGGCACAGCTCAGACCAACACCGCGACCCTGGCCGTGAACTCGAGCACGACGGCGACGCCTTTGGGCGGCGGGATTCGCAATCCCGGTGACAGTATCACCTTCTCAACCATCCCCTCGGGGACGGGTCCCTTCACCTTCTCGTGGACCAAGAACGGCTCGACTATCACGGGTGCGACCGGTAGCAGCTTGACTTTGACCAACCTCGGTTACGGCGACGCCGGCCTCTATGCTGTCCAGGTTAGTGGATTGTGCAATTCGGTTACTCAATCCGCCGCGCTTGCCATCAATCACCCCCCCACTGTGACCATTCTTAGCCCGACAAACGGCGCAGTTTTCCTCGCTCCAGCCAACTTCACGGTTTTAGCCGACGCGACGGATACCGACGGAGTTGTGACGAACGTTGTGTTCTATCTGTCCGGGACCAATAACCTCGGCTATTCCACTAATGCCCCGTACTTTGTCGAACAGACCAACCTGCCGCCGGGCAGCTACACCTATACGGCGAAAGCCTGGGACGATATGGGGCTTTCGGCGACTTCGGCCCCGGTCACCATCAGCGTCCAGGCGCACGCGCCACTGAGCATCGTCAGCGCAATACACTTTGACCCGCAAACCGGCCTATTTGACCAGACCGTGCGTGTGACGAATCCTACCTATTCGACCTTTGACGCGGTGCGCATCTATGTGGGTAATCTGACCAACAACGCAGTGCTGTGGAATGCGACCGGCACGACCAATGGCCTGTCGTATGTGGACTCGCATGCCGGTGTGGCGCCTAATAGTTATGTCGATTTCGTTCTCGAGTATTATGTGCCATCCCGCATTACGCCGAACCCGACGCTGACGCCGGTGTTGATTCCTCCGCCACAGGGCGGCGGCGTGGCGGTGGCCGGGTTCCAGCAACATATTAACCGCGCGCTGATGCTGCCGAACAAGACTTACCTGATCGAGTTCGCCAGCCTGACCAATCGGCTTTATTACATCGAATATACCGCGAACTTGCAGTTATGGAACACGGCGATGCCGGCGATCCGCGGCAACGGCACCCGCATCCAATGGATTGACAACGGCCAACCCAAAACTGATAGCTCACCGGCCGTCACTCCGCAGCGGTTTTATCGAGTGATTCTATTGCCGTAAACGCCAACACAAACCAGCTAACCCTATGGGTCATAACTATTACGAAGCGTTGCTCGGATCGATTCTCCTGGCGGCTATCCCCGTTTGCGGTCAAACCAATCCGCCTCCGGCTGAAGCGGCTTCGACGCTTGGCCTGGAGGAAGGTCCCGCTCCCCGGTTGAACCGCATCGGCTTGAGCTATGCCATGGGTGTGAATATCAGCGTGGATTTTCGCAAGCTAGGCGGCCTGCAGCTTTCGCAGCCAGGGCCCGCTACCGGCGGTGCGGTCAACCGCAACTATGACAACGGCTATAACCGCGTGGATGTGTCAGGAAACGCCAATAACTTTACTTGGGACTGGGGCTATTCCAGCCCGCACTCTGTCCAGGGCGATAACCTGGTCCTGCAGAGCGATTCGACCCCGAACACCGCCCGCACTGGCCAGTACCAGGATGGCCCACAAAGCGGGATGGAACTGACCTACAGCCGTGAACTCAAGCGTGGCAAGCACTGGCGGGCGGGCCTGGAAGGCGCCTTTGGGTATATGTCCTTGTCCTTCCGCAACGATCAGACATTGAATTATTTTGCTGACCGCACCAGTGACACGTTTGCTCTCAACGGCGTCATCCCGCCCCAATCACCTTATGCCGGTACTTTCCAGGGTCCCGGTGCTGTCATTTCCTCCGCGCCCTCGGGGCGTTCGGTAACGGCTTTATCCAGCGCCGCGACGATTGTCGGGCAGCGCCAACTTGACTCTGATGTTTTCATGCTGCGGTTTGGGCCGTATCTGGAAGTGCCGCTTCCCCACAAGTTTTTCCTGACGCTGGGCGGGGGCCTGGCGCTGGCGTGGGCCGATAGCCAATTCAGTTTTCAGGAACAGGTTTTCATCTCCGATCCGTACTACGGGATCGACCTGGCTGGACCGCGGCAATCCAGCTCCGGGTCACAAACTGATTTCCTGGTGGGCGGCTACGCCGGCGGTAATCTTGGGTACGATGTCACCGAGCGGGTCCGGGTGCAGGCCGGGGTGATTTACCAGGCCGCGGGCACGGCGACCAATAATCAAGGCGGCAAACAATCCGTATTGGACCTCGGGAAATCTGTGCTGTTCACGGTAGGCGCGAGTTATTCATTTTGAGATTTTAGAAGTACAATTAGAGAAGTATGAATGCAGCTCCGTTAGAAATGTCTCGTTCGCCCGGGCTTGCCAGCCCGGCGCTCCTGGCCACTAGTTTTGCCAACACCGGCAAATCCAGCTCGACACGTTCCACCGCTTCCAGCAAAACGATCCGCGTCCTGCTGACCGATGATCACCCGGTCGTCCGTAAAGGTCTCGGCGCATGCCTGTCAAAGCACGAGCACATCAAGATTGTCGGTGAGGCCGGAGACGGCCGGGAGGCCTTGGCCAAAGCGGCTGAACTAAAGCCCGATGTGGTGGTGATGGACATCGACATGCCGCACATGAACGGCCTAACCGCCACCGAGATGCTGCGCAAGGAATTGCCCCAAATCAGAGTGCTGGTCCTGTCGATGCACAGCCACTCTGATTATGTGTTGCGTATTCTGCAATCCGGAGCCGCCGGGTATGTGCTCAAGGATGCCCCGCCGGAAGATCTGCTTAGGGCAATTGAAACCGTCCACGCCGGCGAGTCCTTTTTCAGCCCGGAAGTAGCGCGCCTGGCGTTGAATCAATTCGTCCGCGGGTCCGGCCAGGGGCCGAACCCCGCGCAAATCAGCAATCGCGAGCGGGAAGTGCTCATCGCGATTGCCGAGGGCCTCAGTAACAAGGAAATTGCCAGCCGCTTGAATGTGGGCGTGCGCACCGTGGAAACGCACCGTGAGCGCATTATGCGTAAGCTCAACATCCACAGCGTGGCTGGCCTCACACGCTACGCCATCCAGAAGGGCCTCATCCCGCTTCAAAGGGACTCGGGTCAGTAAGCTTAGCTGTCTTAATCTTAATCTTAATCTTAATCTCGAATCAGAGATTACGATTACGATTACGATTAAGATTAAGAGGCCGAAGGCAGCTCCACCCAGAATTGGCTCCCGTTTCCCGGCTCAGATGTTATGCCTACTGAGCCGCCCATGCGCTCGGCAGCTTTGCGCACAACCGCCAGTCCAATCCCGGTTCCCTCGTAATGCTCGGGATCGAGCCGATTGAAAATGCCCCACACCCGTTCCTGGTCGGCTGGGGCAATCCCGATGCCATTGTCCTGCACGTTCAGGCGCACATGACCAGCGCTGCCATTGGAGCCCGGCACAGGCTCGGTCCAGAGGCGGACTTGGGGTTGGCGCTCCGGGGAGACGAACCGGACGGCGTTGCTCAGGAGATTGGAAATGATTTGAGTCAGCAACGCTTCGTGACCCATAACTTTGAGCAATGGCCGTTCGACGCGCAACGCCGCGCCCGCAGCCTGCAAATCGGGTCGGGCCGGGACGAGTTCCTCGAACAAGCGGTCCAAGTCCACAGGATGGAGTTCGATCGGTTCGCTGGCGGTGCGATGGTAGGTAAGAACATCTTTGATGAGCGCGTCCAACCGCGCGGCGGCGCGGGCAATGCGGCGGAGCAATTCCTTGGCTTCATCCGGCAAAGTGGGTCCGTATTTCAGCTCGACGACCCGGGCATAGCCTTCCATGGCACGCAGGGGCGCGCGCAAATCGTGCGATAGGCTGTAGGACAGCGTCTCCAATTGGTGCACGGTTTCGGTCAGGCTGGCGGTGCGCTTGGCGACGGTTTGCTCCAGTTCGGCGTGCGCCCGGTGCAACTGAGCCTGCAGCTCTTCCCGGGCGCGGATATCCGCTTCGAGTTTGGCGCGTACGCGGCGGAGGCTTTCGACCAGGGCGACGGTGAAGGCGCAAGCGACGCCGTACACCACGCAGTCCATGGCGCTGGTGGCGGTGAAATGACCAATGACTCCCCTCGGCGGAATGAAAAAATAATCCGCGAGCAGGAACCCGACCATCGCCGTCACGACGCCCGGACCAATGCCCCCGGCGTAGGTGCCCGCCAGAACTGCAAGCACGAAAAGAGGGTAGACAGCAGTGTCGCCAAGGACCGGCGCCAAGGCATAACGGATGGCAAAAGCCAAGCCGGCCCCGGCCAGACCAATCACGTAGGCCCATCCCGACAAGCGCGCGCGCTTCATACTCTTCCCCCCGCCCCCGCTTTCAGGGATGAGTTATTGTCCGCCATCCCGGGCGCGCCGTAAAGGGCTGAACCGGCAGATTAGTACTCAAGCGGGACTTTCTATTTGGCTTGCGCGCCGAAACCTGTAATAAATCCCCCACCCGAGCCGTGAAGGCTCTAAGCCCAGAGTCCAGCAACTGCCACTCAGCGACCTATGCCTAACCGAAATCTCGCAAAGGCCTACACTCTCGCCCAGGAACGCTACGCGGAGTGCGGTGTGGACACCGAGCGCGCGTTACGCGACCTGGCCCGGATTCCCATTTCGATCCACTGCTGGCAGGGCGATGATGTCGGCGGGTTCGAGCATGCCGGCCAGGAGTTGGGCGGTGGACTGGCGGTGACCGGCAATTATCCCGGCAAAGCGCGCACCGCCGATGAATTGCGCGCGGATTTTCTGGCAGCGCTCAAACTGATTCCGGGCCGCCAGCGGTTCAATCTTCACGCCTCGTATGCCGAGCTCCACGGAAAGAGGCTCGAACGGGATGAATTGTCCAGCGAGGTTTTTGCCGAGTGGATTTCCTGGGCCAAGACCAATCGCCTCGGCCTGGATTTCAACCAAACCTATTTTTCACATCCCAAAGCGGCCGACGGGTTCACCCTCTCCCACCCTCGTAAGGAGATCCGCCAGTTCTGGATTGAACACGGCATTCGTTGTCGTGAAATTGGCGCCGAAATCGGCAAACGCCTCGGCTCCGCCTGTCTGACCAATCTGTGGATTCCGGATGGGATGAAAGACACGCCGGCCGACCGGCAAGGCCCCCGCGAGCGACTCGTGGAATCGCTCGATGCGATTTTCAAAAAGAAAATCGACCGCAAATACAACCTCGATTCGGTTGAACCCAAGCTTTTCGGCATCGGCTCGGAAAGTTACGTCGTCGGTTCACACGAATTCTACCTCGGCTATGCGGTTAGCCGCCAAATGCTCCTGACACTTGATGCGGGCCATTATCATCCGACGGAGGGGATCGCCGACAAAATCTCGTCGGTGCTGTTGTTTCTGCCGGAGATGGCGCTGCACGTCAGCCGCGGCGTGCGCTGGGACAGCGATCACGTGGTGACGCTCACCGATGAATTGCAGGCGATCGCCCAGGAAATTGTGTGGGGTGGCCATCCCGGCCGCGTGCGGATAGGCCTGGATTATTTCGATGCCAGCATCAATCGCGTCGCCGCCTGGGTGATCGGCAGCCGGAACATGCTGCGCGCGCTGCTGTTGGCATTGCTGGCACCGATTAACCGGCTTAGAGCTGCTGAGGCGCAGGGCGATTACACCTCACGATTGGCGCTGATGGAAGAAGCCAAGTCGATGCCGTTCGGGGCGGTGTGGGATCATTATTGCGAACAGCGAGGCGCGCCCGTTGGCGAAGATTGGCTGAAAGAGATAAAAACCTATGAGCAACAAGTTCTGGCCAAGCGGCGTTAAACTGGGATTCCAAAGCTCGTAACCTATGAATCCCGTCCTCGGCGTTATTTTCCATTGGCTCGGCGGGCTTGCGTCCGGGAGCTTTTATGTGCCGTTCAAGGGGGTTAAGAAATGGTCATGGGAGGTTTACTGGCTGGTGGGCGGGTTCTTTTCCTGGATTATCGCGCCTTGGGTGCTGTCGCTGCTGATTGCCCACGACACTGTGGGCGTGATCCGGCAACAGCAGTTCAGCACGCTGGCGTGGACTTATGCGTTCGGCGCGATGTGGGGTTTCGGCGGCCTGACCTTCGGGCTCACCATGCGGTACCTCGGAATGTCGCTGGGTATGGGAGTCGCGCTGGGTTACTGCGCGGCGTTTGGAACGTTGCTGCCGCCGATTTTCAAATCGTTCATGCCGAGCATCCCGGTCGCGCAATCTATTGGGCAGATCGCCGCCACAACCGCCGGGCGTGTCACGCTGTTTGGCATTTTCGTCTGCCTGGCCGGGATCGCCATCGCCGCGCTCGCCGGGTTTACCAAAGAAAAAGAAATGCCGGAGGTCGAGAAGAAGAAGGCGATTGCCGAGTTTAACTTTCTCAAGGGTTTGCTGGTGGCGACGTTTTCCGGGATCATGAGCGCGTGCTTTAGTTTTGCGCTCACGGCCGGCGCACCGATGAACCAGGCGGCAGTCGCCGCCGGGACCACGCCGGTGTTTGCGGGTTTGCCGCGGTTAATCGTGGTGCTGCTTGGCGGTTTCACCACGAACTTTATCTGGTGCGTGCTCCTCAATATCAAGAACCGGACCGGATACCAGTACTTCAATGCCGAAGTCCGTGCGGAACCGCCGGATCGTGGGCGTGAAACGATCCTTGAGACGGCAATCGATGCGCCCAGTGAGGAAGCAACCGTACAAACACTCACTAACCGGGAAACGGCAATCCAGCGTGCGCCGATGCTCAACAACTACTTTTTCTCCGCTCTGGCAGGCACGACCTGGTACTTCCAATTCTTCTTCTACAGCATGGGCGAAAGTAAGATGGGTAAGTTCGGCTTCGCAAGCTGGACGCTGCACATGGCGAGCATCATTATTTTTAGCACGATGTGGGGTTGGATTCTCCACGAATGGAAAGGAGCCAGCCGCAAGGCCCACGCACTGATTGCCAGTGGCATAACAACCCTTGTCCTCTCAACGATAGTCATCGGTTACGGCACTTTGCTGGGAACCGGTCAGACGCTCCGCCAGATTCTGCACATGATGTTTAGTTAAACCGCGTGCCTGATGTCCAACCGCACCTACCTCGCCATCGATCTCGGCGCTGAAAGCGGCCGCGTCATGGCCGGTATTTGGAATGGGAAGACGCTGCGCCTGGAGGAACTCCACCGCTTTCCCAATGGACCGGTGCAAATGGCCGGGACGCTGCGCTGGGATGTTTTGCGGCTTTGGTCTGAGATCCAAAACGGCTTGGGCCTGGCGGCAAAGAAATATGGCAAATCTATCGTGTCTGTCGGCGCGGACACCTGGGGCGTTGATTTTGTCCTGCTCAGCCCAAGCGGCGAATTGCTCGGCCACCCTTACCATTACCGTGACGCCCGCACCAATGGCCTGATGGAAAAAACTTTCCGCCGGGTGCCGCGCGCGGAAATTTTTGCCCAAACCGGCTTGCAGTTCATGCAACTCAACTCGCTGTTTCAGTTGCTCGCAGCGAAGGAGCGAACGCCGGAACTGCTCGAACATGCCGGCACGCTGTTGTTCATGCCGGATTTTTTCCATTGGGCCTTGTGCGGTGCGCGCGTTGCGGAGTTCACCATAGCTTCCACGTCGCAATGCCTTAACCCGCTCACCCGCGGGTGGGCCACACGGCTTCTCCACAGATTACAGCTTCCCACATCCATTTTTCCCAAGCTGGCCTCACCCGGCGCAACGCTCGGCACGGTTCGCCCGGACGTAGCCCAGGCCACCGGGCTTAGCGCGATCAAGGTGGTCGCTCCGCCCGCCCACGATACCGCGTCCGCCGTCGCGGCGGTCCCCACGCGCCACACCGGCAAGCCGGTTTGGGCCTACCTGAGTTCCGGCACCTGGTCACTGATGGGCGTTGAGGTGGGGCAACCGTCGCTCACACCGCGCACGCTGGAACTCAATCTCACCAATGAAGGCGGACTGGACGGCACGGTTCGCCTGCTCAAGAACATTATGGGCCTGTGGCTGGTGCAGCAATGCAAGCGCTCCTTCGAAAGCCGCGGCCGTTGCTGGACCTACGAACAACTTGCCCGCCTCGCCGCACGCGCCCCGGCTCTCCGCTCGGTCGTTGACCCTGACGACCCTCGGTTCCTTAATCCACCCGACATGCCTAAAGCCATCCAGGGTTTCTGCCGGGGAACCGATCAGCCCATCCCGCGAACCGAGGGCGAGTTGGTTCGTTGTGCATACGAAAGCCTGGCGCTGAAATACCGTTATGTGCTGCGCTGCCTGGAAGAATTGGCGGGCAACCGCATCGAGGTGATCCACATCGTCGGCGGTGGGTCGCAAAGCGGGATACTCAATCAATTCACCGCCGACGCCTGCCAGCGGCCGGTGCTGGCTGGCCCCGTCGAGGCCACCGCCCTGGGCAACCTCCTGGTCCAGGCCCGTTCGAGCGGCGAACTGGCTTCTTTGGCGGACATCCGTGCCGTTGTGCGCCAATCTTCCAAAATCAAGACCTTCACCCCAGGAGACGCCGCGCCGTGGGATTCCGCCGCCGAACGCATTTTCGATTTCTAATTTCCCCCTGCTCTCTGTCCTCTGCTCTCTGTCCTCTGATCTCTGTCCTCTGATCTCTGTCCTCTGCCACTAGCGTTCCCACCGGTCCTGGTGTATTTATGGTATTACGAGATATTTATGAAATCAGTAGCTTTCCTGTTAGCGGGTTTGGGTTGTTTCCTCGGACGCGCGGCTTTGGGCGCGGAGCTGCCCCAAGGCCGGCTGATCGAGTTGCACTCGTGCGATGTGTATGCCGGCCCTTGCATCGTCTCCAGTCAGGCCACGCTCGAAGGCCGGTACCTCTTGCGCGCCTGGGACTTCACCGGCGGAGCCTATGCCGGAACCAGCTTTGCCGGGCTGCAAGTCGCCTTGCTCCAGAGTTCGCCAAAGAATCTCGCTGTGCCCAGCGCGCCTCCCGGCCAGGCTGTGCTCTATTTGCCGACCACCGCGACCGTTGCTCAGCGGCAAGCCCTCACGGAGTGGATCGAAACCATTCAGCCCGGCCTGTCCAGCCTTCAAACGCGCGTCGTGCCGTTGCGGTTCACTCGCACCGCAACTGGATACGATTTTTCCGCTGGGTCGTTTGTGTCTGTCAGCACCGGTCCGCTGGATACCTGCGAAAGCGGCTCTTGCGGCGAAACGCTCTGGTACACACCTCGCAGTCCCCACACGCAATACACTGTCGCGGTGGACCTGGGGTCGAGCGTTGCCGAACCGCTGCTCAAGCTGAAATGGGACGACGCCACCAGCCGGAATGTTTTCCTCGCGCGTTTCGGCGGGGCTGCCTCTGGCAGCGATGTCTTTGTTTCTTCAGCCGATTTTTGTGGTCCGCCCGTTGCCCGCGGTTTTTAGCGGGTCTGCAGGTGTGCAGAAAAGATTGGACGAACCGGGCGCGAGGCCTACTCTTGCGCTCAGATGCAAGCGGCGCAGAATATTCCGAGACGAATTCTGGTAGTGGACGACGAACCGCTGGTCGGGGACGCCATCAAGCGCATACTCGAATCCGAAAAGCACCAGGTCCAAACCGCCACCAGTTCCCAAGCCGGGTTGGCCGCGTTCGCCGAGGCCAAGTTTGACTTAATCATCCTCGATTATGATCTGCCGCTGATGAAGGGCGACAAAGTTGCCGCCGCGATCAAACAGCAGTCCCCCGCCCAACCGGTGATGATGGTCACCGCCTACGGTGAGGCCCTGCGCTTTGGTGGCAGCTTTCCTCTCGGCGTGGACCTCGTTCTGACCAAGCCTTTCGATTCGCGCGAGTTTCTCGACGCTGTTCGTCGCTTAACTGTCGCGCAATGATACCCGTAGAAGCGGGCTTCCGGCCCTGGGCCTGGAACCAGCGCCGCCGGGATTCCACGGTGCCGGCAGCTAAAATGCCGCCGCTACTTGCCATTTCTCATTTGCTCCGCCATTTTCAGTTATGCCCGAAAACGCACCCGAGCGCGCCATTGTCCCGGAGCTCGACCATGCAAACCGCCTGCACCTGGACGAAGCCGAGGGGTGGCTCGGCCTGGGCGACTGGGTAGAAGCGAACATCGCGTTAGACAAGATCACGCCGGAGCTGCGCGCGCACCCCGATGTGCTGCGCGTTCGCTGCATGATTTATTGCGACGCGGCACAGTGGCAGTCGTGCGCGGAGGTTGCCGGCGCGCTGCTGGCCATGCTGCCCGAGGACGCCATGGGCTGGATCAACCGAGCCTACGCCCTCCGCCGTGCCCCGGGTGGCAGCGTCCAGGCCGCTTACGACGCGCTGCTGCCTGCCGCAGACCGCGTGCACGACCGAGAGATGGTGCTGTTCAATTTGGCCTGCTACTCCTGCCAGCTCGGCCGCCTGAAGGAAGCTCGCGAATGGCTGACCCGCTGTCTGGCCGAAGCGAGCCGCCACGGCATGCTCAAGCAGCGCAGACTCCAGGCACAGGAGGAGCCCGACCTCAAAGCGCTTTGGCAAACCAGTGAGCCGGGAGCTTTGGGCGAAGCATCTGCTGATTGAAAGGAATAGAGTTCGAACGTTGGTGCGGACTAAAGTGCGCGCTCCGGCGCCTTCACTGAGGGGCGCACTTCGGGTTTGGGTTCCCGGCTTGCAATCGCCTTGGCGCAAGTGTATTTTTTGCCCGCTTTTCCGGGTTGCCTCGGTAGCTCAATTGGCAGAGCAGTTGACTCTTAATCAATTGGTTCTAGGTTCAAGTCCTAGCCGGGGCACCATTTTTGCCAGCTACTGAAGGGTGCTCAGGATAAACTACACACCGCGGACCCCTCACCCCAACCCTCTCCCCTTCCGAAGGGGAGAGGGAGGAGCATCGTCAAACCTGGACGTGGTCCATGCTGGATGTGGTCCGTGCTGCGTACTCCATGGTATATTCCCATCGACACCTTTTCCATTTATGCTTTTCTTTTGCAGTGCTTCCACCTTTAGGCAATTTCAGAGCTCCAGCCGCAGACCTGCTGATTAAGACTGACCGCGATTCTTTGCTGGACGACCTGTTGCTGCCGACACTGCTCTTCGTCGCTGTTGGCGCGATGACTTGGGCCGTGCGCGGCTGCTCCGGGTTCGGAGCCAGTAACGGGTGCCTGTTCGCCGGCGTCACCTGGGGCACCGCCTGGTGGTTTATCGCGCGCGACCCGAGTCGCGCGCAGTCGCGCCGGTATGCCTCAGGTTGGGTGGTGCTCGCCATGGCCGCCGGGTTCGCCATCGCCGGCGACCGCGGCTGGATGCAATGGCCGAGCTTTTTTAACGGCCGACTCCAGACCAATACCCCGGCAGGGGAATTCGTCGCCATCCCGCGCACATACGGGTTCGTCTGGCTTTTCATCGCCGGGGTACCGTGGGCCGGCTTGGCGGCTTGTTTTCTGGCCTGGTGCGGCGCGGGTCAAAGCAACCGCCTGCAGGATTGGTTGCTGCGGGTGGCGTGCGGCCTGGCTGGCGCCGGCGCAGCCGCGCTGCTCTTCGAGCAGTTCCCACAACTTTTTCTGCCGCTCTACGCCCACCTTAAGCCGCAATATGCCGACCACCTGCACAACCCCAATCTCGCCCGACTCATTAACGACAACCGTGCGGCGCTCATTCATCTGGGAGCGTATCTGGGTTTCCTCGGGTACGAACTGGGCCGGCGTGACTGGCTGAACGTAAAGTTGATCCTGACGGTGGGCGTACTCACTGGCGCCGGCTGGGCTGCGTGGCAAAATTGGAGCTGGGCGGCCCGGGTCTGGCCACAGGTCCGGTTTAACTGGTGGCGTTGCTGGGAATCGTGCGGCGGCATCAGCATTGGTATTGCCTACGGTCTGGCCTATTACCTGGTAAACCGCCGAAGCGCGGCAGCCGGCGTTTGCTCGCAAGCGGCCTCGCCCGGCCCGAGCCATCCAAATCTGGAACGCTTCGTCACTTACGCCGCCCTGCTGGCGGCCTTGGGCCTCTCCCTTAAGAACGGCTTCAAAGGCTGGGCCAATATTTACGTCGGTAATGAGGAGCACTGGAACCGAGTGCTCTGGACTTTCATCGGCCCAGCGTTGTTAGCCGGATTGGCAGCACTGGCAGTCCTCGTCTGGCGGCGCCCCGTCCCGCCCGGTTCTAAGCAAGACCTCTTCCCGCATTCTGCGCGGCTGACCTGGTTGATGCTGCTCATTCAAAACTTCATCGCCCAGCTTATCACCGGTCCCCGCACAAACTTCAGCGAGGCGGCCTTCAGCCTTTATTACCTGGCGCTCTTTGTCATCTCGGCGCTGATCCTCCGCCATTACGCGCATGGAAAACTCGAACCGGGCGCGCCGGTGGAAACGCAGCCCGCGCTATTTGGTTAACACGGGAGCCGTTGCGGGGAGCGCCTCGAGCCGGCTCGCGTCGCGTGGCACCGTGAACAACGCCCACAGCAAAAGGCCGCCGGCCAGCACGTAAACCCCCGCCGTCAGCGAAATCGCGAAGCTCAAATCTGACTTTTGCGCGATATACGCAACGACCACTGGCGCCGCGCCACCGCCCGCCAGCCAGCCCAGCGCGTTCATCAGACCCGCTGCTGTGCCTCGCGCGTTGGGACGAACAACATCATACAACGACGCGAAAATGTTCGCGTCATAAAGGCCTTTGAAAAGGCCCCACGCAGTCAGCGCCAGCACCAGCCACAACACCGAGTGAGTTTGCCCGCACACCAGCACGAAGGGCGCGCCGCACAGCACACCGATGAGCTGCACTTTAATGCGGCCACCTGCCGAACGCCGGAGAAAGCGGTCGGCCAGCCAACCGCCCAGCGGCGCGCCGACCATGCTGGCCAGTTGCACGAACACCGTCGCTGTAAGCCCAGCCATCGCCAGGCTGAGCTGAAATCGGTCGTACAAAAACTTAGGCATCCAGGACAGCAGAACCAGTGCGACAAAGTTGGCGCACACAAAAGCGCCCAGCAGCAGCAGCACCGTCGGAGTGCGCAGCAACGGCGCCAGTGCCGCGCGTGGGATGGGGCGCTCGAGGGCGAGCCCGGGCTTTGCCCGCTCCGGGTCTTCTTTGTCCGCGGCGCCCCGGCTGGGTTCAATCAGAAACCGGCTCAACAACAGGCCAAGCACGATGCCGCATACGCCAAACACGACGAAGGATGCGCGCCAGCCGTAACTCTCACCGATCAGCCCAGCCAGGAAACTGCCGCCGATGCTGCCAAGGTACACGCTGGTCTGCAGCCAGCCCATCGCCGTCGAGCGCGTCCGCCGCCCGTGGTAATCGCTCACCAGCGACATTGCCGCTGGGAAATAAACCGACTCGCCCAACCCCATCGCCGCGCGGAACAAGAACAATTGCGGAAAGCTCCGCGCCAGCGCCGTCGCGGTGCAAATCAGGCTCCAAATTTGCAGGCCGCCGAGGATCGCCAGCTTGCGTCGGATGCGGTCCGCTACATAACCACTGAACGGCGACGACAACCCGTAAATCCAGGCGAACGCCGACGCCAGCATCCCCAGTTGCACCAGCGTAAGGCCCAACTCGCTTTGCACCAGGGGCAGCACCGAGGAAAGTGCCTGCCGGTCCGCGTAGTTAAAAAACGAGACAAGCCACAGCATGCCCAGCACCTGCCAGCGATACGCCGGGCTCAGTGTTCTTTGCACATTTCCTGGAATGAAGCTCAGGCGGATGAAGTGGTTGCTGGTTGCCTGCGTCTTACGGCGACGACGCCTGTGAGTACTCGCATACGATTGCAGCGATTGGGTGCGAGGTTCTGATTACTCCCGTTCTCGCCGGCGCGCAATGGAAAAGCTGGAGTGTCGCCGGAACGCGGACTTTAGTCCGCAGCAACAATCGAACTGACGGCGGGTTGGACTTCAGTGTGGTTGGCTGGCGGAACGCGGACTTTGGTCCGCAGCAATATCCGGATGGCAAATCGTTCCCAATTTTCAGGCGCGCTTAGCGATGGCACGTTGCTGCGGACTAAAGTCCGCGCTCCGCCCGTCGTCATTGGGGGGTACAAGCTGGACTAGAAAACCGTTGACAATCCCCCTAAGCCGGGCGTGAAGTATTGCCGTCATCTTGCAAAACCAGCAATGTCTCTAAGCCAGCCAGTTGTCCGGCCCGCCGCTCCCGGCTTAGGGCTGGTGCGGCGCCTACCGGCGTGGGTGCTGTGCGCCACGGCCCTGTTGGGCGTCAGCCTTGCCGCGCCCGCGAAGCCTCTTGAACTGAGGGATGCTGTCGTGGTCGTGCCGCCAGGCTTGTCCCGTCCGGAGCAGAACGCCGTCAGAATGCTGATTGAGGAAGTTGCCCGCCGCACAGGCGTGTCGTGGCAAATCGCTCAGAGCTGGCCAACTTCCAATATCCCCGTGATTGCTGTCAGCCCGCTGGCAGCTCTCGACCGGTTACCTGGGCCCGCAACCACTCGGCCCATCCGGCCGCAACAGCCCGGGCCGGCTGAGGGCTATCAAATCTCGACACGTGACGCGGGCCCGAATCCCACCGTGTACGTGCTGGGCAATGATGCGCGAGGCGTCCTGTTTGGCGTCGGCCGATTGCTACGCGAATTTCACCTGCGCCGCGACAGCGTCCTGCTGGATGATTTGCCGGAGTTAATATCCGCGCCCAAGTACAAGCTGCGCGGGCACCAGTTGGGGTTCCGCCCCAAAACCAACACCTACGACGCGTGGGACCTTCCACAATGGGAGCAGTACTTTCGCGACCTGGCGGTCTTTGGCGCCAATGCCATCGAGTTGATCCCCCCACGCTCCGACGATGAGCCGGATAGCCCACATTTTGCGCGCCCCCCGATGGAGATGATGGTCGGCATGTCGCGGTTGGCGGATGATTATGGCCTCGACGTTTGGGTTTGGTATCCGGCGCTGGACCGCGACTATTCCGAGCCACGGACACTCGAATCCTCGATTCGCGAGTGGGGTGAGGTGTTTGCGAAATTGCCCCGGCTCGACGCGGTTTTTGTCCCGGGCGGCGACCCGGGCCATACCGCGCCGCACGTTTTGCTGAGCCTGTTGGAAAAGCAAACCGAAAACCTGCACCGGTATCACCCGAAAGCCGAAATGTGGGTTTCGCCACAGGGATTTGATCAAGCGTGGCTGGCTGAGTTCGTGGATATTCTTAACCATAACCCGCCGGCCTGGCTCACCGGCCTGGTGTTTGGTCCGCAAATCCGCATCAGCTTGCCCCGCTTGCGACAACTTGTCCCCGCCCGCTTTCCCATCCGCCACTACCCGGACATCACCCACTCGCGCCAATGCCAGTATCCCGTTCCCGATTGGGATGCGGCCTATGCGGTGACGGAAGCGCGCGAGTGCATCAACCCGCGCCCGCAGGATGAAGCGGCGATTTTCCGCCGGCTTCAGCCCGACACCATCGGTTTCATCACTTACTCCGAAGGCTGCAACGACGACGTCAACAAGTGCGTCTGGAGTGCCCTCGGTTGGGACCCGGACGCGGACCTCACAGGCATTCTTCGCCAGTACAGCCGCTATTTCATCGGTGACCGTTATCAGGACGATTTTGCTCAGGGCCTGCTGAACCTGGAACAAAACTGGCGCGGCCCGTTGCTGGCGAACAAATCTGTTGAAACCACCCTCGAGCAGTTCCAGGACCTCGAACGCACCGCCACCCCGGCCGATTTAAAGAACTGGCGCTTCCAACAAGCCCTCTTTCGCGCCTACTACGACGCTTACGTCCGCCGCCGCTTGATTTGGGAAACCGGTCTGGAAGCAGAGGCGAGGGAACGGCTGCGCCAGGCTTCCTCGTGCGGGGCGGTGCTTGCCGTCAATTCCGCCGAGGCCATCCTGGACCGTGCCGGCACCGAGCATGTGTGCGGCGACTGGCGCGCGCGCATTCTGCAACTGGGCGAAGCCTTATTTCAAAGCATCGGCATGCAACTCAGCGTCGAGCGGTACCAGGCCATCGCTGTGGACCGCGGCGCCAGCCTCGACACGCTTGATTTTCCTCTCAACAACCGGGCGTGGCTAAAGGACCGGTTTAAGCGCATCCGCGGCACTTCTGGCGAAGCGCAACGGCTGAAGCAGATCGAGGAGATTCTCACCTGGCAAGACCCGGGGCCCGGCGGTTTCTACGACGACCTCGGCGACCCGGCCCGGCAGCCGCACCTGGTGCGGGGGCTCTCCTTCGCCGAAGACCCCGCCGGCCTGGAATCCGCCCGTTGCGGTTTTGAAGAGGATTTGGTCGTGGACGAGCCGGACGAGGCGGCC
This sequence comes from Verrucomicrobiia bacterium, assembly GCA_035934555.1. GTDB lineage: Bacteria > Verrucomicrobiota > Verrucomicrobiia > Limisphaerales > UBA8199 > DASYXT01. Next base: position 75,286 of record DASYXT010000055.1, on the reverse strand, counting down.
GGCGTGCCGCGGCGGGTCTCGTGGATCGACGACGCCGAGAGTCTGTATGACGCCCCGCTGCGCATGCATTACGCCGGACTCGACCCCAACGCCGTTTACAAGCTGCGCGTCGTTTATGGCGGTGATAGTCCGAAACGCAAGATTCGGCTTGTGGCCAACGACGCAACCGAAATTCATCCCTACATGGCCAAGCCAGTGCCATTCCGGCCTATTGAGTTTCCCATCCCGCCCTCCGCTACGCGAGCGGGCGAACTGACTCTCACCTGGTGGGGTGAGCCGGGCCTCGGCGGCAACGGCCGCGGTTGCCAGGTCGCCGAAGTATGGCTTATCAAAGAGCGCGCTGTTCCCGTTAAACCCAATTAAATCACCAGCTCACCTTTTATGCCGGCTCGAAAGAAACCAACACCCCAACGCCGCAATCCGCTCAAAGTGAAACTCGAGCGGGGCGAGCCTGTCATTGGTGCGGTGATCACGGTCAACTGTGTCGAAGTGGCCGCGCAGGCGGCTGGGTTGGGCTTCGATTTTCTCTGGTTGGAAATGGAGCACACGCCGCTGAACCTCGAGACGGTGCGGCACATTGTCCTGGCGACACGCGGGTTGCCTGCCACGCTGCTGGCGCGGCCGCCCGTCAACGAGCTGTGGACGGCCAAGCGTGTGCTGGATACGGGAGTGCTGGGGGTAATTTTCCCCTTCACCAGGACACCGCAACTGGCGCAGCAGGCGGCGGCGGCCTGCCGTTACCCGCCCCGCGGCCTGCGTGGCTCCGGGGCTACCCTGGCGCAGTTCCGCTGGCCGCCCGCGCAAGACTACTACGATTTCGCCGACGAGAACGTGCTGGTCGTCGCGGTCGTCGAAGACACTTCGGCGGTGGAACACATCGATGCGATTGCCGCCACGCCCGGCATCGACGTGTTGTTCATCGGCACCAGTGATCTATCGTTTTCGCTCGGCCTGCGCGGCCGGCAGCAACATCCGCGCCTCGAAGCAGCCATCGAGAGAATTGTTAAAGCAGCCAAAGCACACGGCAAAGTCCTGGGCCGGCCCGCGTTCAGCCCGCCTGACGTGAAACGCTTTCAGCAGCAGGGATTCCGCTTTTTTATGACCAGCACCGACCTGGAATTGATGGCCGCCGGCAGCGCGCAATGGATGAAGGCCCTGGGAAGAAGCGGTGGAAGCATCGTCAGCAGCGGGTTGTGAGGGTTTTGTCCTAATCTTAATCCCCTTACCGGAATCGCCGTGTGCCGTTCCGCGGCCGTGCGTTCAGTTTCCGCCTGGTTGCAGGCGGTAGAATTTATTCCCAGGCGAACGGGAAAGGATGACCTGGCTTTGGTTCCCGATGACAGTGGGAGCATTGGTCACAACGGTCCAGGTGGCCGCCGTCGGATTGGAGCTTTCCTGCAAGACTAAAGGAGCGGAAGACGCTGGCCACGAGACCGTGACGGTCTGGGCGCCGGCAAAGGCGACATGCAATGGAGGCACGGGCATGGGCGAGGCTTTTACGGTGAAAACAGTATCGACGCAGTACTGGCCATTAGTCGAGATGGCCACCATGATTTCAGGGAACGGTGCCGAGACGCCAACCAGCCCGCTGTCGAAGCGCTCCAGGTTGGTTCCGCCGACCTGAAGCTCCAGTGAGAGTTCCTGCTGGAGAGCAAATTCGCCCCCAATTTTGTATGTGCCGCTGCCAGTGACCACGGTGGAAGTGCCGTTTATTGTGACGCCCCAGTTCACCTGCCGGACGGCATAGGTGCTGAAAAGGCCATTGGAGCCTGTCGGCGTGAGCAAAAACGTGCCCGTGACCGGCGCGGAAATCATGACCGGGCAGAGGCAAGGAGGAAAACACCCCTGCTGGAAGGTGCTGTCGGTGTTCAGGCGGTAGAGCAGAGTCTGAGCTTGAGACGAGGTGCTCGGGGCGACTGCTTCGCATAATATCCAAGCCAGGAAGGCTGCCTTGGTCGCAATCGACCGAGAGGGGCCTGTAAACGAAAGGCAACCGAGCGGAAAAAGTTTCCTGGTCGCGCTCATTTGTCAAACTACGGCCAGTCTCAAACAAAGTCAACCGGTGGGGCGAAGCTTGAGCTTGCGTTCGAGGATCTCACCCACCAGTGCCGGGTTGGCTTTGCCTTTGCTGAGCTTCATCACCTGACCTTTGAGGAAATTCAACGCTGCAGCTTTGCCGGCTTTAAAGTCCGCCGCCGGGCCTGGGTTGGCCGCAATGGCCTGGTCGCAAAATCCCTCGAGTGCCGCCGTGTCGCTGACCTGCGCCAACCCGCGCTTCTCGACAATCGCACGGGGCGCCTCGCCGGTGTTGAACATTTCTACGAAAACCTCCTGGGCAATTTTCGTGCTGATCTTCCCGCTATCGACCAGCTCGATCAACTCGACCCACGCCGCCGGTTTGAACTTTAGCTCCGGCAGGCTGAGCCCGCTTTCCGCCAGCTTCGCGCGCAGGTTGTTAATCAGCCAATTGGCCAGCGCTTTGGGATTCTTTGTTTGTGGAGCGATCCCTTCAAAATAATCCCCCAGCAGCACGTCCCAAACAAACGTCTGCGCATCGACGGCGGGCAAATGATAGTCCCTCACAAAGCGGCGTTTGCGCGCCAGCGGCAATTCCACCACGCGCCGCGAGACCTCCTCGAGCCACGCCTCGGTCGGTTGGAACGGCATCAGGTCCGGTTCCGGGAAGTACCGGTAATCGTGCGCGTGTTCTTTGGTCCGCATTTCTTCGGTCATTCCCGTAGTGTCATCCCATCGCCGCGTCGATTGCACCAGCTTGCCCCCCGCGCGCAACACCTCGATTTGCCGCGGGATTTCATACTCGAGAGCCTTGCGCACGCCGCTGAAGCTGTTCATGTTCTTTATCTCAATCTTGGCCCCGAGCTCGGTCTGCCCTTTCGGACGCACGCTCACATTGACGTCGCACCGGACCATGCCCTTTTCCATGTCGCAATCGCTCACCGCGCCATAGACCAGGATTTCTTTCAAGGCGTTAAGGTACTCGTAAGCCATGGCGGCGCTGGTGAGGTCTGGTTCAGAAACGATCTCGAGCAACGGCACCCCGGCCCGGTTGAAATCCACACCGCTGTTCCGTTCGAAATGAAAGTTTTTGCCGACGTCCTCTTCCAGGTGCGCGCGCGTGATGCGCACCCGCGACAGCCCGCCCTCAAACTCAAACTCGAGATACCCACTCGCGGTGGACGGTTTGTCGTATTGCGTGATCTGATAATTCTTCGGCATGTCCGGATAGAAATAGTTTTTCCGGTCGAACTTGGCGTAAGGACTGACGGTGCAATTGAGCAGCAGGCCGGTGAGGGCGGTGAGTTTGAGCGCCTCGTCGTTGGCGACAGGCAAAACGCCCGGCAACCCCAGGCACACCGGGCAGACGTGGGTGTTGGGCGGCGCGCCAAACTCGTTGGGACACCCGCACCACATCTTCGAGCGGGTCTTGAGCTGGACGTGCGTTTCGAGGCCGATGACCGCTTCGTAGTCCATAAAAAGCGAAGCATCTTTAGCATAACCCTCCCCGCTTGGACACGGATTTTTCGGAAAACGCCTTGTCCAGCCGCAGCAGAAAGGCTAAGGAACTGGCGTGGTCGATTTGGAAACCATTGTGGGCGGCGAGTGGGCGGAGTGGTACCGGCTCACCCCTTTGGAGCGCTGGCAGGAGAGCATGAAATTGTGGGAACATTACCTTTCCATGGGAGGCTCGCTTGATCCCGAACCCGATACTCAAAGTCCTTTCTACGATGAACGGGTGCCATGTACGCGCCCTGTTGATGGGCGGTCAGGCCTGCGTGTTATACGGCGCGGCAGAGTTTAGCCGGGACGTGGATTTTGCTATTCTGGCGGACGCCTCCAATCTGCGCCGCTTGCGGCGCGCGTTGGATGAACTGCAAGCCGAGCAAGTCAATGTGCCCCCGCTTTCGTTGCAACACCTGGTACACGGTCATTCCATTCACTTTCGGTGCCACATCCCGGCGGCCGAAGGCCTCCGGGTGGATGTCATGGCAAAAATGCGCGGAGTGGCTCCATTTCCCGAGCTTTGGAAGCGCCGCACGACCGTCCGCAACCGGGCTGGAGAAACAATCGAGGTGCTGGCGCTCCCCGACCTGGTGCACGCGAAAAAGACCCAGAGCGATAAGGATTGGCCGATGCTGCGCCGATTGCTCGAAGCTGATTATGCCGCTGCACAAGGTCGTGGTAATAAGCAGCGGGTGGAGTTTTGGTTGCGCGAACTGCGCACACCGCAGTTGCTGAGCGCAGTGGCGACGGCGCATCCAAAATTGGCGGGGAGGGTCGCCCAGGAACGACCTTTGCTGGAGTTCGCACTCAAATCTCAGGAACCCAAACTGCGCGAAGCGCTCGCGCGAGAAGAATCAGTCGAACGCCAGCGGGACCGCACTTATTGGCAGCCGCTCAAGGCAGAGTTGGAGAAGCTCCGCCACAGCCTTAGAGGTAGCGCGCGAGGAGCGGCTTAAGCGCTTGCGCCGTTTTCGCCGGCCAAAGCTTCCGCTCCGTCATGATCGCGTTCTCCAACGCCCGGTGGCATCCCCAGTTGGGCTCGGCCGGAATCTCCGGCAACGCGCGCGCGACGATCGCTTTGGCTGCCCCCGCGTTCTTTTGCAAATTCGCGATCACCATCTCGACCGTCACATGCGCCTCATCCGCTTTCCAGCAATCGTAATCGGTAATCATCGCCAGCGTCGCGTAGGCCATCTCCGCTTCCCGCGCGCATTTAGCTTCCCCGAGATTGGTCATCCCGACGACGTCGTAGCCGAGCTTGTGATTGGTCAATGATTCCGCCCGCGTGCTGAACGCCGGCCCTTCCATGTTCACATAAGTCCCGCCGTCATGGGCACGCGCTTTCAATCCGCGCGCGGCACGCAGCAGGATTTTTCTTAACTCGGCGCAAATCGGCTCCGCAAACGCGACGTGCCCCACGATCCCGCGCCCGAAAAAGGTGTGCGCCGCCGACTGCTTGGTCCGATCCAGAAACTGGTCCGGCAGGACGATGTCGCACGGGCGGTATTTGGCTTGCAGCGACCCGACGGCGCTGACGCTGATCACCCACGCCACATTCAGTTTTTTCAACGCCCAAATGTTGGCGCGATGGTTCAGTTCGCTCGGCAGGATTCGGTGGCCGCGGCCGTGGCGGGGCAGGAAAACCACCTCGCGATTGGCCAGCGTGCCCAATAGAAACTCGTCCGATGGCGAACCAAAGGGGGTGCGCACCGAAAGCCATTTCTGGCCGGTGAACCCCTCGATGTGGTAGAGCCCGCTGCCGCCGATCACGCCAACACGATGTTGTGACATGCGCGCGAGGCTAGAGGAACGGGAATCGCTGAACAATGACCAATCAAAGCGTGACCAGTTTCAAAGCGCCAGAGGGCTGGCGCAGTCCACGACGCTTCGCGAAATGGCAACGCCAGCCAATTGCAGCGCTAGCTTTTGGACTGCGCCAGCCCTCTGGCGCTTTCGAGTGCCTCAGCCCCTCCCCAGCGGCAGAGGGCTGCCGCAGTCCAAGACGCTTCGCGAAAAACGCAACGCCCGCCATTGCAGCGCCAGCTTTTGGACTGCGCCAGCCCTCTGGCGCTTTCGAGGGGCCTCAGCCCCTCCATAGCGGCAGAGGGCTGCCTCAGTCCAAGACGCTTCGCGACAAACCACCGCTTTCGGCCCCTCACCATTCCGGCGCTACCTCGAATTCATCCGGTACCTGCAGTCTGTCGATCTTAAACCGGTAAATGGATTTCACCATCGCCACCGACGCCGTGCGTTCAAACCAGCGAGCCGAGCACCACGGATACTGGTTTGCCACCGGCACAAGCCCATGCTTGACCGGGTTCTGATGCACGTAATTGAGCCGAGCCAGATAGCTCTTCTGATAGGTCAACCGGGTTTCACGGAAATTGAACCAAACCTGCCGGCCCGGGCTGTGATCGAGCTTGTTCACCCATTCCGCCGTTTTGACGTGCAGCATTCTGAGCATATCCGCCAGGTTCGAGGCATCCGGGGCGTCGACTGGAGAATGACCTACGAAATGGTAATGGTTCGAAAAAACCGCCCAGGCCTCCAGTTGCCAGCCGAACTTGTGCGCCATACTCAGCAGCCCACGATGCAGAACCTGCAGGCGGTTCTTTCCACGAAAGTGGTGGGGCTTCAAGTAGGTGCTGCTGGTGACAAAGTAAGTGCCCCGAACGCTCAGTTGGTGCAGGGGCGCATGGGGCCAATCCGGGTGCCGCTCAGGCATGAGCGCAGAGTGGGGTTTAGTCTAATATTTTTCCAGTATGAAATTAGATAGAAAGCGGCAGAGGGCTGCCGCACTCCAAGACGCTTCGCGACAAATCACCGCCAAACTCCCATAAGGGGCGCTCCGCCGATCATTGGACGTCAAATCAGGCGCCAGCTTTTGGACTGCGCCAGCCCTCTGGCGCTTTCGACTGCCTCAGCCCCTCTGACAGCGGCAGAGGGCTGCCGCAGTCCAAGACGCTTCGCGACAAATCACCGCCAAACTCCCATGAGGGGCGCTGCGCCAATCATTAGACGTCAAATCAAGCGCTAAATCCGGGGCCAAACCCCGCTCTACGCTTCCCGCTCTACGCTTCCCGCTCCCCGCTTTTCAAAGCCGCTCCCAGCGCCAGCGCCAGCGCGCCGATCAGCCCGCTCCCAACCACCAGCATCGTGACATCCAAATGGTGCGGCATCGCCCACGGCCCCACTCGCAACCGCACGCGGATCGTTGCCGGCCCACTAGAAAACAGCCACAGCACAAACGTCCCCAACACCCCGTGCACCAACCCGAAGGCTTGCACGTTGCGGTAGCGGTCCTCCATGAAGAACCAGGCAAAAATCGTCCCCAACGCCCACGTAAATCCGACCAGCAACCAACTGTTCATGTGGACGACGCCAAAGAACAGTCCGTTGAGCAGCGCCACCCCTAACCGTTTCCGGGCGCGGCCGGCGGGTGTTTGCCCGGGACCGAACGCTTTGCGCAGGCGCGTGCCGAAATACGAACAGAACAACAACTGCTGCATCGCTCCCCAGAAGATGTAGCCCAGGCCGTTGCCGATGAGCGCCCGCGCATGGCCATGCCGGAACACCTCGGGCCCATTCACCCCCCAGGCCACCAACAATAATACCGGCAGCAATATTGCCAGCAGCGCTGCTGCCACCCGCAACGCCAGCCACAAATTGTCATACCGGATGAAGCAGGTCGTCCAGACCAGCGCGATCACCAGGCACAAGGCCCACACGGCGGCGTTGCTTCCCAGCATGCTCTGCAGGTGAAAGCTCGAGCTCGGTTCGATGCCGAAGCTGACCTGCTTTGCTCGCGTCGCGTAATAGTACAATTCGCTGGTCAGCAGCCCGACCCCGGTCCCAAGCAGGCCCGCGAGGGCCAATTGCACGGGTGGCCGGCTCCGGTGAAGGCACCGCGCCAGTTCGAGCGGATTGCCCAACCCCCAGGATGCCAGCGTATCGCGGTGCCAGCGTGGACTGAGCGCTCCGGCGAATAGCAGCAACGCCGCGACCAGCGCGCCTCCACCGAGGCTGCCGGCCTGGACCCGCAACAGCACGCCGACGGGATATGCCACCCACCATAGCGCCACCAGCAGCAGCAGCATCACCCCAAGCGCTTCGAGCAGGTTTGCTCGGCGTGACCGCACCTCCCGCTCCGGTTCACCCGCCGTGTTGATTAACGACTTCTCCTCCACCCCCATGCTCTTCCCTTTCCTTAATCTTAATCTTAATCTTAATCGTAATCCTAATCGTAATCCTAATCGTAATCCTAATCGTAATCGGTAAGCCTTCCTCCTCATCTTAGCCCCAATCCCACCCCCCAACCCTCCCTCCGTTGCCCCATTTTCCCCTCTTCCCCACCCCGTTTTGCCCTTTTATTACTAATCTTGTTCTTAATCCCCCGCTGCCGCCCGGTTGGCAAGCATCTTGCATCACCTGTCTGAAGCCTGTATGCGAGAGATGTATCGGTTCGGGGTAAATTTATGGCGCAAGGAACCATTCCGCTGGTTTTTGACCATCCTTACGGCGGCGTTTCTGGGTATCGCTGCCGGCCATACCGTCCTCAGTTCCTTTGGTTCGGTATCGGTGGTGGACGGCGAGAGCATGAGCCCGACCTACTCCCCTGGCGCGCGCGTTTATACCACGCCCATCGCCACTGCCCTCGCCCGCGGTGATATCGTCCTACTCGACGATGGCGGCACCGATTACGCCCTCAAGCGTGTGGTCGGATTGCCCGGTGAAACCGTGCGATTGTTGCGCGGGTTCGTCTTCATTAACGGCCGCATGCTCCTGGAACCTTACCTGCCGAAGCACACCTTCACTTTCCCCGACGAGCGCAACGACAACGCCGTGTTCCACCTCGACACCGACGAATACTTCGTCATGGGCGACAACCGTTCGTCCAGTTCCGACAGCCGCTTCTACGGGCCCATCAACTACAAACGCATCAAAAGCCGGGTCCCGTTGCCCACGAGCTTCCTTCGCCCGCGCTTCGTCCCCTACACCTTGCCGACCGAAGGCAAGCGCACCATCCGCTCGCTGGCTGACCCGGTTCTGTCGCCGCCTGTCTCGTTTTAGGACAAATTCAGGAGCGCAGCGCGGGACTTTGGTCCGCTGCAACGTCCTCATCCAGCAGCCTCGCCGTTCTCCGGACTATCTCCAATTAGATGATCGCTGCGGACTAAAGTCCCGCGCTCCGTTCCTATTAACACCCGCAATTTCATTAAGAGTCCAGTTCATGGAGTGTGTACCCCGCCGGAAGAGCCGCCCTCGGCCGTTTTAACGGTTTCCCCTTCGGCGCCCCCACTGCGATTTCCGCGCGAAGCCCGGGGGTGCAGCCCTTCTGGGCTCCTCTCATCCGGGAGTTGCCAGACCTTACATCCCTGCTGCGCTTAATCAATACAAAGCCCCTTTTTGTGATTGCATTTTCGGTTCAAGGTTCTATAGTCCTCACCATTACACAATAAATTGGGCGAACCGGTTGTTCGTCTTTGGCTAATGTCATGACCATTTATTGTCTGGATCATCAAGTCACATTATGAAGTTCAACCATCCCCTCCACACCCCGCCCCGGCTGGCCCGCTTGGCAGTGGCCCTGGCCGCCTCCGCGCTGGCGGGTCAAATCGTACACGCCACCCCGTACGCCTCCGGGGTTACCAACAACGCCGGCAATATCTCTTTCGTGCTGAACGAAGGCGGCGGCAACGTCACCGTCGCTTACGACGACGGCACAACGAACGCCAATTACAACGGCATTACCACCGGCACGAATCTCGCCAGTGGCGTTTATAGCTTCGCCCTCGGCACCCATACCACGTACTCCATCATGGTTTACAAGCTCGGAGCGGGTGCGCCGACGCTGATCAACAGCTCCTTTGGTTTCACTCCCCGCGGGATTGACGTGAACCGACATCCAACGTCACCGTACTTTGGCCGGGTGTATGTGGCGGCTTCCGGTGCCGGTGGCCTCTACGCATTGAATGGTGACTTGTCACTAGCGTTGCCTGGCGTCAATTCTGGCGGCATAGCCTGGGCCAATAATGGATTCAGCCCGTACCGCATTTCGGTCGCCGATGACGATTACGTTATGGTCGGTGACACTACCTACTCCGGGACCGGCACCGGCACGGGTGGCGACGGCACCTACAGGTTCGACCCCAATCTCACCAGCGCGCAGTTGTTCCTCGGCCCGGCAGGCATGACCGCCGGTTTGGCGGCGGGTGTCCATGCCACTACCGCATCCCGTCCGATCCTGTTGGGCAGCCTCGCTTCCGGGGCAACCCTCCTGCAGATTGATGGAGATTTCACCGGCGGCAATGGCCGCAACTCCATTCTGGTTTACAGCAACATCACCACTGCCGCGCTGCCTTGGGAAACCCCACCCGATCTCCTTGGGCCTGAGGTGGGCCTTAACCTGGATAGCCATCTGCTTGGCGGTAACCCGTATCCCGGGCTGCAGGTTGGGCCGAGCGGTTACATTTACGCTGGCACCTATCGCGAAAATTACTCCAACCCTCTGCTCCAGATTTATCAATACGACCCCGTGGCCGGTGCCATCAACCAAATCTGGAATTCCTACTACAATAACGGGTCTGCGGATTACTTCCGAACCACTGTCGGCGGCCTTACCCATGGCACCGTTGATATCGCCGTCTCCCCTGATGGCCGCTACGTTGCCGGTGTGAGTATCGACAACTGGTTTGTCATCGTTCCTCTGACTAACGGCTTGCCGGATGTCGGTAACCTATTTACCACCACCCCTACTTCCTTTAGTGGCAACGCGCGTGGGGTAGCCTTTGACGCGGCCGATAACATCTATCTGAGCAGCTCCGGCATCGGCCTGGTGCAAAGCTGGACCCTCGGTATTACCACGACGGCTACCACCACAGGCAATGCCAGCGGTGTCACGGGTTTCAACGTGATCTTCCCCTCGACCAAGGTCAACATCGCCGCGGTGAGCAACCTCGCCTCCCAAGGCGGGTCCGATGGCACCACAGGCATCCCGATCCCCGGGATATTCACGATCACCCGGACCAACGCCAACCTAGATTACACCGCCCCGGTATCGGTTAATTTCACGCTGGGCGGCACCGCAACCAATGGCGTTTATACCGTTGGCGGCATCACGGCCAGCAACGGCAGCATTTTCTCCGTTGTTTTGGCTCCGGGAGTTCAATCGGCCAACGTCACCATCACCCCCGATACCGCCAATGTGCCGCGCCCAACCACCACTGTCGTGCTCTCCCTCAAGGGCGGTCCGGCCTATAGTGTGGCGCAGCCGTCCAGCGACACGGTATTCATCCAGAACACTTCGAGCAACCAGTTGGTGCTCACTGCCGCAGCGCCGTCCATGTATAAAGCCTTTTCCAATGATTACGCCTCGGTAACCGTCACACGCTTGGGTGACACCAATGCGCCGTCATATTCGTCCGCAGCGTTCACTTACTCCGGCACCGCTGTTGCCGGGACGGACTTCACTATCGCGCAGCCGGTAACGTTTAATCCGGGTGACATCACCCAGACGGCGACCGTATCGCCTTTGGCGAATGGCCAGCCGCCCGTGCATACGGCCAATCCGACCTACGTGGGTGATAAGACCTTTACGATCGCTCTCGGGGGCGGCCCCGGATACCTAACTTCCGGCGCCAACTCGGCTGTTTTGACCCTGATCGACAACGCCGATCCTCCCGCGACGGTCCTGTTCTCCGACCCGCTGACCGATTCGGCCGATGCAGGCAACTGGGCGATCACTTACGGCAACGGTGACGTGGCCGATTATGGCTCAGACTACAACGTGGAATTTGGGTACGACCTCACCGCGGCCAATCCCGAAAGCGCGAACAACGGCTTAATTGGCCTTCCCCCCAGCGGCGCCACCAACGCGTTGCGCATTACTTGTAACAAGAATTCGCCGATTACCTTCTCCGGCGGCGTTAACGTCTATTACAAGGGCCAGGCGTTAAGCGGCAATTATGCCGTGCGGTTCAATATGAACCTAATTGAAGGCGCCAACGCCTCCTTTGCTGTGGAAGGTGTGATGTTCGGCATCAACCACAACGGCCTCGAAACCAACTGGTGGACGGCTTACAACGGTGTCACCAACTCCTGGGCCAGCGACGGCGTCTGGTACTGGGTGCAGGCGCCACCGGGCGGCTCCGGCGGGTTCGGCTCGACCGAATTCGAGGAATTCACCGGCTTGGGCGGCACGCTGCCCAACACCGGTTGGATGCAGCCGGCCGTAACGGCCGCCTTGCCGAATGTATTCAAGCACGAAGTGTTCACCGCTCCGGGCGGTATCAGCGGCGGGACCCCGGCTAATAACAGCCCCTTCAGCGCCGCGCCAGCAGACGACTCCTGGTCGGACGTCGAGATCAAACAGGTCAACAACGTTGTGACCATGTCCATCGACAAGACGCCGCTGTTCGTCTATACGAACGCGACCCATTTCACCAATGGGTACGTGATGCTGGGGTATGATTGCCCTGAAGCCGGGGCGTTCAACCAGTTCATCGGCACACCCGACGCCGCCGCGTATTTCTCCAACCTGCGTGTCGTCCGGCTTGGGCCGCCTTCGATCAGCGGCATCACGGCCGTGCCCAGCGCCGGCTCGCAAAACGTGACCGTCACCTTCACCAGCATCGACGCTAACGACAATGCCGGCTCGTTTGCGCTGCAGGGCGCCACCAATGTGGGCGGCCCTTATACGGATGTGGCCGGAGCCACCATCGTCCAAGTCTATAGCAATCCGGGCACGGCCACGTTCCGGGCCACCGCCACGTCCGCCAACCCGGTGGAGTTTTATCGTATCCGGCACAAATAGTGCCGCGTCTTAGGAACTGTGCCGGGGCATTCGCGGCTTGCGAACGCCCTGGCTTTTTAAAACTGCCTTAATAATGCGGCCCAGCCCGGCGCGGCAGGTCGGGCCAAACCGGGCTGTCGCCAAACCGGGCTTGACTGCGCGACAGCACCGCGTGAGAATTGCCGATAGGCATTCGAATATGTTTGAACAGCAAACCTTTTACCGGCTGCGTCAAAAAAGGAATGACCGGCTCCCCGGTTTTACGCTGATCGAGCTGCTGGTGGTTATCGCGATCATCGCCATCCTCGCAGCCATGTTGCTCCCGGCCCTGGCCAATGCGAAGCGCAAGGCCCAGGAAGTCGCCTGCCTTAACAATGTGAAACAGTTGGTGATCGGCTGGCACCTGTACGCGACGGACAACGCCGACACGATGATGCCCAACGCACCCCTGGGCCACCCAGGTTTGCCGGACGGTGATGCCGATACTTGGTGCGGCGGCGGCAGCGTTGATTGGGGCATGAACCAGTGGAACACCAACCGCTACTTGTATCAGAACTGCATCATGGCGCCGTACGTCGGCGGTCAGCTTGGTGTCTATAAATGCCCAGCCGATAATATCCCTTCCCAGGACGGACAGCGGCTGCGCAGCTATTCCATGCAGAGCATGATGGGAAATATTTATGCCAGCGTAAAAAGCCAGGCGATTGGCGACTGCGGCACTGCGCCAAATGGCAACAACTACATTGCTTACAGCAAGGTCTCAGAACTAATGAACCCTGTCGGACCCAGCATGGGGCTGGTATTCCTTGAGGAGAACATGTGCGGACTGAACGATGGCTGGCTGGAGGTTAGCCTGTCAGGGGTGGTTTGGGCCGATGTGCCCGGCTCATATCATCAGTGGAATTGCGGCATGTCTTTTGCCGATGGGCATGCTGAAATCCACAAGTGGTTGACCCCTTCGCTCAAAATCCCTGTCCGCGCCGGCTACGGCTGGCCCATGGGCAACAACCAGGCTCCGAAAGGGCCACCCGGGGTCAACAATCCCGACTGGGTCTGGTGGACACAGCACACCACGATGCCGGCTGGTCAGTAGTCAATTGGTCGCTCTAGAGCGTACGCCTTGATCTCTGATCTCTGACTTCTGACTTCTGACTTCTGACTTCTGACCTCTGACTTCTGACCTCTGACTTCTGACCTCTGACTTCTGACCTCTGACTTCTGACCTCTTGACCTGTCCTCCGTAGTCCGCCGTCTTGACTTACCCGGCCCTTCAGTCAATCTATTTCCTTTATGGCTTACCAGGAAAAGCAACTGCAGGAAATCTCGCGGAAGTTCCAAATTTACGGTGAGATTCTCCACGCCGAGACGCTCAAGATCGGCCACATCAACGAAACCTACACCGCCACGTATGACCAGGGCGGCACCCGCGTTCGGTACATCCACCAAAAGCTCAACAAGAACGTTTTCAAAAATCCCGGGTCGGTGATGAAAAATGTCATGCGGGTGACGACCCATATTCGCAAGAAACTCGAAGCGCAAAACGTGCGCGATGTTACCCGCCGCTCGTTGATCGTGATTCCCACCCGCGACGGCAAATCGTTCTTCGAGAACGGCGGCAGCGAGGTGTGGCGGACGTTCGTGTTTGTTGAAGGCGTCGAGACCTATGAAGCGGTGCAGTCGCCGCCGCAGGCCTACCAGGCCGGACGCGCCTTTGGCCATTTCCAGCATTTGCTGGTGGATTTGCCTGGCGAACGCTTGCTCGAGACCATTCCCGACTTTCACAACACCCGCAAACGCTTCACGGCGCTGCAGCAAGCGATTCAGAACGACCATTACAACCGCGCGAAGGATGCGAAGGCCGAGATTCAATTCGCGCTCGAACGCGAGCCGATAGTGGATGTATTTCTGCAGGCGATGGCGAAGGGCCGCATCCCGGAGCGGATTACGCATAACGACACCAAATTCAACAACGTCATGCTCGACGTGCTTACCGGCGAGGCGATGTGCATCGTCGATCTCGACACGGTGATGCCCGGTTGCGCGCTGTATGATTTCGGCGACATGGTGCGCACCACGACGAGCCCCACCCTCGAAGACGAGCCGGACCTGTCGAAAGTGAAGATGCAAATGCCGATGTTTCGCAAGCTCGCCGAAGGTTATCTCTCGACCGCCGGCCAGTTCCTTACGAAAGCCGAGAAAGCCCACATCGCGTTTTCCGGCAAACTGATCACGTTCGAAATCGGCATTCGGTTTCTGACCGATTACCTCAGCGGCGATACGTACTTTCGGATTCACCGTCCCGCGCACAACCTCGACCGCTGCCGGACGCAGTTTAAATTGGTTGAATCGATCGAACGGCAGGAACCCGCGATGCAGAGACACGTGGATCGGCTGTGAGGTCGGAGGGCGGTGGGTTCTTAACGCAAAGACGCAAAGGCGCCAAGACGCAAAGAATTCTAACTTTCCCTTTGCGTCTTCGTGTATTTGCGTTGATTAGCTTTCGCATATTTCTGATTCGTGCGGAGGGTCGTCTGGCGGCCGGTGCTTGCCGCTCATTGTGAGGCGCAGGGCGGTGGATTCTTAACGCAAAGGCGCCAAGACGCAAAGAATTCTAACTTTCCCTTTGCGCCTTGGTGTCTTTGCGTTGATTAGCTCTTCGCACATTTCTGATTCGTGCGGAGGGTCATCTGGCGGCCGGTGCTTGCCGCTCATCGTGAGGCGCAGGGCGGTGGGTTCTTAACGCAAAGACGCAAAGGCGCCAGGACGCAAAGAATTCTAACTTTCCCTTTGCGCCTTTGCGCCTTTGCGCCTTTGCGTTTTTCTTCGCACATTTCTGATTCGCGCGCAGGGTCATCTGACTTACCATCGTGTCCATGCAGCCTGGTCACCACCGCCCGCTATCGGGTACGCAGCAGAACCCGGCACCAGCAGAGCCCGAGCCCGTCGTAGCCGATTATGTCAGCGCGTTGGTCGCCAGCTTCCTGGGCTGGACCCTGGACGCGTTTGATTTCTTCATTGTCATTTTCACCATGCCGGCGATTGCCCAGGAGTTCCATAAGGGCATCCCGGCGATTGCCGCGACCGTCACCGCGACGCTCGCGTTCCGCCCCATCGGCGCGTTGATTTTCGGTCTCCTGGCCGACCGTTACGGCCGGCGCCTGCCGCTCATGTTGGACCTGGTGTTTTACTCGGTGATCGAGGTGCTGTCGGGACTCGCGCCGAACTACGTTACCTTTCTGATCCTGCGCGCGTTATTTGGGATTGGCATGGGTGGGGAATGGGGCGTCGGGGCGTCGCTGGTCATGGAGAAGGTGCCGGCGCGCTGGCGCGGCGTGTTGTCAGGTGTATTGCAAGAAGGGTACGCGGTGGGTTACCTGCTGGCGGCGTGTTGCTACTTTGGCGTGTTCCCGAGTTGGGGCTGGCGGGCGATGTTTTTCATCGGCGGCCTGCCGGCGTTGCTCGCACTGTTCATCCGCTACCGGGTAAAGGAGTCCGCCGTCTGGCAGAAGACGCGCAGCGAGTCCTGGAGCGGCCTTGGCCGCGCGCTCGCACGCAATTGGCGGCTGTTCCTGTATTTGACCGCGCTGATGATGATGATGAATTTCGCCTCGCACGGCACGCAAGACATGTATCCCACATTCTTGAAGGAACAACGCGGCTTTGCCCCGCGCCAGGTCGCCATCATTGCAGTCATCTATAATGTGGGCGCGTTGTCCGGTGGGATTCTGTTCGGCTGGCTGTCGGACCGCTGGGGGCGGCGACGGGGGATGCTCCTGGCGTTTCTGGCGGCCCTCGTGCTGGTTCCCCTCTGGGCCTATGCGCCCGGCACCGCCTGGCTGGTGCTCGGCGCGTTCCTGATGCAGTTCATGGTCCAGGGCGCGTGGGGCGTTATCCCGGCCCATATCAACGAGCTCTCGCCCGACACTGTTCGCGGTTTTCTCCCCGGGTTCGCTTATCAATGCGGGGTTTTGCTGGCCGGCAGCATCGCGTGGATCGAGGCACTGTTCGCCCAACATTTTTCATATGCCTCGGCGATGGCGGTGACGGCCGGGACTGTGTTTACAGTGGGAATGGTGGTGATTGCGGTTGGGCGCGAGCGGCGCGGGGCGAGGTTTGGGCAAGCTTAACGCAAAGACGCAAAGGCGCAGAGGCGCAAAGATTCCTTTTGATTCACTGCATCTTTGCGCCTTCGCGTCTTTGCATTTATGTCTTCGCTCCAGCCCTAAGGCGCACTGTTCGCCCAACATTTCATATGCCTCGGCGATGGCGGTGACGGCCGGGACTGTGTTTACAGTGGGGATGGTGGTGATTGCGGTTGGGCGCGAGCGGCGCGGGGCGAGGTTTGGGCAGGCTTAACGCAAAGACGCAGAGACGCAAAGATTCCTTTTTGGTTCACTGCATCTTTGCGCCTTCGCGCCTTTGCGTTTATGTCTTCGCTCCAGCCCTAAGGCGCACTGTTCGCCCAACATTTTTGATATGCCTCGGCGATGGCGGTGACAGCCGCGACTGTGTTTGCGCTGGGAATGGTGGTGATTGCGGTTGGGCGGGAGCGCCGTGGGGCGAGGTTTGGGCAGGCTTAACGCAAAGACGCAAAGACGCAGAGACGCAAAGATTCCTTTTGATTCACTGCATCTTTGCGCCTTCGCGCCTTTGCGCCTTTGCGTTTATGTCTTCGCTCCAGCCATAAAAGCGCACTCGATTCGCATCCGGACCGGTTTTCCTATATTGCCAGGCCCGCCGCCTTCGCTAAGCTAGGGGCGTGCGCGCGGCCGCGCGCGTTTCCCAATGCGCACATTAATCAAACATGTTCTAGCCGCCAGCGAACCCAACGACGACCTGATGGTGAAGGGCTGGGTCCGCACCCGGCGGGATTCGAAGGGTTTTTCCTTTCTCGAACTGAACGACGGCTCCTGCCTTGCGAATCTGCAGGTGGTGGTGGATACCGGTGTCCCCGGCAGTGAGCATCTCGCCCAGTTCAACACCGGCGCCTCCGCCATCGTGCAGGGCAAGCTGGTGCCGTCGCCTGCCGCAGGCCAGAAATGGGAGATGCGCGCCACCCGCCTTGAATTAGTCGGCACGGCCGATCCCGCGTATCCTTTGCAGAAGAAGGGCCACACGCCCGAGTTTCTGCGCACCATTGCGCACCTGCGCCCGCGCTCGAACCTGTTTGGGGCGGTGTTCCGGCTCCGCAGCCGCCTGGCTTTTGCCGTTCACCAGTTTTTCCAGGAGCGGGACTTTGTGTACGTGCACACGCCTATTATTACGGCGAGCGATTGTGAAGGCGCCGGCGAGATGTTCCGCGTCACTACCCTCAAGGGCAACATCGACGATAAAGCCGCCACCGATTTCTTCGGCAAACGCGCCTACCTCACCGTCAGCGGCCAGTTGGAAGGGGAAACCTTCGCTTGTGCGCTGTCCAACATCTACACGTTTGGACCGACCTTCCGGGCGGAAAACTCGAACACGGCCCGGCACGCGGCCGAGTTCTGGATGATCGAGCCGGAGATGGCCTTCTGCGATTTGCAGGGGGATATGGATCTCGGCGAGGAGTTCATTAAGGCGATGGCCCGCTACGCCGTCGAGCATTGCGCCGAAGACCTCGCTTTGTTCGGCAAGTTCGTCGATAAGGGCCTGCATGACAGGCTGAAGTTTGTCGTCGAGCGCCCGTTCGTCCGCGTCCCTTACACCGACGCGGTCGCTATCCTCGAAAAATCCGGGCGCAAATTCGAGTTCCCCGTTCAATACGGCCAGAACCTGCAATCCGAGCACGAACGATTCCTCACTGAGGAACACTTCAAATCGCCGGTGACGGTGTTCAATTACCCGCGCGAGATCAAACCGTTTTACATGCGGCTCAACGACGATGCCAAAACGGTGACGGCAATGGATGTGTTGGTGCCGGGCATCGGCGAAGTCATCGGTGGCGCCCAGCGCGAGGAGCGGCTCGACCAATTGCTCGAGAACATGAAGTTTCACAAGCTGAACCCACAGGATTACTGGTGGTACATCGATTTGCGCAAATACGGCACCGTACCCCACGCCGGGTTCGGCCTGGGATTCGAGCGGTTGCTGATGTTCCTCAGCGGGGTGTCTAACATCCGCGACGTCATCCCCTTCGCCCGCACCCCGGGCAGTGCGGAATTCTAAGCAGGAATCTCACCACAAACAAGACGCACCCCCTCAGTGAAGGCGGGCGGAGGGCGGACTAAAGCTAAAGTCCGCACTCCGGCGTTTCCGCCCGTCCTCACCGAGCCATTATGCGCAGTTTGGAGTCTGGACGCCGCGTCAGAGGTCACGTATTGTCAGAGCGTTCCAATATGAAGCCGTTGCGCCGGCAACATCGGTCTGCGGAGCAAGGTCCCAGTGGCAGGAGGCCGGCTCTCAGCTTCCGGTCAGCCCTGCCACAGCGCGCGGCGTTCACGCTCATCGAATTGTTAGTAGTGATTGCCATCATCGCCATTCTGGCCGCGCTGCTGCTGCCATCCCTTACTAAATCCAAGGCCAAAGCCCAAGGCATCGTCTGCATGAACAATATGCGCCAGCTCACGTTGGCCTGGGTCCAATACGCCCACGACAGCGCTGATCGGATCACTTTTGCCAGCGCCGCCAGCGTCGGAGGTCCGGCCGACCCGAGCACTGACCCATACGTCTGGGTCACCGGCTCCATGGACTTCAACCCCGGCAATCGGTCCAATTGGGATCCGAATATGGACATCAAGCGCAGCCCGCTCTGGCCGTACTGTGGAAACGCGTTAGGCATTTGGAAGTGTCCAGCCGACCATTCGACCGTGGTGCCTCCGTTTGGGCAGTATGCCGGCCAGGCGGCCCCGCGCGTGCGCAGCATGTCGATGATGATCTGGCAAGGCGGCTTCGGCGGCAAACTCCAGTCCGGCTACCCGGGTGTTTCCAGCCCAGCCTGGCGGCTGTACTTACGACTGACGGACGAACTCGACCCGGGCCCGGCGCGCACGCTGCTTTTTTGGGACGAACGCCAGGACATGATTAACTGGGGCAATTTCTTTATCGACATGACCGGCTATCCGGATCAACCGCAGTCTGTCCAATTCAACTGGGACATGCCGGCCAGCTATCATAATGGGGCAGGGGGGCTATCGTTTGTGGACGGCCACGCCGAGATTAAGCGGTGGCTCGACCCCCGCACTGTTCCCCCACCCGAGCAACTGATCCCCGGCCCAAACCGTTCCCCCGGCAATCTCGATATTATTTGGTTGCAGGAACGCGCCACCCGCCGGCTGGTGTCTTATCCATGATGCCGGCCGCGCGGTTGACTTCCCACCCCCGCCCATTAAATTAGCCGCAGTCACCCCGCTCATTGCGTGGTGCGAAGCAGGCAAAGCGGTGAGAATCTTTCTGGCACTAATAATTGGCATCGTCGTGGGCGCGGCGGGCCTGTGGTATTTCAGCAGCCATGAAGGCCAGGCGCGCGTCCATAGCGCCGGCGCACAGATTCAGGACGCGGCGCGCTCGGCCGGCGATGCGGTGCAGCAAAAGCTCAAGATTCTGGACTTGCGCACCAATGACATCATGGCGGATTTGTCCCGGACCGGGCGGGTTGTGCGGCGTAAGGCGCGGGAAGCCGGCGAGGCGGTAGCCAACGCGACGGCCGACGCGCGGATCACCGCAGCCATAAAGACGAAACTGGTCACCAGCCATGACCTGTCGGCGCTGAGTATTTCGGTCAATACCACCGCGGGAGTGGTAACGCTCTCGGGCTTCGTTCCGACCGCCGAAGACATCAGCAAAGCGATGTTGCTGGCGATGGAAACCGACGGCGTGCAGGAAGTGATTTCGACCTTGCAGGTCAAACCCAAGAGCTGAGCGGCAGCGAGCAGGCACGGCGGCCCTGGCGCATTCCGAAACACGATGAATAACGGAAATGGAGCCGAAACCGGGCAACTGCCCGGCGTAGTGAACCTCGCTTTTGTCGAAGGCCTGTACGAGGATTACCTGCGCGACCCCAACTCCGTCTCTGCGGATTGGCGGCGGTACTTTTCCGAGGTCGCCGATAAGGAGTTGCGTTTTCCCAAGCCGCGTTTCGGGCCCTCGTTTCGGCCCTTCAGCATTTTCAATCCGCCGGCGCGGCGGCGGCCTGCGCCTTCCGGCAGCCGGCTGGCCGACCCCGAGATTGCCGCAATGCAGGACCGGGTTTACTTGCTTACGCGGTTGTACCGGGTGCGGGGGCATCGCATCGCCCAGGTCGATCCGCTCGGCATGCCCCGGCCAGTCCCCGCGGAGTTAACCCCGGAATTCTTCGGGTTCACCGAGGCGGACCTGGACGCGCCGGTTTACAGCGAGACGTTTCAGTACCGGGATGGTGTGCTGACGCTGCGCAAGCTGCTGGAGCGCCTGCGCAATACTTACTGCCGCTCGATTGGCGTGCAGTACATGCACATCGACGAGTTAAGTGTGCGTCGCTGGCTGCAGCGCCGCATGGAGACGACCCAAAACCGGCTGCAACTCACGCGCGAGGAACAATTACGCATCCTGACCCGGCTGACGGACGCCGTCACGTTCGAGGAATTCATCCGCCGCAAATTCCCCGGCGCCAAAACGTTCTCGCTGGACGGTTCGGAAAGCCTGATCCCGCTGCTGGATTTGGCGATTGAAAAGGCAGGCGAGGAAGGCATCCAGGAAATCGTCTTCGGCATGGCTCACCGCGGTCGCCTGAACGTGCTGGCCAACATCGCCGGGAAAAGCGCGCGCCAAATCTTCCGCGAATACGCCGACACGGATTGGAAATCCAGCACCGGCCATGGCGATGTGAAGTATCACCTGGGGCATAGCACCGATTTTGTGACCAGTCATGGCGCGAAGGTTCACCTGTCACTTTGTTTCAACCCGAGCCACCTGGAATTTGTCAACCCGGTGGCGCTCGGACGTGTGCGCGCGAAGCAAGACCGCGTCGGCGACGCAGAACGGCGGCGCGGGATGGCGCTGCTGATCCACGGCGACGCGGCGTTTGCCGGCGAAGGCATCGTCCAGGAGACCTTGAACCTGAGCCAGCTCCCCGCCTACGGGGTCGGAGGCACGCTGCACGTGGTCATCAATAATCAAATCGGTTTCACAACCAGCCCGCAGGAAGCCCGCTCGACCACTTACGCGACGGACGTCGCCAAGATGCTGCAGGTGCCGATATTTCACGTCAACGGCGAGGACCCTGAGGCGGTGGCACAAGTGGTGCGACTAGCGATGGATTTTCGGTTCGAATTCAAACGCGACGTCGTGATCAACATGTATGGCTACCGCCGCCTGGGGCATAACGAAGGCGACGAGCCCGCCTTCACGCAACCGGTGCTCTACCGCGCGATTGGCAAACGCAAATCCGTTCGCGAAGGTTATCTGGAACACTTGCTGCAACTGAACGAAGTGACGCGCGAAGAGGCTGACGAAATTGCCGCCAAACGGCGCGAATTACTCGAAAAGGAGCTCTCGGCGTCCCAAGCAGGAGGCACCCCTCCGGCCCCCGACCAGCGGCGCGGCTTTTGGTCACAATACAAAGGCGGCACCGAACCCGCCGGCGAGGAGCCTGATACCAGTGTGCCGCGTGAGAAGCTGGCTAGCTGGCTCGAGGCGACCGTGCGGTTGCCGGCTGATTTTCACCCGCATCCCAAAATTAAGCGGCTGTTGCAAGCACGGCAGCAAATGGCCACGGGCGCCGAGCCGCTGGATTGGTCGGCCGGCGAGGCGTTGGCCCTGGCCAGCCTGGGGTGCGCCGGGGTGCGCGTGCGGCTTTCTGGCCAGGACAGCGAGCGCGGAACTTTCAGCCATCGCCACGCGGTGCTGCACGATTATGAGGACGGTCACACCTGGGCGCCGTTGCAGCACCTCGCCGCGGACCAGGCGCCGGTCGAAATCCTCAATAGCCCGCTATCGGAAGCCGGAGTGTTGGGATTTGAGTACGGCTATAGCCTCGACTACCCCGACGGCCTGGTGCTGTGGGAAGCGCAGTTTGGAGATTTCTGGAATGTGGCTCAGCCTTACGTGGACCAATTCATCGCCAGCGCCGAAGAAAAATGGCAACGGCTGAGCGGCCTGGTGCTGCTGCTGCCGCATGGCTTCGAGGGGCAAGGACCGGAGCATTCCAGCGCGCGCCTCGAGCGATTCCTGTTATCTGCCGTCGAGGACAATATCCAGGTCGTGTATCCGACGACCCCCGCGCAGTTGTTCCATTGTTTGCGGCGGCAGGTGCTGCGGACCTGGCGCAAACCGCTGATCGTGATGACGCCCAAGAGCCTGCTGCGCCACCCTAAAGCGGTATCGAGTTTAGAGGATTGTGCCCGCGGACGGTTCGAGCGCATCCTAACCGATATGAGCGGCCGCCCGCCCCAGGAAATTGAGCGTGTACTGCTGTGCACCGGCAAAATTTATTACGAGTTGGCCGAACATCGCGCGCAAGCCAAACGCGACGATGTCGCGCTCATTCGCCTCGAACAATTATATCCGTTGCGGCGCGAGCTGCTGGAATCGGCACTGGGGCCGTTTCGCGACGGGATCCCGCTGGTCTGGGTGCAGGAAGAGCCCGCCAACATGGGGCCGTGGGTGTATATGCGGATTCACTTCAGTGACAGGCTCTCAGCGCGCTTTGGGTTTTCGGGCGTGACGCGCGCGCCTTCCGCTTCGCCGGCCGCCGGCTCGCACCGGCGTCATAAACAGGAACAAACCGACCTGATCGCGCGAGCGTTTGGGGAAAAATAAAGGGCTATGCGCTTGGAAATCAAAGTACCCGAGGTAGGGGAGTCGATCACCGAAGTGGAAATCGGCGACTGGTTAAAGCCCAGCGGCGCCGCGGTTCGGAAAGATGAACCGCTCGTGACACTCGAAAGCGAGAAGGCCACCGTCGAGTTGCCTGCGCCTGATGCCGGCGCGCTTGCAAAAATTCTCAAACAAAAGGGCGAGGTGGCCAAGGTTGGCGAAGTCATCGCCATTCTCGAAACCGGCAATGCGGCGGCTGCCAAGGCTGAGACCAAGGCGGCTCCAGCCGAGAAAACTGCGGAACCTTCTCCTGCGCCGGTCCGAAGTGAAACCAAACCCGGCGGTGCGCGCGTTATGCCCGCTGCGCAAAGCATCCTCGAACAGCATGGCGTGAAAGCCGAAGAGGTCGCGGGCACCGGCCCCGGCGGGCGCATTCTCAAAGAGGATGTGCTGCGTCACCTCGAAGAGGCAAAAGCGCCTGCGCCGGCAGCCGAGGCGCCGCCGTCCCGTGCCGCGGTTGCGGCTGCCGCGCCTTTAACCGGCCCGGGCGAGGAGGAGGTTGTGCCGATGAGCCGCTTGCGCCGCACCGTGGCCGAACGCTTGGTCCAGGCGCAGCACACGGCCGCGTTGCTGACGACGTTTAACGAAATCGACATGGCGGCGGTCATGGCCTTGCGCAAGCAATACGGCGAATCCTTTCAGCAGAAGTACCAGGTCAAGCTCGGGTTCATGTCCTTCTTCGTGAAGGCCTGCATCGACAGCCTGAAACAGTTCCCCGCTGTGAACGCCCAGGTGCGGGAGACCAACATCGTTTATCACAACTACTTCGACATCGGCGTCGCCGTTGGCAGCGGCAAAGGTTTGGTTGTGCCGGTCTTGCGACGGGCCGAGCGGATGAGCTTCGCTGAAATCGAGGTGGCGATTGGCGACTTTGCCAAGCGGGCTCGTGAGAACAAGCTCAAGCTGGAGGAACTGCAAGGCGGCACGTTCACGATCAGCAATGGCGGCGTGTACGGGTCGTTGCTCTCGACGCCGATCATCAATCCGCCTCAAAGCGGCATCCTCGGCCTGCACGCGATCCAGGAAAGGCCCGTCGCGCGTGAAGGCAATGTGGTCATTCGGCCGATGATGTACGTCGCGCTGACCTACGATCATCGCCTGGTGGACGGACGTGAAGCGGTGTCGTTCCTCAAGCGCATCAAAGAAGCCATCGAAGAGCCGACCAGGATGCTGATGGAGGTTTAGGCTTGGGACGAGTTTGTGGTGCCGGGAGCGGCCTGCTGCGGCTTCGCATTTGCCTCTGCCGATAAAACCTCTTACTGTGGCTCGCGTCATGGACGAGACCTACGCCAAGTTCAGGCAGTTGGATCCCGAGAAGATCGTCGAGACGGTAAAGGCCCTGCACACCCGCATCGAAGAGCGCTTCCCCGGGTCTGGTCTCGGCACGGTGATCGCTGAACTGCTGCTCGTCGCCCAGGAAGCGCTGGAACGCACCACCTGGATTCAACGGCCGAACCTGTGGTTGCGGTCGGCTGCCGTCGTGCTGAGCCTGGGCATTGTCGCCTTACTGGTGTTGGTGCTGCTCAATATCCATAAATTCCAACTGGATGACTTCACCAATTCGATGCAGGGATTGGACGCGAGCATCAGTTCGGTGGTATTTGTCGGCGCGGCGATCATCTTCCTGCTGAGCTGCGAAAACCGCATCAAGCGCAGTCGCTCGCTTAAGGCCATCCACGAATTGCGCGCTTTGGCACATATCGTCGATATGCACCAGTTAACCAAAGACCCGGAGAGCGTGGTGCGCGGCGCAGTGACACGGCAAAAACGGCCGCTCACAGCGACCGAGCTAACGCGCTACCTGGATTATTGCAGCGACGCGATGGCGCTCATCAGCAAGATCGCCGCGCTTTATGTGCAGGGGTTTCAGGACCCGGTGCTGCTGGACGCGGTGGATGATGTGGAAGATCTCACCGCCGGATTCTCGCGCAAAATCTGGCAAAAGATTACGATTTTAGAGGACCTTGTTTTGGATGAGACCGCCGCGCCGAAATTGTGACTATGAAATATGGTTTAAATATTCCGCAAGCCGGAGCGCTGGATTTGCTGTCGTTGGGGGCGTTGGTCCACCGGCTTGACCCCGGAATTATCCCCTTCCGCAAAGCCAATGAATGCCGGATTCATGTGAGCGGAGGGGAGTTCAATGTCGCCGCCAACCTGGCCGATTGTTTCGGGCTACGGACCGGCATCGCGAGCGCGCTGGTGGATTATCCTATCGGCGAGCTGATTGCCGAGCGCGTCCGCGCGATGGGCGTCAAACCCTTCTACAAACATTTCAAACACGATGGGGTGACCGGGCCGAACATGGCGACCGTTTATAGCGATCGGGGCCAGGGAGTGCGCCCGCCCGTAGTTTTTTACAACCGCTGCAACGAGGCGGGCGCGCAACTCAAGCCCGGCGACATCGACTGGAAGGCCATCTTTGCCGCCGGCGTGCGCTGGTTTCATAGCGGCGGCATCTTCGCCGCGCTCTCTCCCACCACCGCCGAATTGATCATTGAGGCAATGCAGGCCGCCAAAGCCGCCGGAGCCATTGTCTCCTTTGACCTGAATTACCGTGCCAAGCTTTGGAACATTTCCGGCGGACACCAACGCGCGGTGGCGGTCCTGGACCGCATCGTGCGGAACGTGGACGTGCTGGTCGGCAACGAAGAAGACCTGCAAATGGGCTTGGGCATGCCGGGGCCCGAGGTGGCGGCGAAGTCGAAACTGGACCCGAGCGCATTCCTGGCGATGATCGATAAGGTCACCAACAAGCACCCGCAATTGAAGGTGCTGGCGACCACGTTGCGCGAAGTGCACTCCACCAACCGCCATAGTTGGAGCGCCGTGGCGTGGATCAACGGCAGCAGTTTTGTCGCGCCCACGTGCGAATTGGATGTCTATGACCGAGTCGGTGGTGGAGACGGTTTCGCGGCGGGCTTTTTCTACGGT
Source organism: Verrucomicrobiia bacterium (assembly GCA_035934555.1). Classification (GTDB taxonomy): domain Bacteria; phylum Verrucomicrobiota; class Verrucomicrobiia; order Limisphaerales; family UBA8199; genus DASYXT01. The sequence continues at coordinate 49,266 of DASYXT010000055.1, read as the reverse complement.
CTGCTGAATGCCGAACCGGAGGAGCAAGCGGTCAGGTTGGGCTGGGCTCATGGAGCGCTGCTGACTACCTTCCCGGGCGACACCACGATGGCGACGTTGGAGCAGGTTCGAGGGCTGGCGCAAGGCGGCTCCGCGAGAATCCAACGGTGATTAGAAAAAAAAGAGCGGCTTCCCTCCCGGAGCCGCTCTAAATATCCTGATAAGTGTCCTTCAACCCATGATCTGAACGAAGGCGCCTATTCAGGCTACATTCTCCAGATACGCCAGACAGTCCCGAACCGCAACTGGGGTGAACACCCGTGGTGAGGAGCGGAGAGCGTCGAACCGCTCCAGTCTCATACGCTCATACGCTCCACGTTGTTAAATCTGCGAGCACGGCAGCGGTACGAGGTAACGGTTTGTAATCTTCGAGACCGTTTCATCGTACTGGGGTTCGTGCTGGAGTTTGTTCCAGACCGGATGCTTGCCGAAAGCGCCCCAGTGCTTCTTGTGCGCAGCGTCGTCCTCCGCGGAAAGCATATAGGTCAGGTGCGGCAGGTTGGGGCCGATTAAGGCCTGGCCATAAAAAACCGGCGCCAGGCCTACTTCACGCATGACGTCGATCTCGCCGGAGTTGAACATCTGCACTTTCTTTAGCGCTTTGGCTTCGCTGTAACTCTCGTAGGTGCGCAGCTCGAACATGCGCGGCTTCTTGTCGCGCGAGTAAGCCGGCAATTCGAGGCGGGGCATGCCGGCAAACGCCAGCATCAGCCAGCTATCAATTCGCTCAAAGACCGGGTTGTCTTTTGTCCGCTGCCAATAATCCCCGGCGCTGGCCTGAAAAGCCGGGTCGGCCATGGATTGCGCTGCGGCGGCGAACGCCTGCAATGAAGGATAAGGGATCACCACCACAACGGCTGAAGCGTCCCGCACTTCGGTCTTGGCCGGGGGCTCGGTGCGCTCCGATTGCTCAAACACACCGACCGGTTGGATGCCCAGCCGGTTCCACGCCGGCACCGCCGCCTTCTCCAGGTAATCGGTCAGGGCCGCCCGATTGGCGCCTTTGGCCAGCCGGTAAATGCGAAGTTCATAATACTCGCGATTGGGATTGGAGGCCGGATCGGCCTCCGCCGCCAGGGTAGCGGTGCCTAAGCCGGCCAGGGTCGAGGCTGCCAGGGAAGTTTTCAGGAATTCGCGTCGTTTCATTTGGTTAGTCGTTGCGGGCAGCAGCGCCGCCCGTGGTTGCGCGATCATTAAGCCAAAACTGGTGCAAAAGAAAACCACAATATTTGCGGGCCCTAACTGTTCCATGGCGGCGGGCTCACACCACATCCGCGACACCCCAGCCGGTTTCCTCGTGAAGCACCTCGAGGAAAACATTGCGAATCCGGTGCGTCAAAGCCGATTGCCGCAACGGTTTTCCATCCAACACCACTGCCTCGGCGATCCCGACCGAGCTCAGCGACAGAAACACCCCTTCAGCTAATCGAAGCTGGTCCGGCATAATCGTAGTTTCCACCAAGGGCACGCGGATGGACTCGCAAATTTCAGCGACGAGCCCCCGGGTGATTCCGGCGAGAATTCCGCTCTCCAGCGGCGGTGTGCAGACCGACCCGCCCGCAATCCAGAACAGGTTGCTGCTGGTCGCTTCCACGACGGCGCCCGCGGTGTTCAACAACAACGCCTCCTGAGCTCCAGCGGCTTCGGCTTCGCTGCGCGCCAGGATTTGCGGCAGCTTGTTGCACGTCTTGAATTGAGCCAGGCGCTGGGCCACGGGAAGGCGGATGCTGGACGTAACCAGGCGCCATTGAGGACATATGTGCCGGTCAGGTGCGGTGGTGCGATGTAACGTGAGGACGAGTGTGGGCTTGTCGGCCCCGCGAGGCGAATAACCGCGAGAGCCAACCCCGCGTGAGAGCGTCAGACGCAAAAGCGCGTTGGGGAAATGATTGATGTCTATTAACGCGCTGGCCGCCTCCCGCAATGCGTGGCGTGTAAAAGGCAAGCCAATGTTCAGGTAGGCCGCCCCCGCTTCCAGCCGGCGCATGTGCTGCTCCCAACGAAACGGGGAGTGGTTTAGCACGAGGATCGTCTCAAACAGGCCGTCCCCATATAAGTAACCACGGTCGAAAACTGAGACCGTGGCCTGCTCCTCGGGCAGAAACCGGCCATTGATAAACACATGCATGGTCTGAATGTTAATTAACCGGCATAAGCACTACCGCAAAAGCGGCCGTAACTGCCGAACCCGCATCGCCAGAGGATGCCTTGCTCTTGAGATCAGCGAAAGTGTCTATTCCGAGCACCGGCGCCTGGTTTCGCGCGCTGTCTAAAGCGGACCCTCGGTTTCCACCCCGATCTCTGCTCTCTTGAACCCTCTTTGCCAGGGGTGGTACACTGGGGAATGATCGAGAGCCTGAGTGAGCGAACGGCAGCGGTGGAGAAGGGGGCGGCGTACCGTGCCTGGTTCCAATGCATTAATCCGCAGTGCGGCGCGACTTACCCATTGAACGCGGTGGTGTATCAATGTGAGCGCTGCCACTCGCTGCTCGAAGTGCAGCACGATCTCGAAGCGCTCCGCCGCCGCAGCGCCGCCGCCTGGATGAAGCTCTTCGAAGACCGCTACAAGAGCAACGAGTGGCCCTATGGCTCCGGGGTTTGGGGGAAGAAAGAATGGATTCTGCCGCAAATCGAGAATGCCAATATCGTTTCTCTGTACGAGGGGGGCACCAACCTGTTCTGGGCGGAGCGTTTTGGGCGGATGATTGGCCTGAACTCTCTTTGGATTAAACTCTGCGGCAACACCCATAGCGGATCGTTCAAAGACCTCGGCATGACCGTGCTGGTGTCGCAGGTAAAACAAATGATTTCCGAAGGCGCGCCGATTAAGGCGGTGGTGTGCGCCTCGACGGGCGATACCTCCGCCGCCCTGGCGACTTACTGCGCCGCCGCCGGCATCCCTTCGATTGTGCTGCTGCCGCGCGGCAAAATTTCCCTGGCGCAACTGGTGCAACCGGTGGCCAATGGCGCACTGGTGCTGTACCTGGACACCGACTTCGACGGTTGTATGCGCCTGGTGCAGGAGATCACTCGTGACCCGACACTGTATCTGGCGAACTCGATGAACTCGCTCCGCGTCGAAGGCCAAAAGACCGTCGGGATGGAGATTGTGCAGCAGTTTGACTGGGAAGCGCCGGACGTGCTGGTCATTCCGGGCGGCAACCTTGGCAATGTCTCGGCGCTGGGAAAGGGGTTGCTGCTGATGAAGGACCTCGGGCTGCTGGCGAAGCTGCCGCGCATCGTGGTCGCACAGGCCGAACGCGCCAATCCACTCTATCGCTCGTACCTGCGCAATTACGAAAGTTTCGAGCCGATGCAGGCGGAAAAGACTCTCGCCAGCGCGATCCAAATCGGCAACCCTGTCAGTTTCGAAAAGGCGGTGCGCATCCTGCGGCAATTCCGGGGTATTGTGGAACAGGCAACGGAGGAAGAACTTGCCGAAGCGGCGGCGGTCGGGGACCGAACAGGGATGTTCAATTGCCCGCACACGGGAGTGGCCCTGGCGGTGCTGATTAAGCTGCTCAAGGCCGGCAAAATCGATCCCGCCGAACGCGTCGTGGTGATCTCGACCGCTCACGGTCTGAAATTTGTCGAGATGAAAGTGAAATATCACCAGAACCAGCTCGAGTTTCCTTCCAAACACGCCAATCAGCCTGTGGAGTTGCCGGCACGGTTGGATGCGGTGAAAGAAGCGTTGAACAAAGCGCTGGCCAATGGGGGCGTGGAGCGCGGACTTTAGTCCGCAGCAACGCCCGAATGGTCAAGCGCGGTGCACATGCCCCCCGCCATCTTCAATCTTCAGGTAGGCCGTTGCTGCGGACTAAAGCCTAAAGTCCGCGCTCCAAAAATTCCTTTTGCGCGCCTGACGGCCCCGGTGTATCTGTCCTCAAGCACTTATGAGTGACGCCCACCCGCCCGGACGCATGTCTGTCTCGCGGCGCGCTTTTCTGAAGAGTTTTGGCACGACGGCCGCCGTGGCGGCCACCGCCCAGGTAGGGGCCGTCGCGCAGGAGCTCGCCAAAGCCAACAGCGAGAAAACCCACGGCCCGGGACCGGTGCCAATCACGCTGATGGTCAACGGCCAGCCATTGAAGCTGGAAGTTGAACCGCGCGTGACGCTCCTCGAAGCACTCCGCGAACATTCGAAGTTCACCGGCGCCAAGGAGGTGTGCGACCGCGCCACTTGCGGCGCCTGCACTGTGTTGTTCGATGACCAGCCGATTTACGCCTGTTCCAAATTGGCGATAGATGCCCAGGGTGGGAAGATCACGACCATCGAAGGCCTGGCACCCGAGGGGAAACTCACGCCGGTGCAGGAGGCTTTTGTCGAGCAGGACGCGCTGATGTGCGGCTATTGCACGCCGGGATTCGTGATGAGCGTGACGGCGTTGCTGCGGCGCAATGCGCATCCAACAGCCGACGAGGTGAAACACGCGTGTGCGGGGAACCTGTGCCGTTGCGGCACCTATCCGCGGGTGCTGCAGGCGGCCTTCAAAGCGGCCGGCCTGCCTGTAACCACAACCGTCGAGGTGATTCCCTATGCCAAGCTGGCCTGAGAAACGCGACGTCATCGGCTCCAAAACCCTCCGCGTGGATGGTCCGGCCAAGGTCACCGGCCGTGCGCTCTATGCGTCGGACGTGCAACCGGACGGGTGGCTGTACGGGATGATTCTCCGGTCCAAATGGCCCAAGGCGCGCGTGGCGAAAATCAATCTGGAACCCGCGCTGAAAATGCCTGGCATCAGGGCGGCCGTGCTGCGCTCCGAGGGCGAGCGCACCGTGCGTTATTACGGCGAGGAACTGGCCGCTGTCGCCGGGACGAGTAAACAGGCTTGCCTGGACGCGCTGCGCGTCATCCAGGTCGATGCCAAACCGCTGCCGTTTGTCGTGCGCGAAAATGATGCGAAAGAGGAAGGCGCCCCGCGCGTCTGGGAAGACGCGCCGAACCTGTCCAAGCCGCACGTTCACGAACAGGGCGAGGTGGACAAGGCATTCGGCGAGTGTGCGGCGGTCGTCGAAGGGTTTTTCACCACACCGGTCCAGCTTCATCATCCACTCGAAACGCACGGCAACACGGTCTCCTACACTGACGAGGAGGTTACCGCGTGGGCTTCGACGCAAGGCACGTTCAGTGTGCGGGATGGTTTGGCCGATCATCTGAACCTGCAGCACAGCCAGGTGCGTGTGATTTGCGAGTACATGGGCGGCGGGTTCGGCTCGAAGCTGGGCGCCGGGGTCGAGAGCGGCCTGGCCGCGCGGTTGTCCAAGGCCGCCAAAGCACCGGTGAAACTGATGCTGACGCGGTTCGACGAGGCGCTGGCGGTCGGCAACCGGCCTTCTTCATTCCAAAAGGTCAAGTTGGGCGCCGGCGCGGACGGCAAATTACTCGCCTACGAACTTGAATCCTACGGCACTGCCGGGATTGGCAGCGGACCGGCCACCGAAGCGGGTGGCGGCGGAGCGGGCTTTCCCGCCCCGTACATCTACGAAGTTCCCAATGTGCGGGTGAAGCAAGCGGCCGTTGCGGTGGATGCTGGCTCGGCTCGCGCGTTCCGCGCCCCCGGCCATCCGCCGGCCTCGTTCGGGATGGAATCGATCCTGGATGACCTGGCGGTGAAGCTGAACCTGGATCCGCTGGAGTTGCGGCTGAAGAACGATCACTCCGAAATCCGGCATAAGGAATACCAGCTTGGCGCAGAGCGCTTCGGCTGGAAGGCCAAATACAAGAAGCCCGGCAGCTCGCCGGGGCCCGTTAAAACCGGCATAGGTTGCGCGGGCGCGACGTGGGGCGGCGGCGGCCACGGCACGCAGGCCCAGGCCCAAATCAATCCGGACGGCAGTGTGGAAATTCGTTGTGGCACACAGGATATTGGAACGGGGACCAAGACGGTGATTGCCGTCGTGGCAGCCGAAGTGTTTGGGCTCAAGCCGGACCAAATCCAGGTGCACGTGGGCGATACGCGTTATCCTCCTAGCGGCGGCAGCGGCGGCAGCACCACCGCAGCGTCGGTTTCCCCGGCGATTTTCGATTGCTGCACGCGGGCACTGCAGGAACTGCAGACGCAGACGGGCGTGAGCGAGCCGCGCGCGCATTGGTTCGAGGCCTGCAAGAAACTCGGCACCCACCCGCTGGTCGCCGGCGGCCGCTGGCAGGAAGGGTTGTCCGGCTCGGGGGTTGGCGGTGTTCAGTTCGCGGAAGTCGAGGTGGACACGGAGACCGGTTTCGTAAAAGTGAAGAAAGTTACGTGCGTGCAGGACTGCGGGCTGGTGGTGAGTAAATTGACCGCGGAAAGCCAGGTCAACGGCGGCATTATCATGGGCCTGGGCTACGCCCTTTACGAGGAGCGCGTCATGGACGCGTTGTCCGGCGTGGTGCTGAACCCGAATTTCGAAACGTACAAATTGACCGCGTTGGCCGATACACCGGAGATTGACGTGATCCTGCTGGACATGCCTGAGCGCGGGGTGATCGGCTTGGGCGAACCAGTTACCATCCCGACTGCGTCGGCGATTGCCAATGCTGTCGCCAATGCGCTCGGTGTCCGGGTACCTAGTTTGCCCATCACACCAGCACGGGTGCTGGCGGCCCTTGGGAAAGTGAAGGCTTGACCGAGAAGACGCGAAGGTGAAAGAAACAAAGAGAAAAATGAACGCAAAGACGCCAAGACGCGAAGACGCAAAGGGGAAACTGAATGAAGAAATTCTTTGCGCCTTGGCGCCTTTGCGTCTTGGCGTTAAGTCTTTGTGTCTTTGGATTGACCTCTTAGCGCCTTAAAACCCATGACCGAGAAGACGCGAAGGTGACGGAAAGAAACAAACAGAAAAATGAACGCAAAGACGCGAAGACGCAAAGGGGAAACTGAATAAAGAAATTCTTTGCGCCTTTGCGCCTTTGCGTCTTGGCGTTAAGTCTTTGTGTCTTTGGATTGACCTCTTAGCGCCTTAAAACCAGATGAAAGCTTTCCAATACGCCACCGCCGCTTCGCCTGCAAGCGCGCGTGACTTAATCGAGAAACATGGCCGGTACCTGGCGGGGGGAATCGATCTGCTCGGCGAAATGAAAGATTACATCGCCGAGCCAACCATCCTGGTCAATATCAAGGCGCTGCCCGGGTTGGAGCAAATCCAATCGGGCGAACAGACCTGGCTGCTCGGGGCCAATGTGACGGTGAGCCAGTTGGAGGACAGTCCGGAGCTCAAGCGAGTTTTTCCCGGCCTGCAGCAGGCCGCCGCCGAGGTCGGTTCCCGCCAAATCCGCAACGTGGCGACACTGGGCGGCAACCTCGCCCAGCATTCGCGCTGCTGGTACTATCGTCACCGGGATATCCTTTGCCTCAAGAAAGGCGGCGACACCTGTTACGCACGGCACGGAGAGAATCGGTATCACAGCCTTTTTACTGGCAACACCTGCATCAGCCCGGTGGTCTCAAACCTGGCCGTGACGTTGGCAGCGCTGGATGCCGTGGTCGTCGTCCAACGCGGCGATAGCCCCCTACGGCTCAGCCTCGCCGAGTTCTACGCCAAAGCCTGGGACAACCCCACGGCGCACAATTCCCTCGAACCCGGCGACCTGGTTTTGCGCGTCGAGGTGCCGGTGGCGCGTCCGCGCAGCGCGTATCTGCAAGTGAGCGACAAAGCTGCGTTTGATTGGGCGCTGGTCAGTTGCGCTGCCGCGGCTGGCCTCGAAGGCAATCGGCTGGTTCATCCGCGGGTCGCCCTGGGCGCCATTTCGAACGTGCCGCACCAGGCCAAGGCGGTGAATGATTTCCTGGAAGGCAAGTTACTCGATGAAGCCACCGCCGATAAAGCCGCCGACCTGCTGTTGGCCGAGGCTCAGGCACATTCCGATAACGGCTACAAAGTGCCATTGGCCCGCGCGCTTATCCGGCGCACGCTCCTGCAATTGAAAGGCTGAGTATGAGCGCACCGACTTTTTGCAAACATCTTCGCACGAAATCGATGTACATTCCTGCCCTGGTGCGCGAGCCGGCCGGTGAGCCGGAGAAGCAGCCCTCAGCTTCACCCAGACATTACTGGTGCAATTGCACACAGAGCGAGACCGGCCCGGACGACAAGCACGTCGGCCCGCAGGGTTGTGCGAGCGGACGCGGATGCTTCGAAGAATAGGAAAACGCTGCATCCAACGTCCGACGCGCAATCTCCAACCCTGAACGGAGTGGCAGAAGGCGCCAGAGGGCCTGGCAATCAACGACTCTTCGCGACGCAGCGCATCACCCAACATCCCAGGCGATACTCGGCGGTTGGACGCTGAGTGGGGCGCCAGCTTTTGGACTGCGCCAGCCCTCTGGCGCTCTTTAAGCCCCGCTCAAGATTCAACCCTGAAGGACCAAACGAGAACCTGGCTAATGCCCCAAAAGTTTCTTCACCATTTCGGGCCCGTTCTCGAGGAAGATTAACAGGACGCCCATAAGCGAGCCGCCGGCGATTACGCCGGACGCAACCGGGTAGGTGAATTCCTCCGCGTTTTGCGGCGCTTTTTTTTGCCAGGCCCAGCCGATGAGCGCGCCCAGGAAAAACAACAGGCTATAATACCAATGGAACGTCCAAGCCAACCCGGCGCCCGCGGCTGAGGGAATGTACTTTTGTTTCTTGGGGAAAATGAGCGGGAGAATGGCCAGGACTACTCCCACCGCTCCGCCGACTTCGATGGCCTTGCGCTTGAGCGGGTGCAATTGGCCGATGCCTTTGCTCATGGTGAGCGCCACCGCCCGCCAGCTCTGCGCCGCCGGCGCGGGGAATTGGTCGGAGCCCAACACTTTGGCGTTCGGAACCACCACACTGAAGGCCAGCACGGAAATGAGCGTGCCGATAAAAATGCCGGAGAACTGTGCGAGGAATTGTTTGCGGGGATTGGCACCGAGCAGGTAACCGCTCTTAAGATCGGTGAGCAGGTCGGCGGATGAAATGGCCGCGCTGGACACAATGTTCGCGCTCATCAGGGTAGTGGTGGCGCTGCCCGGGTGCAGACCCCCCACCACCATCTGCGTGAGCTGCCCCATGGAGCCGACGGGAGTGGTGTCGGTCTCGCCTGTCACGCGACAAGCCACGAGCGCCAAAATGAACGAGAGCACCAGGGCCAGTGCGGCGATCCAATAAGGGATATCAAACGTCTGTTTGGCCAGGTATCCAATCGCCACCAGCGAGACGACCTGGCCGACCAGGAACCACGGCATCGGCGCCTCAACCGCATCCAGCCGGTCCTGGCCGTGTCCGCCCAAGCGGAACATTTTGCCAAGGTTTCGGAACGCGCGCAGCGAGGTCTTCCACTGAAACAAAAAGTTCAACAAACCGGAGGTTACCATGCACGCCACACCGCCCCAGAGAGTCCACTGGACCACCTCCTTAAACCCACCCGTCTGCGAAATGTAACCGTAGCGTTGCAACGCCGGGACGAACACGGCCCAACAAAGGGTTCCGCTGACCAACATGCTGAGGCACACACGCATGCCAGTGATGGCGCCCGCGGCGACGAAGATCGGATCCCATGTGAAAATTGTCGTTCTTCCGCTCCACAACTTGAAGGTTTGTTGGCCGAGGATCAGGCCCTGCAATTTCACGAGCAGCGTGCCGCTGGAGTACTGGGCCAGATCGGCGGTTTTCGTCACATACTTATCCACCACCGACAGCCCGCCCGACCAGAAGTTGTCGAGCGCCGCCAATATGCCGGCGATACCCAGTGCCTTCGCCGCTCGCATTCCCTTTTGCCCGTGAGAGTGCAGGGCTCGCAGAGTTTCCGCTGCGGCAACGCCGCTCGGAAAGCGCAACTGCTCGATATTGATCATTTGGCGTTTCATGGGAATCGCCATGGTGACCCCGAGCACCGCCAGGAAAAATACCCACGCTAGCGTGAGCCCCAGCGGCAACGGCGAGCCCGTTATGAGGATGTATGCTGAGAAGGCCGACACGAGTGTCGTGCCGGTCGAATACCCCGCGGCGCTGGCGGTGGACTGCATGCAGTTGTTTTCGAGGATGGTCATTTTCGTTTTGGCTATCCCCACACCGTGCAGAGTGGTCCAAATGGCGTAAGAAAGAATGCAGGCGGTGATGGCAACGCCGAAACCCCAACCGGATTTCAAACCGATATAGAGATTGGTCAGCGAAAGGACACCGCCCAGCAGCGAGCCCATGATCACCGCACGCCAGGTGAGCTGGGGCATCGTGTCACCACGGCCTCGATATACTTTCTCGAACCACTGGTTTTCAATCTCTTCGGGCGTGCCTTTGAACCCCTCGACCTGGAGTTGGAATTCTTCTGCGGGCTGGGGTGGTGGGGGCGGGGACGCCTGCTTCATCTCTTGACTCATGTTTATACCCATTATTATTAGTTCAGGCGAGGCGGGGGGCGAGGTTTTTCTTCGGAAAAACAAGGCCGGACGAGTGGTTCAGCCGTCTGGGGCTTGTGGGATTCGCGCGCCCTTAGCGCGATACGCCGCAGACAAACTCGAACCACTGCGGGCCGAGTTTGGCCAAGGGCGCCTTAAGTTTCGCCAACTCCTGGGCTGAACCATGGACTTCGACGCGAAGCACATCCACCAGCTTGAGGAAGTTCTCGAGGGTTACTCCTACGTTGTCGAGGTGACGCAGCAACCCTTCGGCGCCGACGTACGCCTCGCGGCAGAAGATCACATCCTCGTTTATCGTGAAATCGTAATAAAGATTGGCGGGTTCGTTGCCAGTCTGGCGTATGAAGTCGGCCAATGCGGCTTTCGCTTCGCCGAGCTTGCCGGGTTTGACTTTGAAGTACGGGTGGATGGAGACGATTTGAGATGGATGTGCCATGGCGAACAGGGTCAAGAAGTCCCCTATCCGCAGCAAGCGTTTTTCCCACGAACTGTGCGTCTGGGGTGTACTCCCTATTCACGGGAAAGGCCGCTACTGGTAAAAAACAGGCGCCAACAGATTCTCAACCGCTCTTCCAAGGAGAAGCGGTGTATCCAGACCCCCGCGGCACTGGAGAATCAGCGTACCGTAGAGCACCATCAGGCACAAAGGAGCGGATATGATGCGACGCCAGAAAACCAGCGGCCCGCGCGTGCGGGCCAGGGCTGCTAGGTGGTGGCGCGCGTCCTGCCCGCCGGTTCCGAGGCTTCCAGCCTGGGCTTTAGACCGACCGGACCGAATCCATCGTATTTACCGGCTGAAGCGAGCACGTCGAGCACGCACGATTCCAATTCGAGCGCGCGATGCCGGGCGGTGTGGTGCGCCAGGACCCGGGCGCGCGCGCGCTTTCCGATCAGTTCCCGCTCGATGTCACCCGTCTCCAGCAGATAATACAGGCTTTCTTCAAAAGAATGCGCGACGAGGATTTCCCGGTGCGGTTCGAAGAAGGTATCGAGCCCCTCCCAGAAATCGGTGATAATAGGAGTGCCGCAGGCGGCTGCCTCGAACAGGCGCACGCTGGGCGAGTAACCCGCTTCAACCATGGCGGCGCGGGTGATATTGAGAGTAAAGCGCTGGGCATTGTAGAAGGCGCGGTGCCGGCTGGGCGGCAGGTGCGTGTAGCGTTTCACATTCCTCGGCCAACAGATGGATTTCGGGTATTGCGGGCCGGCGACCGCAAAGCGGCCGCGGCTCCAATTGCGAGCCGGTTCGAGCATCAATTCGTCGAGCGCGGGCTGCCGATCCTCGCTATACGTCCCCATGTAACCGAGGTCCCATCGTGTCGCACGAGGTTCCGGAAAGTAGAGGTTAGGGTCCACGGCGCAATAGAGCGGACGCGCCATCGGCGAGCCATACTGTTGTTCGAGGGTGTCCAGTACCGGGCCGCCGGTGAACGAAAAATAAATGTCGTAGCGTGGGATGAGGTCGTGCGTGAGGTAATCCAATTCTCCGTGAGCCAATTGCGCGAGGGTGACCGGAGTGTCAATGTCGTAAAAGGCGGTGGCGCCCTGCGCGACACGGGTGACCCATTGGCCCAGTGCGGCTCCCTCGGGAACGTAGGAGCCAACCATCACCAGGTCGGCGTCGCGCACGGCCGTCTGAAACCTCTCTTTAAGCTGGGCTAAAGATGAATAGAGTGCGACGCGCCCATACGACGGGCGTGGCAGATCGCGATTGGCCGCATACCGCTTGGTGTCGCGCTCCAGGAACATCACATCATGTCCACGTGCGCATAGCTCGCGCATGAGGCCGCGGTAAGTGGTCGCGTGGCCATTCCCCCACGAAGAGGTGATCGACAATCCAAGCAGGACGATTCTGAGCGGGCGCGGGGTGCCCTGCGGCAGCAGCGGCTCGACGGCTGAATGAGACTTGCCGGGGCTGAGCGTTGACCCGTTTAGGCGCGCTCCGCAGGGGGAAGGAATGGCCGGGGCGCGCGGCACAGGCACAACTGCCCCCGGCAGCTCGTCCAAACGATTTTGGCAAAAAGGGCTTTCGAGCGAATGAGGTTTTTGAGTTCGCATAATTGGAAGGGTGATGTGTTGACGGCCAGTGCGCTCGCGGGTCGTTCCAGTTGCCCCTGGCCCCAGAAAGACAGCAACTCATTGACGCGGTGCGCAGGCGTGGCGTCGGCGAATAGTTGGCCAGCGGAAGGTACCATCCGATGATTCATCGCACCGCCTCCTCTCGGCGGCTCCGCGCCCGACGATGCACGCACCGCGTCTGACCGGCCGAGCCGCGCGCTGAAGTGGTGCGCGGCGACCCCACCGTCCGGCCCACCGCATACTCGGCTCGGGCGCCACGCGCCACCGGCATGTCTGTCGAGGCAAGTACCGGCTGGCCCAATAACTCTTGATATGTCGCTAGGTAAGCTGCCGCCATTGATTCGGGCGAGTAGCGCTCAGCGCGCGCTTTAGCTTTAATGCCCAACTCACCGCGCCAGGCGGGGCTGGCACTCAGCTCGCGCAGCACCTCCGTAAGCTCCTCCGCATCAGTTGGCGGAACAAAGACGGCCGCATCGGTCCAGAGTTCGCGCAAGCTGGCGATGTCCCCCAAAACCAGCGCGCACCCCGCCTGCGCCGCTTCAAGGATGGACAAACCAAAAGGTTCGTACCGGGCCGGCGCGGCATAAATGGCCGCGCGCTCGAACCAAGGAAGTAATTGGGCTGGCGAGAGACGGCCCAGGTGCATTGCCTCACGCCAAACGCCGGTGCCCAGCACCGCATGCCTATGAGCCGGATGATTCCCGCGCTGCGCCGCACCCGGAGGTCCCGGGTCACCCGCCAGACAAACCGGCCAGGGCAGTTCGGGTGCGATCGCAGCCAACGTCGAAATGTTCTTAGCCGCGTCCCACAGACGGCCGGCGCTAAGGATGAACTTCTCCTTTGGCCTTTGTTTTAGCGTTTCCAACCGCCGGCCATTGGGAATTATCCGTGCGTGAGGCAACGGGCCATAATGCCGCCGAAGGCATTCGAGCATCTGCGCCGAAGGAGCCACCACCAGGTCGGCGGCGGTCAAGCCGGCCTGGACCCGGGTTCGGTAATTGCCCCATTCCGCCGGCGCGGATGTCCCACGCACCGCCTGCCACCAAGACAGGACACAGGAATGACCCACGACCAGTTTCGGGCTTTGCCACCGCAACCCGCCATGGGCGTAACCATTCAAGTGGATCACGTGCGGCTCCACCCGTTGTTCAACGCCCAACAGCCAATCACCCGCTTCATCGACCGCCCGCCACGCATTCGGCATCCACTCTAAGCGGTAGTCGCTTTCGAACACTTCGACGTTTGGCAATCCCGCAAGCTGCTGGCGCTGCTCCCGGCTCAGCCAACGGCCCATGGTGGCCAGGGCAACCTCGACACCATAGGGAGCCAGACCGCGCGCCAGTTCCAATGCGTAAGTCCAGACACCGCCCACCGTGTCGGCGGTCATCAGGATTCGCTTTGGCCAGGAACAGGACGCGGTCATGGCTGGTGCTCCCTTCCGAAATCCCCTGCCTGGGCGTAAATTGAGTCGAGCGTCTCCGCGACCCTGCAGAAGTGTTCGGCTTCCGCGGCGAACCTCTCGCCTCGGGCCAGGCGACGCGCCCAGTCCAGCGCCGCGCACCCGCCCCAGCTCTCATCCAGTTCCCCCAGGAGTTCGCTCCGTGTGCCCAAAAAACGCTCTGCGCGAAACCGAGAAAACGAGCCGTCCAGGTTTTCAAATGCTGCTCCACCTTTGCTGCCGTAAAAGGCGCCACGGATGACCGCCTCGCGCCCGGCCGGCAACTTCCAGGAGCAAGCCAGACGCACGGTTGCGCCGCCGGCAAGATCCAGCCGCGCTTCAGCGTAGTCCTCCACCGGCCCTTCGGCATCAGTGAGTGGTTCGCCCTGCGCGAAGAGCCGCCCGCTCACACCGGTCAGCGCCGGGAACCCCAGGTTCCACAACGCCAGGTCCACCAGGTGGGTCCCGAGATCCATCAGACAGCCGCCACCCGATAAGCGCCGATCGTAAAACCAACCCTTGTCCGGGCCGTAGGCGTTGTGAAAGGTAAGTTCCGCGGCGTAGATTCTACCGAGAGCGCCGGACTGACAAAGGTTGTGCAACTGCTGCACTCCATCGACAAAACGGTAGGACAAATCGACGCCCAGCAGCCGATCCGCTTTGCGAGCCGTCTCGACCACGCTTCGGGTCTCGGCGGCATTGCGGCCCAGCGGCTTTTGGCAAAATACCGCAATCTCATTCTGGAGCGCAATCAGGGCTTGCTCCGCATGCAACGCGCTCGGCGTAGCAATCACGACACCGTCCAGGCCAACCGGCAACAAACTCTCGAACGAATCACATACCACGGCGGCCGGCGCGACCGCAGCGGCAGCCGTTGCGGCCAACTCAATCGCCGTATCCGCGATTGCGACCACCTCGACTGCCTTGCTCCGCGCCAGAGCTTCGAGCCGGTGGCGTCCAATCCAGCCCACCCCGAGGAACCCGAGCCTCGCCCGCTTGGTCATGGGCGAAGCTGCCACGCTCGGTTGCGGCGAGGTCGCCTGGGGTTCGGCGGCGATCATAGGCTGACGAGCCGCCGCGAGATCGCGAACACTTGGGCGCCGACCTGGGCGCTAAGTGCTGTAAGCACCGCGCCCAGGAACCCCACCCCCACAATGGCGACTGTTTGCCCAAATTTTATATCCGAGCGGCGGAAAACGTTTATCGCACAACCCAGTGCTTCACCGGGAAAGGGTTTATCTTCCAGGCAGCCGGGCAAGCGCACCAAGGTATGTTCCGGAGCCACGTCATTCTCGGCATAGGCGCGATGGGACAGCAGCGCGACGCGCTCGCCCGCCTGCCAACCCGTCACCTGCGGGCCGAGCGCATCCACGCGCCCCCAGCCTTCGTGGCCCAACTCGCCCGGCGCGAGCGGGTACTTGAACCAGGGTCGCCCTTTCCACGGGGGCAGGTTGGAGCCGCACGCGCCGCACCCTTCGAGGCGCACACGCACTTCGCCCGGCCCCGGCTGGGGCACTGACACACGGGCGGTGCGCACCTGGCACGGCGCCGCCACTACTGCCGCTCGCATATCTGCTGCTCCCATTGGATGCTTCTTTCCGTCTGGCTCAACACGGCGTCGTCACTGACCCCGCTCGCTGCCGAGGCTCGACGCGCCTCGCGGCCATGCGCCGAAGTCCACCGGCTTACCTGTGAATGGCCGGTTCGAGTTTCTGCCCCGCTCGATTGCCGTTGAGCCGATGCCCATTGGTTGCGCTCTTCAGTTTGACGGTTACTTTGCTGGGAACGGTTTTTGGCCGAATCGCGCGCAGCCACACCCGCCGCACCTGCCCATTCGAGCGCAGGCCCTGCACACCGGCGAGAGCCAGCACACCTGCCTTAACCGTCGGGAATTCCTGGAGCCAATGGTACAGCCGCTCGACACCGGTTCGCACGCCGACTCGGGGCTGCCAGCCGGTGGCGGCTAAAAATTTCCGCGTGTCAGAAACGTAGTACTGCTGGTCCGCCGGGCGCCAATCCGCGAAGCGAACTGCCGGAGCGCGGCCGTGCAGCGTGCCGATCAGCTCTATCAGTTCCAGCAGGCTGGTGGTGTTCTGCGGTCCACCCCCTATATTGAACGCTCCGCCGGCCAGTTCAGCCATGTGCTGCTGTGCCAGTAGAAACGCATCAACCAGGTCTTCGACGAAAAGAATGTCCCGCACCTGCCGTCCGTCGCCGTAAATCGTCAGCGGCGCCCCCGCCAGCGCTCGAATGAGAAAGTGCGCCACCCAGCCCGCGTCCTCGGTCCCAAACTGATGCGGCCCATAAATACAGCTCATCCTGAACACCACCGTCGGCAAACCGAACGTGCGCGCGTAGTCCTGCACATACTGGCAGGCCGCGCCCTTCGAGCAGCCATAAGGGCTGTGGAAGTGCAGCGGCAAATTCTCGCCAAACCCGCTTTGCCGGAGTTCTTCCGCTTGCGGCTCGTACCGCCCGCCCTGAACGCGCAAGGGAATATCGCTCAGAGCGCCATAGACCTTATTGGTGCTGGTGAATACCAGGGGCGGCGGTTTGGGCAACGCGCGCAAGGCCTCCAGCAGGTTGAGGGTGCCGCGCGCGTTGATTTCGAAATCCTCGAACGGGTGCTCGAGACTGGTGGTCACTGCCACTTGCGCCGCCAGGTGAAACACTTGCCCGGCCTCCTTCACGGCTTTGCTCAGCGCGGAGAAGTCTCGCACGTCGCCATGCACGTGTCGCACCCGCTGACCATGCCGCTCTTTAAGCCAGCCGAGGTTCTGCTCGACCCCGCGCCGGGAAAGATTGTCATAAATGATCACTGGCCGGCCCATTCCCAGCAAGCGGTCGGCGAGGTTGGTGCCGATAAATCCGGCGCCGCCGGTAATGAGCACCGCGGCCGGCTGGGAGTCATTGAGCGCCGGTCGCGCCTGCCCGTTGACCTGCCGCAGTGTGGCTGGATTTGGGTGATGCTCTCTGCTCATACGTCCAGCATACGAACTTTGAACCCATGCCCGAGCAATTCGTCCGCGACGTGCGACCCAATAAATCCCGCTCCCCCGGTTATGAGAATATTCTGATGCATTCCCCGTCTCGATTGAGTCGGCATGATGACAATATTCCCCTCCGGCGAGAGCTCTAACAATCAGGGGATTACCCCGTTTTCCGGACGGATTGCCTTACCTGAAAGATGCTCCGCTTCAAGAGGTAGGGTTTACGGTTGCTGCCAATTCAGATCAGCCACAGAATCTCGCCTGGCAGCAGCCGGGCTGGCGCTCCAAACTATCATGAACCTTAGCACTCTAATAAAGTATGGTGCCCTGGCTGCCTGGTGCGGCTTCGTCGCAGCGCCCAACTGCGGCGCAGAAAACCAACGCTGGCTGGACCCATACGATGTCGTGTGGAACACGCCCAGCCAGGATTCCCGTGGCTCGATGCCGCTCGGCAATGGCGAGCTGGCCCTCAATGCTTGGGTGGAGCCCAGCGGTGATCTTCGACTCTTGATTGGCCGCAGCGATTCCTACAGCGAAATCTCGCGTTTGCTAAAAGTGGGGCTTTTGCGCGTGCGGCTCTCGCCCAATCCCTTCCAGAACGCATCCGGCTTTTCCCAGCACCTGCATTTGCGCAACGGACTCATCGAAGTGGCTGCTCTGGGTCCAGACAATCGCATCAGTTTAAAGCTGTTCCTCGACCCGGACCGGCCCGTTGTCCATTTAGTCGGCCACTCGACCTCACCTGTTATCGTGGAAGTGGCGGTGGAATCCTGGCGCGCCGAACCGCGGACCATCGATGACGATTCGGCCTGGTCGATGCAAGGCGCGCCCCATCCGCTGATTGAATCGGCAGACCACTTTCCCGCCAACATTCCCGCCGCAGTCGCCTGGTACCACCACAACGAAACCAGTGTCGTTCCAGAAACCTTGGCCTTCCAGGGCTTGGCTAGCGCAGCGTCGGCTGTCCGTGACCCCCTGCTGTATCGTACTTTTGGCGGTTATGTCCAGGCGCGCGGTTTTCTGGTGCAGGACGCGCGAACGCTGGTCAGCGACGGCCCGGTGCACTCGTTTGCTGTGCGCGTGGCTGCGCCATGCGTCCAGGTCAGGCGGGCGGAGGAATGGCTGAGCGTCGCGGCGGGCCTGGCGAAGGCCTCGGCCGAGCCAGACGCAGCGGAGCGGCGCAACCAGCGTTGGTGGGGCAATTATTGGCAGCGCTCCTGGATTAAAGCGACAGGCGACGACACCGTCTCGACGGTGATGCGCGGTTATGTGCTCCAGCGTTACGTCCAGGCTTGTGAGGGTCGCGGAGCCTTTCCCATCAAGTTCAACGGTGGTGCATTCACCGTCGGCCGCAACGGTAACATTGCGGATTCAGACTACCGGCGTTGGGGTGATAGCCATTGGTTTCAAAATATCCGGCACATGTACTACCCGATGATGGCCAGCGGCGATTGGAAAATGACGGACCCTTTCTTTGAATTGTACGAATCGGTGCGCCCACTATGCGAAGCGCGGACCGAATTGTATGAGGCACATGCGGGAGCGTACTTTCCCGAAACGATGACGGTCTGGGGTACCTACGCCAACAAGGATTACGGCTGGGACCGCGCGGGCCACGCGTTCTCCGAAGTGCTCTCGCCCTGGTGGGGAAAGACGCGCAACCAGGGCCCGGAGTTAGTCGGCCTGATGCTGGACCGTTGGGACTACACGCAGGATACGGCGTTTCTGCGAAAGCGGCTGCTGCCCATGGCGGCTTCCGTGCTTACCTACTTCGATCAGCGCTTCCCGCGCGACTCCTCCGGTAAGCTCGTTATCACACCTACGCAAGCCGTCGAGACCTATTGGTACGATGTGACCAACGACACCCCGACCATCGCCGGTCTGCGCAACATCTGCCCGCGACTCTGCGCGCTGCCGGCTCGGTTGGCCACACCCGCGCAGCGCAACTTGTTTGCCCGCATCCAGGCCGCTTGCCCTGACTTGCCCTTGGAATCGCACCTCGTCCAAGGACAAACCGTTCGCGTGATTGCTCCAGCCCGGAACTACAAACCTGAACGGAGCAATGTGGAGAACCCTGAGCTTTATGCGGTCTGGCCATTCCAGCTCTATGGTGTTGAACAGCCGGATTTGCAGATGGCACGCGACACTTATGCCGCGCGTGGCAATCACCTCGATGTCGGCTGGGGGCCGGATGGCAACTGCGCCGCAGTGCTGGGCCTGACCAGCGAATCAGAACGCATTCTGCTCAAAAAATGCAGAAACTCGAATGCCGAATTTCGCTGGCCCGCCACCTGGGGCCCTAATTTCGATTGGCTGCCCGACCAGAATCACGGCGGCAACCTCCTCAACACCGCACAACTGATGCTGCTCCAATCACGCGGCCGGCAAATCCTGCTCTTTCCCGCCTGGCCGGCCAACTGGGACGTTGATTTCAAATTGCACGCCGCCTATCGCACCACCGTCCAGGCAATCCTCCGCGGAGGAAAACTCATCGAACTGAAGGTCACGCCAGGCTCCCGCGCAGCAGATATCGTGAACCTGTTGGCGGCAGGGGGCCAGGCGGCTTCCTCAAACTAGCAAGAAAAAGAAAGGGAGCCGCTCCCGCCGAAGCGCTTCGAGCGGCTCCCCTTCAGGGTGAGAAGCGCTCGCGCGCTTTCTCTGGTTGGTTGTGGTGGACGCCCGCACTGGGCGGAAAATTAGGCCCGTGCAAATGCCCGCCGTGGCAAACCCGTTCTCAGGAGAACCAACCAATGTGTTACCAGATTCAGCCGGCTTAGTCCATTTACTTATTGCTTGGCGTCCATCCGTAATGATCCCTATATGTGCCGCGCGGCTCACCAAGCTTGACGCAGTTGGTCCCGGGCTCTTTATTCCTGCCCATGAGGATTGTGGTGCTCGATGGGTTCACCTTGAACCCCGGCGACCTGAGCTGGGACCAACTAACCGCACTTGGCCCTTGCGACATTTACGACCGAACCGCAAATGCCGACCTGATCGAGCGGGCCGCACCCGCCGAGATTCTCCTCACTAATAAAACCAACATTGACCGAGCAGAGTTGCAGGCGTTGCCTCAACTGAAGTACATCGGCATCCTCGCTACCGGTACCAATGTGGTCGAGCTCGAGGCGGCGCGGGAGCGCGGCATTGTCGTCTCCAACGTACCCGCTTACGGCACGGCCTCGGTCGCCCAGACCACTCTGGCACTATTGCTGGAACTGACACAACACGTTGGCCACCATGCCTGGACCGTGCGCCAGGGCCGCTGGGCCCAATGCGCCGATTGGTGCTATTGGGAACGCCCACTGCTCGAATTGGATGGCCTCAACCTGGGCATCGTCGGCCTGGGCAGAATTGGCACGGCCGTGGCGCAAATTGCGGCCGCATTGGGCATGAGGGTGCTGGTCAGCACGCCGGGCGCACGGCTGGTGCCGACATTTGTGCGGCGCGTGGACCTGGAAACTTTATTGCGCCAAAGCGATGTCGTCAGCCTCCATTGCCCGTTGATCCCGCAGACCAGGCTCCTGTTGAACGCCCAGCGCCTGGGCTGGATGAAGCCCGGCGCGTTGCTGCTCAACACCAGCCGTGGCCAGCTCATTGATGAAGCCGCGCTGGCCGACGCCCTCAATTCCGGCCGGCTCGCGGGCGCCGGTTTGGATGTGCTCTCCATCGAGCCGCCGCCGGCCGATCATCCCCTGGTGCACGCCAAAAACTGTATTATTACGCCGCACCTGGCGTGGGGCACGCGCGCGGCCCGCGCGCGTCTGTTGCGCGCGGCTGTCGCCAACGTCCGCGCGTTTCTCGCCGGCACGCCGGCCAATGTGGTCGCGTGAGGCGGCTGCGAGCTGCACGATGATCCGGCTCGGAGCGCTAGCGTGTTGGAGTGCGCCCGCCCCCGGGCGCTTTTTCGGGCGCCAGCGCCCTTTTATATAACCGCCCCTGGGGCCTGGCGCACTCCAAACCCTGGCGGCCCCACGCATTCCTTTCAGACGCCGTGCGGCCGCGTCATTCCCGCTTGGATTTCCGTGGCTCCTCACGCATCTTAGGCCTTCATGCAATTTGTTAGGGATATTTACGCCGCCCGGCGTTCCGCCGGCCAACCGGTCATCTCCTTCGAGTTTTTCCCGCCCAAAACCGACGAAGGCGAGCGCACGCTGTTGGAGAAAACCTTGCCGCGCCTGCTGACCGCCCGGCCCGATTATTGTTCGGTCACGTATGGTGCAGGAGGCGGCACGCGTGAAAAGACGTTGCGCATCGTCGAGCGCATTCAACAGGAGCATCAGTTGACGGCCGTCGCGCACCTGACCTGCGTCTGTGCCACGCGCGAGGAAATCCGGCAGTTGCTTGGCCAAATTCGCGCGCTCGGCGTGCGCAACGTGCTGGCCTTGCGCGGCGACCCGCCCGGTGGCGGCGAGTTTCAACCCACTCCCGGCGGATTTGAATTCTCCAACCAACTGGTGAGCTTCATCCGGGAACAAGGTGATTTTTGCATCGGCGTCGCTGGGTTTCCCGAAGGCCACATTGCCTGCAAGGAGGGCAAGCACGTCGATTGGCGTTACCTCAAACAGAAAATCGAGGCCGGCGCGGATTTCGTCGTCACTCAGCTTTTCTTCGACAACGCCGATTATTACGAATTCCGCGACCACCTCGAGCGCCAGTCCGGCGTGAAGGTCCCGCTGGTGCCGGGTATTATTCCGATCCTGAGCGGAACGCAAATTAAGCGGTTCACCGCCCTATGCGGCGCGCGCATTCCCCAGGCCTTAGCCGCCAAGCTCGACGAACTCGGCGACGATGAGGCGGCAGTGACTCGATTCGGCATCGAGTACGCCACTCGGCAATGCGAAGACCTGTTGCGGGAAGGTGCTCCCGGCGTGCACTTCTACACGCTCAACCGCGCGCATTCCACCATGGAGATTCTAAATAACCTCGGGCTGCGCTAAGGCTTCAGCCGCACCAGCACTCTCAGCCGTTTGTGCGCATAGTTGGCGGCGTTCGCGGCGAACGTCCAATCCGGGTTGTCTTTTGGCTGATTGCCAATGCCAAGGTCGGCGCGTTCCCCTTCGCGCCAGTGGTTCAGAGCGAACAAGGTTTGTCGGGCATCATGATTGTGGACCTGCATGGAGCCGTAGCCATCGCGCGGGTCGTTGGGTTCGTCGCCAAAATCGTACACCTGGCTGGAAGCATGAGGCACATGGGCCGAGTTCGCTGGTCCATAATTATCGGGCCAAAACTCGATATTCCCGCCGCCGAGTTGTTCGCCGCACACGATGTGCGGCACGTTCGAGAAGACATCCAGGTTGCTCACGGCCTGCTGGAAACGCGCGCCGGACTGGAACGTCGGCACGCCTATCCGCGTCAGGTCTTGCGTGAACGCGTCCATCGACACATACACATACTCCGAGTTGCCGTCGGCGCCTTGCAGTTCGAGGAAATAGGCGATGCGATCAAACCCATGCTGGACTTTCGCGCAGTTGTTGGCGTCGTAGTTGATCTCCGGACCGAGCTTGGACAGATCCAGGTCATAGACCAACTGGTAATCTTTGGCTTCAGGCACTTTCAACGCCAGCAGGTCGCGTTTGGGCACCGTGCCGGCCCGGAACGCACCGGCAGGCAACCCGGCGGAATTCTCCAGGTTCGGCTCGGCAAGCATGCTCCAGGCAAAGCGCATCGCCACAGGGCGCTTCACCTCAGGTGACGAAAGCACGACGCTTGAACCGTCGATCCGCGCGTCGGCTTTAACGAACCCGCCTTGGTCGGCGTCGATCACCTCAAACCAGCTCAGCGGCTGGCCGTCCCGGCTGCGCAACCCGCCCGCAACGTGCTCGAAAGTGACGCGCAGTTGGTTGCCTTCGAGCGTCATCGACTTGAACGCCGGCCCGGAGCAAACCAGGTCGGTGTGCCCGTAGGTATGGGCCAGAGCCAACAACGCCAGGCGCCGGCCCACCTCCTGTTTGTTGGTGGGATGGATGTCCTTGAGGTTGCCGATATCATTGATCACCGCCATGCCGCAGTGCGGAATTTCCGCCGCCGCGCTCGCCTGCGCTTCCCAGAATTCCCCCATACGTTCTGCGTCGCCGCCGTAATTGTACGGCGCGATTTGCACAAAATAGAACGGGAACTCGCCCTCGCCCCACACTTGCCGCCAGCCGCCGACCAGCGCTTTCATCTTTTCGGCATACATCATCCCCTCGCCCAGGTTCGATTCGCCCTGATACCAAATCGCCCCCCGAATGCCGAACGGGCGTAGTCCGTCGATCATCCCGTTATAAAGCGCAGTCGGGTTTTGCGGATCATGCGGGGGCAACAACTCCGGCGGATAAGTCGGCATCACCGGGCCGGCTGTCTTCTTCGCCAAGGCCTGGCGCGTTGCTCCGATCCATTCCTCCGTTCGGTTCAGCACGCCCTCAACACGCTGCTGATGCTCTGCCGAACCCGGGTCGGCTAACTCGACCTGGTCATAAATTGACCGCAGTTTGGGCACCGCGGCGAAACCGGCTGGCGGTGTCCAAGGCTCAATCCGTGTGCCGCCCCAGGTCGAATCCACCAGCCCAACCGGCACCTGCAGTTGCTTATGTAGTTCGCGCCCGAAATAATAGCCTGCCGCGGTAAAACCGTTCCAGCCGCCATCGGAGACCGTTTGGGGTGTGCAGACTTTCCATTCGGCTTCCACGTCCGGCTCCGCCTGGGCCGCAACCCGCTTGGGCACTTTGAAAAGCCGTATATTGGGATAGTTGGCCTCGGCAATCTCCTGCTTCCCATCGCGGGCTTGCCCGATGCCCATCTCCATATTGGACTGGCCCGAACACAGCCAGACCTCGCCGACCAGCACGTCCTCAAAGCGCACCGTGCTTGAGCCGCTCACCGTGACGACGAACGGCCCGCCCGCCTTCATCGCCGGCAGCACCGCTTTCCACTCGCCGCGGTCGTTGGCCTGGACCTTTTGCGTCTCAGACCCAATCGTCACTGCAATGGTTTCATTGGGCTCGGCCCAGCCCCAAAAAGTCAGCGGCTGATCCTGTTGCAGCACCATGTGACTGCCGAAAATGTGTGGCAACCGAACTTCCGCCACAGCCTGCGGAGCATATCCAACCGCCAGGCATACGGCACACGAGGAAAGTAGAAGGAGTTTTGAAGCGCGCATAAGCAGCCGGAGTTTCTCTTTTGCTGGTGTGCTGGTCAAGCCGGCTGAGGGACCCCCGGCTGTGGCACGGGCCTGACCGCCGTGGCCGAATAAATTCGCTTTTTGCCCCTTTTTGTAACATTTTTTGTCATGCAGTTTGTATGCCTGACGCACCTCTCCCTGGCGGCAGTTTTGTTGCTCGGATGCTCAATCACCCCTGCGAACGCCGCCAATGCTCTGGGCGACCCGGGCTTCGAACAAACTCCAGCCACTACCCAACCGATCCTGGGCTGGACCTCCTATGGGCCCAACACCTACGTAGAATCCGACCCGGCGCACGCCCATGCCGGCAGCAATTACTTCAAAGTGTACGGCGCGTTCAGCGGCACAGATAATTATGCGGGGGTGACTCAGGACATCAACACCGGTCCGGGCGCGGTGTTCAACGCCCAAGCCTGGGCGTTCTCACTGGCGGGAGATACGGTTCATGGCCAGGACCAGTTCTGGGTCGAGGTCACCTTTCGCGATGCGGCGGCCCAAACGCTGGCACTTTACCGTTCCGACCTGATTACAGGCGCGAACCTCGCCGCCTACGGTGGCCCTGGCGTTTGGTTCACGCTGCGAGTGACCAATCAATGGAGCTTCTACAACAGCGGCGGCGTCCCGGTGGGTACCTCGGTCACAAACACCACTACTGCGCTAACGGCGCCAGCGGGCACGGCGTTTCTACGCTATCAACTCGTTTTCCATCAAGGCCCGGATAATGCCAATGGCTCGGCTTACCTCGACGACTGCGCGCTTACCCAGTTGAGCGGCCCGACCAGTCCCGTGCCGGCCTGGAACATCGTCTGGAGCGATGAATTCAACGGCTCGACCATCAACCCCAGCACCTGGTCTTTCGAAGGGGGCAACAACAATGGCTGGGGCAACAACGAACTCGAGTACTACACCAATCGGCCGCAGAACGCCTACGTCAGCAATGGCCTGCTCCATATGGTTGCGCTCAAGGACCCAACCCTCAATTACACTTCCGTCCGGATGAAGACGCAGGGGCATTTCTCCAAAACCTATGGCCGGTTCGAATTTCGGGCGAAGTTGCCGCCCGGCTTGGGTTTCTGGCCCGCATTCTGGTTGTTGGGCACAGACATCACGCCCGTTGGATGGCCTGCCTGTGGCGAAATCGACGTGATGGAAAACAAAGGCAACATCCTCGACCAGGTCCAAGGCACGATTCACTACTCCGACGCTTCAAATAATCATTTACAGTCCACCGCCATCTGCACGCTAACGGACCCCGGCGCTGTGACGAATTTCCATTCCTACATGCTCGAATGGAACACCAACCTGATCCAGTGGTATGTCGATGGCCTGCTGTATGAATCCCAATCGAACTGGTCCAGTTCGACGGGCCCATACCCGGCTCCGTTCAACCAGCCTTTTTTCATCATCATGAACCTGGCGGTGGGCGGTAATTATGTCGGCAATCCCAGCATCGCTAGCATTAATGCCAACTCCACCTTTCCGGCCGATCTGCAAGTGGATTACGTCCGCGTTTGGGACCTTACCGCGCCTTTGGAAATTGCCGTAGGCCGTTCGGGCGGCAACGTGCTGTTGAACTGGCCCACCAATATCGTTTGCCACCTCCAAACTCAGACCAACTCGCTCGATCTCGCCGGCATCTGGACCGACGTGCCCGGCGCGGCCAGTCCATATACGGTCAGGCCGGGCGCCAACCATTCGATTTTCTACCGGTTGCAGTCGCCCTGAATCCATCCGGCAGCCAAGTTGGGTCGCGAAATAATTAGGGAAACTACGGTGTAAAATTTTACTTGTCCTCTGCCCGCTTTTGGTAAATGTTACGCCACTATGAAAAGGCTCTATACCCTTATCGTACTACTCGGGCTGTTGGGTGTGTTCGCCGGTTGCAATTCGGGATCGGACAACACCTCGACTCCTAGCACCAATGCGGCGCCAGCGGAGCCGAGCACCAACGCGCCTGCTAAATAAGACATTTTCTCCCAAATCACTTGGGGGATGTCGCTTCAAGCCGGGCATAGGCTGTTTTTGCCCGGCTCTTTCATTTTGCGCGCCATCAGCTATCTTGCGTTATGAACTATCCTTCTTTAGCCGCGGGGCTGGCGCTTTGCTGTCTCACGGCGTGTGGCGATAAGTCCTCCACCTCGACGGCGAACAACACCAGCACCAACACCGGTGGCGGCAGTCTGGTCACTGCGCCGGTGGATTACCTCGGCGCGATGGCCAAAGGCCAGCAATCCGCCGTCAAAACCGTCGATACCACCTCGATTGATAAAGCCATCCAATTGTTCGCGGTGGACAAGGGGCGCAATCCCAAAGACCTCAACGAACTGGTCTCCGAGAAGTATCTCCCGCTTGTGCCCCAACCTCCCTACGGCACCAAGCTGGTTTATAATGCCGATACCGGCACCGTAACGGTTGAGAAGCAATAAGTGCTGTTTGTTCTGCCGGGTGCGGCACTTCAAGGCCCCAGCCGCACCCGATAGAAGCGCTGGTTAAAATTGGTCGCCGCCAAATCGGTCCAGGCAAACGGAGGCGAGGCCGACTGGTTCGTGGCCACCGTCAGCCATTCGACCGGCGAAACCAGCGTGTCCGCAGCCTCTATCAGGTAGTCCGGGCCATCGTCGCCGTTAACGGTGAACGTCGGCATGCCATTGCTCCAGACAGGACCGGTGAATTCTGGAGCTGTTGGACGTTCGACCAACACCGAGAAAACTTGAGTGGCACTCATACTGGGAGTGCCGTTATCGGTAACTACCACGGTTACGCCGTTGGTCGCCGGTGAAGATTCAACCGCGGGCCGCCAGGCGAACAAACCCGTG
The DNA here is from genome assembly GCA_035934555.1 of Verrucomicrobiia bacterium. Taxonomy (GTDB): domain Bacteria; phylum Verrucomicrobiota; class Verrucomicrobiia; order Limisphaerales; family UBA8199; genus DASYXT01. The sequence continues at coordinate 22,381 of DASYXT010000055.1, read as the reverse complement.
GAGGCGTTGATGCCCGCGCCCGGCGGCGGGCTCACCAGGCTCCACCTCAGCGTTTCCGCAGGTTGATCGGGATCACTTGCCTGATTGGTAATCACCAGCGTCCGCCCCGCCAAAATCGAAGCATCCGGGACGGGCGCTAAGACAGGCGGATGATTCATCAACAGCCCTATCTCCGAGGCCGCAAATACTCGCTGGAAAAGCTGCACGTCATCCACCGTTGCGGCAAGAAAGCCACCCGCATACCCCGCCTGAATACTGCCAATGCGCAAAAACGATGGGGCCGCCTTTGTGCCGGTGGGGCCGTTCGTGCCCGCCTCGAGTGTGCCGTCAATGTAGAGCAGCATCTGCCCGCTCGTCGCGTCGCGCGTCGCGGCCACGTGGTGCCAGTGGCCGTCATTGATCGCGGTCTGCGACGTCACGGTCGTATCGGGATTACCGATCCCGAACCCAGCCTGTCCGCCGACCAGCGTCAGGCCGAAGTCATCGACCGTTCCCGTCACTTCTCCGTCCAGCAGGCCCTTGCCGGCCCACCATTGGCCTGTGCCGCCGGTTGCCGTTGTTTTGACCCACAACGACAAAGTAAAATCATTGCTGACCGAGCGCGGGATTTGCACGTAGCTGCTTGCGCCGTCAAATTGCGCCGCCTGCGCCCCGAGCTTGCCGGGTACGAACACCACCGGCTCAAAAATGAGGCCGTTGTTGCCGTTACCGGTGGCGTCCAGAGCATTGCCCTCGAATGGATACCACGCCACGGGCTGCGACGAAGGCGGCGCGGCGGCCACCCCGTTCAACACATGCGTCGTGACCGAGTGCGGTGGCAGCACCGACCGAAGCTGCCGGGCTGTTACGGAAAGCGACGGCTGCGCCAGCAGGCTTTCCGAAGCCGAGCTGCGCACTACCGAGGCCTGCGCCGGCAGCACGTTGAATCCGCTCAAGTCGTATGTCACCGCCAGCCAATTAGTCGAATCGTTCACTCCGACGATGACCAACACCCGATTGGTGACGCTGTAGGCCGCTACTGAATTGCTGTCGCCGACATTGATGATCTCATAGCCTGGCCGAATAAACCGGCTGAACTGGCCCATGACATAAAACTTTTCATTAATCGTATAACTGGTATTGCCGCTGCCATCGAGCGAGTTGTAAATAATTCCCCAGGAACCGCTGTCCACGACCTGCCAATAAACCCAGGCTCGCGGCCACAACTGCGTCAGGTCATCGTGGATGCGCCGGGCCATTGTCATCCCGGTCGCATCGCCATCGCCATATTCGGAGACCCAGAGCGGCTTGCGTTGCATCGCCGCCAGGTTACGCAAGCCCGCCGGGTTGTTCGCCCCGTAAGTGTGGCTGGTCACCCGCGCCACGTTCGCCAGGTCCACCGGACTGTAAGCGCTCAGCGAGTTGATTGTGCTTTGCTCGTCGTTATCTTCCGACGACGCGACGCCCGTGTTCGACCCGCGCGCAGCCAGGTCGGCATGCAGCTCGTCCACGATACGTGCTTGCTGGTCACTGCTGATATGGCACCCCTCCTGGCTGCCGCCGTAGGTCCACCAACTGGACGTGGGTTCGTTGAGCGGCGTGACCGTTTCGAACGTCACACCGTCCAGCACCGTCAGGTTGCTGATTACCGTGTCGAGGTACGCAGCGAAAGCAGGCTCGTAATTGGTTTGCAGATTGTTGCTCGTTCCGTTGGTCGAACCCGTGACACTGCGGCTGACGGTCATCCACCAGGGCGGCGAATTGGCAAAGGCTTCCACATGGTTGACTCCTAACGCCACAGCTTCCCGCAGCATCCACCGCTGGTTGGCATCCGCGCTCCAGTCCCAAACCCCGGGGCTCGGTTCGAATCCCGGCATCCGCGCTCGAATCTGCATCGTGTTGCTGATGCCAGGATTTTCCCCGCCCCCGATGTTGTAGCGGACGATGTTTAATTGAAGTTGGGTAAAAGCCATAAAGGCGTAGGCATTGCGGTTGGCGTAACCGCCGACCAGATTGCCCCACCAGGCCAGCGAAGTTCCCCATCCCTCAAATGAGTTTACCAGCACCCGTTGCGGGTCCACAGCGGCCGTGAAGCTGTTGGTCGTTTGCGCAGTCGCGCTCAGGCAAACCGCCATCAATAACGCCGCCCTCACCAGTATCGACCAAGCCGCACGGACACGCTGACCGCATCTGCCATCCTCGCCCCGCATAGCCGCGTTGGAGCCCAGGTTCACAGCGTAATCGAGTTCACTTTGGCAAAATACTCTGAATTAAGCTCTTGTCGAGGCGTAGCGGGTTCAGTTTGCCGATTATGGGCAAGCGCCGCCAGGGTGTTTTGTGCAGCCATTCTCATTATTGATATAGGCATGGCCCCTGCTATTACTGCCAAAGAGAAACCTAATTAAACACATATGAATTCAAATGCTTCCTGGCGACGGGTGCTGGTTGGGGCGGTTTGTTTTGCGGCCGGTTTACGGATGACGGGCGCGGTGACACTTTCTGTTTCACCCAACAGTGTTTCGGCCTTGTACCAGGGGCCAATCACAGTGCAAATTAACGGGCTCACCAATGGTGAGACGGTGCTGGTTGAGCGGTACATTGATGTCAATACCAACGGCATCGTGGACGCCGGCGAACCGCTGGTCCAGAGCTTTGTGCTCACCGATGGGCAGGTGGCTTTGATTGGCGGCGTCCGCAACGGCAATGTGCCCGGCGATAACGATCTCACCGCCAATGGCCAGATCACCGCCACGCTAAACTTTGCCGATAGCCCCGAGTTTGGCCGCGGCGCCGCCAGCTACCTCTTTCGGGTTTCAAGCCCGGGCGGACATTTTGCCCCGCTCCAGCAGTCCCTGACGGTCACGCCCGGGGCATATACCCAGCAAGTGACTGGGAATGTTTCCAGCGGCGGCAGCCCGCTGGCCCACGCGATGGTCGCCGTGCTGGTGCCCATGGGCCACAATCAAAAGTTTGGCGCGGGGACCGTTGCGGATGCCTCGGGCAACTTCTCCCTCCCCGTCTCGAACGGAACTTACGTCGTGGTCGCGTTCAAGCCCGGCTATATCGGCAACTTTGGAACCGGCCCGATGATCACCGTCTCCGGCGCGGACACCAACGTGAGCGTGCCGCTAACGCCGGCGAATCTGACCGTCTCGGGCACCCTGACCGATGCCAGCAACAGCATTCCTGTGCCGGGAGTCCAGTTCTTCATCAGCAGCACCAATAACGAGTACGCCGTTTTCTTCACCGATCCGCAAGGCAACTTCAGCGCGAACCTGGTGACCGGACAGTGGCAGGCCGATAGCTCGGATTCTTCATTGACGCTGGGCGGCTATTTCCGTTCCCAAAACAAAGCTCAAATCGGCGTAGGCACTGGCAATGTCGCCGGCATCAGCCTCACCTGTTTCAAAGGCACCGCCATGATTTACGGCTCGCTCAAGGACGACTCCAATACTCCCCTCGCCGGCATTTTGCTGAATAGCAGCGACAACGGCAATCTTTACACGTCCAGCTCCGTTACCGATACGAACGGCAATTTCTGGGTGGTGGGCACCGCCGGGCTTTGGAACCTCGGCCCCAGCACCGACGATTCCGGTCTGCCTGCCAATGATGTCCTGCAATATGTGCAAATCCAGTTAAGCAATGGGCAGGCGGTGCAAACCAATCTGGTGGCCCATCAGCCTTCCGCGTGGCTCGCCGGACGCGCCACCGATTCCAATAATAATCCGATCAGCAGCGGTTCCATCCTCGCTTTTGGCACCAATAACGTCATGAGCAGCGCTCAATTGGCAGGTGACGGCTCGTTTGCGCTGCCGGTTTCCGGCGGCACCTGGTCGGTGGCTCTGGAGAATGGCGCCGCTGCGTCCGCCAACGTCGTCGCGCCCCAAATCAACGTGAACATCACCGACGGCGTCAGCATCTCGAACTTTACTTACGTCGCGCCGATTTCCACCCGCACCATTTCCGGGTGGGTGCGAACCGCCGCCGGCACCAATATCACCGGCTTGAACGTTTTCGGCGGCGCGTGGATCAACGGAACCAACTATATCGCCGGAGTCCGCACCGATAATGGCGGCAATTATTCTATGCCAGTGCTGGCGGGGGTATGGTCGGTCGGCTTGGATTCGCAAGGCCTGGCCCAACGCGGCTATGGCTCGGTGTCCTCTCAAAACGCCGATACCACCTCCGGCAACAAAACCCTCAATTTTGTCGTAGGCTTGCCTCCAGCGCCTCCAACGCTCTCACAGGTCACCTTCGTTCCGGGCCGCGGTTTCCAGTTCCTCTTAAGCGGCACCTCCGGGCAGAACTATACCATCCAGTACGCGAGCAACCCGGCAGCGACGACCTGGAACATTCTTTACGTCACCAACAGTCCCAGCAACCCGCTCATGGTCACCGACCCAAGCCTGCCCGGCGCTGCCCGCTTTTATCGCGTGCTGGTCGGACCATAACGATTACGGCACACGTTATTTGACACGCCTCCCCCGGTTTGCCAATGTGACCCCCGCGGCCGTTTGGCCGCATCACCTTTTGGTCACATGAGCAAATACACAGTTTTGGTTGTCGGCATGGGAAAGCGCGGCATGCACCACGCCACCGCGTTCAACGCCAACCCCAGCTTCCGGGTCATCGGCATCTGCGACATCGATCCCAAGCGCCTCGACGATGCCGCCGCGAAACTCGGCAACCCGCAGAAAGGCACCGACGCCGCGGCGCTCGCCAAAGCGCTCAAACCCGACGTGTTTTGCTTCTGCACCTTGCCGCACCTGCGTATCCCGTTCATTCGCGCCGGCATTGAAGGCGGCGCGAAGTTGCTTGCCTTCGAGAAACCTGCGGCGCTCACCAGCGCCGAACTGTTCACGATGCGCGACCTGCTCAAGCAAGCCGGCGTTAAGGCGGTCGTCAGCCATCAACATCGTTACGGCAAGCATTATCAAAAGGTCAAAGACATCGTTGCCAGCGGCGCCCTGGGCCGCGTGCACACGGTTTACGGCACCGCCACCGGTTGGATGACCCACATGCTCTCACACTTGTTGGATTACACCTGCTGGTTCAATGATTACCAACCCGGCGTGTGGGCCATGGCGCAGGCGGCCGGCGGCGTGAAGTTCGCCGATAACCATCCGTCGCCCGATTACATCGCCGGCTTCGTCCAGTTTGCCAATGGCGTCCGCGGCATTTACGAATGCGGCGCGGGCGCTCCGGACCAACCGGAAGTCGCCAAATGGTGGGGCAAGAACCGCATCGGCGCGCAGGGCACGGATGGTTTTGCCGAAGTGCTCACCAACGGCGGTTGGCGGGCGGTGACGCGCAGCGGCGGTTACCAAACCGGCGACGGCCTGATGAACTACGACCTCGACATGCCGCCCTACATCCAGGAAATGGCGGACTGGCTCGACAACAAAAAGGTTCACCAGTGCAACTTCGAGCATGCCTATCTCGGCGCGGAAGCGATGCTCGCCCTCCAGCGCAGCGCCGCCGAGGGTGGCCAGGTCGCCCTGCCGCTGACTCACGGTGCCGATGAAAAGATGCTCTTGCAGGCCAAAGTCGATGGCCACCCGGTCCTGGTGTCCTGCGAACAGAATCGCAAGGAATTCGGCCTGGCGTAACTTATCGCCCGCCGCTTTTTTCAACCGGCGTTCATCTACGCGCATCATGGAAGTGATCATCCAGACCAATGAGGAGCAAGCCGCGCGGTTGGTGGCGCGCGTCGTCGCCCACGAACTGCGCGCCAACCCGCACCTGGTGCTCGGCCTCGCCACCGGCAAGACCATGGAATGCGTCTATCGTCACCTGGTGGGCTTGCACCGGGAGCAGCACCTCGATTTCTCCCTCTGCAGCACCTTTAACCTGGATGAATATGTGGGCCTGCTCCCGGCGGACCCGAATTCCTATCGCCATTACATGGAGCAGCACCTGTTCCGGCACGTGAACCTGGATTCGCGCAACACGCATTTGCCCAATGGCATGGCCGAGGACCTCGACGCCGAGTGCCGCCGCTACGAGGGCCAGATTCAACGCTTCGGCGGCATCGACCTCCAGTTATTGGGCATCGGCAAAGCGGGGCACATTGGTTTCAACGAACCGCTTTCGGCCTTGCGCTCGCGCACCCGTGTCAAAGCGCTGACGCCGACCACCCTTAAGCAAAACGCGCAGTTCTTTGGCGGCGAGGCTCACATGCCACGCCGCGCAATCACTATGGGCGTGGGCACGATCATCGAAGCCCGGCGCTGTTTGCTGCTGGCCACCGGCGACAGCAAGGCCGACGTCATTGCTCAGGCTGTCGAGGGTCCCATCAGCAGCATGGTCACTGCCTCCGCTCTCCAACTCCACCCGCGTTGCACTGTGATCGTCGATGCCGCCGCCGCCGCCCGCCTCAAAGAGCAGGAGTATTACCGCTGGATTTTCGATAACGAGCCCGAGTGGGAAGACTACCGGTAAGCCTCAGGCCGGCGGGTTATGTTTCACCAGCAGCGGAATGCTCGCCTGCGGTTGGTCGTCCAAAGACAAATCAATCGAGTACAGCCCCGGGTTTTCGAACTTCAACTGCTGGATGTTCACGATGAAATTGCGCGTCCCGAAATGCAGGTCTTCCGGCAAAACGACTTCCACCGGTATCGGCGGAAAATCGGGCATGATCGACTTTCCATCCGCATCGACAAAGTTGAGGCGCAGATTGTGTTTGCCCTCGTCGCCACTGAAAAAAGTCACCCGCAGCGCAATCGAGCATTGCGGATGGACCGCCGGCAGTTGGTGCGTATAGATCGTGTCAAACGCCCCCAGCAGGTTGAGCTTCCCGTTATCATCCGTCGCCGCGTCGCATAGAACTGCCACTTGAATGTTCATGCCGGCCCGAAGCTAGAGGCAAGCGCCCCTTTCTGCCACTCCTTTTCGCGAAGCGTGGGTGCTCCCCGCTCCCCGCTCATGCGGCGTCCCGTTTCCGGAATCCTGTTAATCCTGTAATCCTGTCAAATTCGGTTCCGTCGGGCGCGGTCTGCACACAGAACCCTGAATTCACCGGCAGGATTTACAGGATTCTCACGCTCCCCGCTCCACGCTCCCACGCTCCACGAAACTGCCCATTCACTCCGGCTGTTGCTGCGGAGTAAAGTCCGCGGTCCGTGCCAGCAGGAACGTCTTCAGTTCCGCCGCGGCCTTGCCGCCGAACCCCGATACCTCGGCAATCTGCTCGACGCTTGCCAGCCTAATCCGCTGCACCGACCCGAATTTCTTCAGCAAGGCGGCTTTGCGCCGCTCACCGATATTGGGGAACTCGTCCAAAATGCTCTCCGAGATTTTCCGCAAGCGCAGCTCGGCGTTGTAGGTGTTGGCCAGCCGATGCGACTCGTCCCGCACGCGTTGCAGCAGTTTCAACGCGCCGCTGTGCGCCGGCAGCCGCAGCGGCTCCCTTTCACCTGGCCGGTAGATTTCCTCGAACTCCTTGGCCAAACCGATAATCGGAATATTTGACAGACCAAGCCGCGCCAACTCACCGCAGGCGGCGCTCAACTGCCCCTTGCCGCCATCAATCAGAATCAAATCCGGCAACGCCGCCCCCGGTCTCGGCTTCGGCGCGGGCCGGTTATGCCGCACGGCCGCGCCTGTTTCATCTGCCAGCTTTTGCAGTTCCTGGGGCACAGGCTCGCCGCCCTCCCAACGCCCGGCAGGCGCTTGCACCGGCGCAGCCGCTGCTGGAGCGGCAGGCTCGGCCCCAGGCACAGCGGGAGCAGGCGCCGCGGCCGGCCCGCGCAGCTCGTTCAACACGCGCGTATAACGCCGCCGCACCACTTCGGCCACCGACGCAAAGTCGTCCTGCCCTTCCACCGTCTTGATCCGGAACCGCCGGTAATTGCCGCGGTCGGGCCGCCCGCCGCGGAAACTGACCAGGGAAGCCACTTTGAAAGTGCCGCTGATATTGGAGATGTCTATCCCTTCGATTCGCTCGGGCGCGCCGGGCAACCCCAGCACCTCGCCCAGTTCGGCTAAATCCCGCTGCGGATCAATCGCCTGCGGCAGACTGTAAGGCACGCGCTCGAACCGGTTGGCTTTCTGGGTCGTTCGCCGTAAATCGGCCAGCAAATCCCGCAACTCGGCGGCGCGCTCGAATTCCTGCGCCACGGCCGCTTTGCGCATTTCGCCTTCGAGTTGTTCCTGCATTTCCTCGCATTGGCCGTCGAGGAACTCGCACGCGGCGTTCACCTGCTCCAAGTACTGCTCGCGTGTCACATTGTTGATGCACGGCGCGGTGCAATACTTCAGGTGCGCGTAGAGACAATGCTTGTAATCGGCTTCGCCCGGTGTGAGCGGGCGGCAGCCGCGCAGATGATATTGCCGCCGCACCAGCGCGAGCGTGCTGCGCAACGCGCTCGAATTGGGGAACGGCCCGAAGTAACGCGCGCCATCATCCTGCCGCAGGCGCGTCAGCGTAAACCGCGGGATCGGGTCCTTCAGGTTTACCTTCAGCAGCAGGAACCGTTTGTCATCACGGAAGCTGACGTTATACCGCGGATGAAATTCCTTGATCAGCTTGCCTTCGAGCAACAGCGCTTCCGGCTCGCTGCGGACCGGGTGAAAATCGAAATCGTGAATCGCCTCGACCAGCGCCTGGAATTTCAGGTCCCATCCCAGCCGCCGCGATGGCTGGAAATAATGGCTGACTCGCTTGCGCAAGTCCCGCGCTTTGCCGACGTAAATCACCGTGCCAAAACGGTCCCGCATCAGGTAGATGCCCGGTTTATGGGGCAGCTCGCTGACTTTCTTGCGGATGTGCTCGGCCACTGTCATGACAGCTATAAGGTAAGGGCGGAAACCTGCCCTGGGCAAGTGCGCGGCGCGGGGGGGCCAGCCTCGGTTGGCGGAAAGGCGGAAATCACGTGGTAAGAGCAGACGAAGCGGACAGAATCATGAGGGAACAGAACCATTAGGAGTTACCCTCTTGGTGGCCTTACTGAGAGGACCGCGGGATTGGCTACACAAAGCCCCCTCACCCCGGCCCTCTCCCCTTCCGAAGGGGAGAGGGAGAATCCTCGCCAGACTGGGAGTGTAGAGTATGCGACGAACTGTGAGATTCGATGTCGGACGTTGAGGATGTTGTGGACGTTGCGTGTTCGTCTCCGCTCTTTCCATTCTCCCCGATCTGTTTACCTTCTTCCCGATGACTCTACTTCAACAAAACATTGAAGATTCCATCGCCACTCTTCGCGCGCTCGCCCCTCTGGAAAAGCCCCTCAACCGCGCCGCCCGGCTCGTGCTTGATTGCCTCACTTCTGGCCACAAGCTCTTGATTTGCGGCAACGGCGGCAGCGCCTCCGACGCCACGCACCTCGCGACCGAATTCCTCTGCCGCTACCGCGAAGACCGCCGGCCGTATCCCGCCATTTCACTCACCGCCAACGGCGAGTTCATGACCGCTGTCTGCAACGATTACAACGCCGAAGAAATCTTCGCCCGCCAGGTCTGGGGCCTCGGCCAGCCGGGTGATGTCCTGATCGCCTTTACCACCAGCGGCAAATCCCGCAACGTCCTGCGCGCGCTCGAAGAAGCCGCGCAGCGAAAGCTCAAGAGCATTTGCTTCCTCGGCCGCGACGGCGGATACACTAAAGGCCTGGCGAGCCTCGATTTGCTCGCGCCCGGCAACAACACCGCTCGCATCCAGGAAGCCCATAAACTGCTCTTCCACGTCCTGTGTGAGACCGTCGAAAAGGACCTGCCCAGGGACGCCAAGCCGTGATTTGCCGCATCTGCCGAGCAGCGTGCTCCCGTACCCAGGTTGATGAACGCTGAAGCTGCGGGTCCCGTTGAGATTGTCGATGCGTGGGCTCTTTGCGGCAATTTATGTTTGACTGTATCCCGCCCCAATTCATGAAGGGGCAGGGGACGGCTTCGTCCCATTGAGGCTGGGGAATAAGGACGGAGCTGGGGACGAGGCCCACCCCGCCCCGATGTGGCCAGGTTCATGAATCGGCGCTGCCCATTCCCACCCGTTCCATTTCCTTGAACGCAATTTCTGGTCTTTCTGTCCATCGTTGAGTAAGATTTTGGACTTAATGAATACCGGAATAAGCGCTGTTAACGAGGCAGTTCAGGAGGCGGGTGCGTTTGTGCGCCCGCTCTTTAGCGAGTTGGGCAAAGTCATTGTCGGCCAAACGTACCTGGTCGAGCGGTTGGTCGTCGGCCTCTTAGCCAATGGCCACGTGCTGTTGGAAGGCGTGCCGGGCTTGGCCAAAACGCTCTCCGTTAAATCCCTCGCCAACTGCCTGAACGTCAAATTCTCGCGGCTCCAGTTCACGCCCGACATGCTTCCGGCCGACGTCATCGGCACACAAATTTACAACCCGCAATCGGGCGCGTTCACCACGCGCAAAGGGCCCATCTTCGCCAACCTGGTTTTGGCCGATGAGATCAACCGCGCGCCGGCCAAAGTGCAAAGCGCGCTGCTGGAAGCGATGCAGGAGAAGCAGGTCACCATCGGCGACCACACCTACCGTCTCGAAGAACCGTTCCTGGTGTTGGCGACGCAAAATCCCATCGAGCAGGAGGGCACGTATCCGCTGCCCGAGGCGCAAGTCGATCGGTTCATGCTCAAGCTGCGCATCGGCTATCCCTCCCGCGCTGAGGAGCGCCAGATTCTCGAATTGATGGCCCGCACCTCGGGCACGCCCGAGGCCCGGCCGGTGGTCGAGCCAGAGCAAATCCTCAAGGCGCGCCAGGTGATCAATGACATTTACGTCGATGACAAGGTGAAGGATTACATCGTCGATCTGGTCTGCGCGACCCGTGAGCCGGAAGCGCACAAAATCGCGGTGAAGGAATTCATTCAATTGGGCGCGTCGCCTCGCGCCACCATCTCGCTGACACTCGCCGCCAAGGCCTACGCCTTTCTCCGCGGCCGCGGCTACGTGACGCCGCAGGATGTCAAGAGCATCGGCATGGACGTGCTCCGCCACCGCGTCGCCATCACCTACGAAGCCGAGGCCGAGGAAAAGACCAGCGAGATAGTCATTCAGAAGATTTTTGATGAGCTGCCGGTGCCATGATTCCGCGTGAGATTCTGAAGAAAATCAGGCAGATCGAGCTGCGGACCAATCGCCTGGTCAGCGAGTCGCTCGCCGGCCAGTACCACAGCGTCTTTAAGGGCCAGGGCATGAATTTCGACGAGGTCCGCGAATACCAGCCCGGCGACGAGGTCCGCTCCATCGATTGGAATGTCACCGCGCGGATGAATCACCCGTTCATCAAGAAGTTTGTCGAGGAACGCGAGCTGACGCTGATGCTGCTGGTGGATGTCAGCGGGTCCGGCCTGTTCGGGTCTCGCGCGCAATCCAAACGCGAACTGGCGGCCGAAATTGCCTCCGTCCTCGCCTTCTCCGCCATCCGCAATAACGACAAGGTGGGCCTGGTCCTGTTCAGCGATGCGGTCGAGAAGTTCATCCCGCCGCGCAAAGGGCGCCGGCACGTGCTGCGCGTCATTCGCGAAGTGCTGTTCTTTCAACCGCAGCGCCACGGAACCGATTTAAATGGCGCGTTGCAGTTCCTGCTTCGGGTTACCCCGCACAAAGCCATCGCAGTGTTGATCTCCGATTTCATCGCTTCGGATGGCCAAGCCGCAGGCAACGCTCGCGTGTCCAAACCGCAACCCGACCAACTCTCCTCCTCGATGCTGCGGCATGCCAACCGCCGGCACGATGTTGTCGCCGTCCAAATCACCGACCCTTTCGAGCTGGAACTGCCCGCACTGGGCCGGCTGGTTTTGCAGGACGCTGAAACGGGCGAAACCATCGAGCTGGATACCGGCGACGCGCGCAAGCGCGCGGCGTTTGCCGAACACCGCGTCCGCGCCCAAACCGAGTTGGCCCGGCAGTTGCGCTCGGCGGGCATCGACGCGATCCGCTTGCGCACCGACCAGCCCTACGCCGCCGAGCTGGGCCGCTTTTTCGAAACACGCGAAAAGCGACGGCTGCGCGGTTAACTGGCCGAAACGAATGCTTAAAGTCGCACCAACCAACACCGTGTCGGCTCTGGCTCCCCAGGCCAGCGCGGACTTGCGCGACATTAAGGCGCCGGTGTCCATTCCCAATCCCTGGCTTTGGGTCGGCCTTGCCTTGGCTGGCTTGCTGCTCTTGGCCGCGCTGTACTTCGCCTGGCGGCGCTGGCGACAGCGTCGTGCCCTGGTTCCCCCGGTGCCGGTCATCCCCGCGCACATCCGCGCACGGCAAAAACTCGACGAGGCGCTGGCGCTGCTTGGGAATCCCAAAGCGTTCTGCATCGCCGTCTCCGACACGATTCGCTGGTATCTCGAAGAGCGGTTCGAGTTCCGCGCGCCCGAGCGCACCACCGAAGAATTTCTTTACGAATTGCAGGGAACCAATCTGTTGAGCCCGGACCAGAAAAACAGCCTCGGCGAATTCCTCGCACGCTGCGACCTGGTCAAGTTCGCCCGATACGAACCCGCCGAACCGGAGTTGCGCGACCTGCACGCCGCGGCGCTGCGCCTGGTCAAAGAAACCGAGCCCGTGGCGCGCCCGGTCGAACCTGCCGCACCGGCCGCGGCGCCAGAACCGGAGCCCGTTCGCCAATGAACCCGGCCGCACCTCATTTCCTTTTGGCCGTCTCAGGGTCTGCTTCGCTCGGCGAGTGGTTCGAGAACAGCTTCGGGCATCCCTGGCTGCTGCTGTTGCTGTTGCTGCTGCCGCTGCTGGCGTGGTTGAAAGGAACGCGCGGCGAACCGCCCGCCTTTGTCTATTCGTCAGTCAACCTTCTGCGTGGCGTGTTGAACATCAGCCGCACGCGTTCGGGGCGCGTCCTCCGGGCGCTGCGCTGGCTGGTGTTGGGCTTGTGCATCGTCGCGCTGGCCCAACCGCGGCTCACCCGCAGCGAGACGCAGGTCAGTGCCAGCGGCGTCGATATCGTCGTCGCGCTCGACATGTCCGGCAGCATGATCTCCGAAGATTTCGAGGTGCGCGGCGACCGGGTCAACCGCTTCAACATGGCCCGCGCGGTGTTGGAGAACTTCATTAAGAAACGGCCCAGCGACCGCATCGGCCTGGTGGTGTTCGCGACCCAGCCCTATATCGCGACGCCGTTGACGCTGGACCACGATTTCCTGCTCGAGAATATCGAACGGCTCAAGATCGGCGACATCGACGAAAACCGCACCGCCATCGGCTCCGCCCTGAGCACCGCCGTCAACCGCCTGCGCGAGCTGAAGGCCAAGAGCAAAATCGTCATTCTCATGACTGATGGTCAGAATAACTCGGGCAAGATTGATCCGCTGACGGCTGCCGAAGCCGCCAAGGCCCTCAGCGTGAAGGTTTATACGATTGGCGTCGGCCGGCAGGGGATGGCGCCGATGCCGGTGTATTACGGCGGCCAGCGCGTCGGCTCACGCCTGGAGCCGGTGGATATCGATGAGACCACCTTGAAAAAGATCGCCGACGACACCAGCGGCAAGTACTACCGCGCCGACAACGCGGAACGGTTCCAGGCGATCTATGCCGAGATTGACAAACTGGAGAAGACCGAGACGCAGGTGAAGAAGTTCGCGCATTATCGCGAGTTGTATGACTGGTTCATCACGCCCGGCCTGGCCCTGCTGATGTTCGAAGTTTTGCTGCGCCATACGGTTTGGAGGCGCCTGCCTTGATGTCGATCGCTCACCCACAATTCCTTTGGTTGCTGCTGGTCCTGCCGCCGGCGCTGGTGCTGTTTTTCTGGTGGGCCGCGAACAATCGCGCCCGCCTGATGGCCCAATTCATCCAGCCGCGCCTGCTCCCAGGCCTGGTGTCGGGCGTCTCGCCGGTGCGGCGAAAGGTCCGGCTCGGCTGCATTGTCGGCGCGGTGGCTTGTCTGATTTTCGCGCTCGCTGGACCGCGCTGGGGTTTTACCTGGCAGGAGGTCAAACAGCGCGGCGTTGATGTGATTGTCGCCATCGATACTTCCAAAAGCATGCTCGCGCAGGATATCGCTCCCAATCGCCTCGCCCGCGCCAAGCTCGCCGCGCTGGATTTGATGCAGCTCGCCAAAGCCGACCGCCTCGGGCTTGTGGCCTTCGCCGGCACCGCCTTCCTCCAATGCCCCTTAACGATTGACGACACGGCTTTCCGTCAAAGCGTTGATGCGCTCGACGTCGGGACCATACCTCAGGGCGGCACCGCTCTGGCGGAAGCCATTCGCACCGCCGAGGCCGGGTTCCGCAACGGTGACAATCATAAAGTGTTGGTTCTGATTACCGACGGCGAGGACCACGATTCCGGCGCGCTCGAAGCCGCACAGAAAGCCGCCCAGGCCGGCCTGAAGATTTTCACCGTCGGCGTCGGCACGGCGGAAGGCCAGATTCTGCGCGTCCATAACGCGCAGGGCCAGGACGACTACGTGCGTGACGAGCAGGGCAACGTTGTTAAGTCGCATTTGAACCAGCGGTTGCTCGAGGAGATCGCCGGCACGTCGCCCGGTTGCTTTTACCTGCCGCTGCGCGGCGCTGATACCATGGCCACCGTTTATTCCCAGGGTATCGCGCCGTTGCCCAAAGCCGAGCACCAGGAACTCATGGTCAAGCAGTACCAGGAACGCTATCACTGGCCTTTGGCCGCCGCGTGTGTCCTGCTGATCCTGGAAATGCTGCTGCCCGAACGCAAACCGCAGCCCCGCACCCAGCCCGCCGCCGCCGCGCCCGCCGCGCGCCCGCTGGTCTCCACCGCTGCTGTCTTGCTCGCCTTGCTGCTGGTGCCTGCCCGCGGCTCCGCCTCCACCGGAAGTGCTTTGCGCGAGTACCAGGCCGGCAATTATTCCCAGGCGCTTCAGCAATACGAGCAGTTGCTCAAACGCAAAGGGGACGACCCGCGCCTCCATTTCAACGCCGGGGCGGCGGCCTATCGCACCGGCAAGTTCGATGAAGCCGCCAACCAGTTCAACCAGGCGCTCGCCTCCCGCGACCTGAAGCTGCAGGAAATGGCGTTCTACAATCACGGCAATGCCTTGTATCGCCTCGGCGAGAGCCAATCTGATACCGCCAAGCGCTCCGAGAATTGGCAAAAGGCCATTACCGATTACGAACTGAGCCTCAAGCTGAACCCGCAGGACGCCGACGCCAAGTATAACGCGGGATTCGTCAAACAGCGCCTCGAAGAACTCAAAAAACAGCAGCAACAACAGCAGCAATCGCAACCGCAGAACATTCAGCCCAGCGAGGCTGCCAGGAAGGCCAAAGCCGCCGCCGACGAAGCCGTCCGCGTTAATCAGTTTGCACAGGCCCTCAGCATCATGGAGCAGTCCCTCCAGCAGGATTCCACCACCAGCTATTACAACGATTACATTCAACGACTGAAGGAGATTAACGGTGTCCAAAACCCTCCTGCTAAGCCTTAGCTTGCTGCTGGGCGCAGTTGCCGGCCGCGCCCAAACGGCGGACGATTACTTCCACCGCGGCGCACAACTGTACATTTGGGGCAAGAAAAAGGACGCCCAAGCGCAGGTTCTCACGGGGCTGCAACAGTTCCCTGCTGACCCGCAACTGAACGCGCTGGCCACGTTGCTCAAGAAAGAAGAACAGCAGCAACAACAACAACAACAGCAACAAAACCAACAGCAATCCGAGCAGCAGGATAAGAAGGACCAAAAACAGCAATCGGGTCAGCAGCAGTCGCAGGACCAGAAGCAGCAAGACCAAAAGGGCAAATCACAACAAAACCAGCAGCAGAATCAATCCGCGCAGCAGCAAAAGCAGGAGGACCAAAAGCAGCAACAGGCGGCGCGCGCGCAACAGGAGCAACAAAAGCAGCAACCCCAAAAAGCCCAGGCCGCCAACTCGCCCGACCAATCCAAGGAACAAAAGGACCAGCAGCAGGACGCCGAGGAAGCCGCTGCCGCCGGCGAGATGACCCCCGAACAAGCCCGCCAGCTCCTCGACGCGCAAAAAGCCGACGAAAAACTCCTGCAGCTCAAGCCCGATAGCAAACCCATCGACCCGCGCCGGCCGCTGAAAGATTGGTAGGAGGTTCCCGCTCCATCATTGCATCATTCCAGTTAGTTCAGCATTCCCTGATCCCGGTGAACCCCCCGGGCTTCGTTGAGGAATTTCCCGGCTATCGCTGACTGAGCGCAGGGAGTAGCGTGGGGCCGTCTTGAATCGGCTGCGGTTGAAGAGAACGCGCTTCAACAAACATCGAAGGGTAGCGCGTGCTCGCCGCAGCCAAAGGGCGGCCCGAGGAGGCCGCCCCTTTTTGTTTACATCTGCGCTTTGCGACTGGTTATCCCAACCGCTTCAACCGACCGCGTATTACTTCGCCAGGTTCTGCACCAGCGTGCCGTCCTGGGCCACTTCAATGGTCTGGTCCTTGCCTTGATCCTTTACCTCGACCTTGTAAATCACACGGCCATTCTCAGTCGTGCGCGAGATATCGGCAACTTGGCCTTTGGGCGCCTGGGCCTGAATCGTCTTCTGCACCGGTTCGGGCAGAGAGCTGAACGGGGTGCCAGTCGCCCCGGTCGGCGTGAGCAGCTTGTCCACTAACCCTGGAGTTTTGGTAAAATCGCTGCTCAGCAAAGTGCCATCCGGCGCCACAAACACCTTCGGGTTGCTGCTGCCCTGGCCCTGGAACGTCACCTCGTAGCCCTCGCGGCCGTTTTCAGTGGTTTTGGATACACCGACGATCTCCGCATCCGGGGCCTGGACTCGGGCGGTTTTTTGGACTGGCGGCGGCAGCGCGTTGAACTTCTCCGACGCGGTTTGGACGCTTTGATTACAGCCCGCGACTAAAGCCGTCGCGGCCAACAAACTCAGAACAGAACTCTTCATGCTCTTAACCTAGTGCCGTAACCCCATTGGGAAATGGGGTCTATGCCTGTTCCTACCTGAAGAACCGGCGCGCGGAAGCCGATTGTGCGGCCGGTAAGTGGGGCGGGGGCGTTAAGGTTGAATAGCTGCGCTGATCAAGTGCAGAGGAATGCGGACCTTGGCATAAAGGGTGCTACCAGTGGCAGCCCGTGACCCGGGTCGAACATCCCGCGGACGTGCCGACGCCCAATCCTGGCGTGGTGCGGCCGTGGCTTCGCGTCGCTTTAGCCTCGGTGATGGCCCTCGGTCTTACCTTGGTCTGCGCCTCACCGCCGCACATCTGCCCCAAAACCGATGTGGACTCTTCCTGGTGCTCTGTTCTGGACTATGCCCACGCTCATCAACTGCAGTTCGGGACCGACCTTGTTTTCACCTACGGTCCCCTGGGTTATCTGGTGACATCCCTCTTCTCGCCAGGAGAGGCGATATCGCGCCTTGTGACTGCGGGGCTGCTCTGCTGGATGACGGCGTTCGGGTTGAGCTTGTTGGCGCTGCGGTTGCGCCTCCTATGGAGTGCCTTGCTGCTCGGGATATTTGTGCTGGTGGCCGCCAATACTCATTCCGGCGCGGATGTGCTGCTGAACCTGGGCCTGCTTGGCTGGGGCCTGCTGTGCGTATTGGAAGACGGCCCGCAACTGAAGTGGTGGACCATTATTTTCGCGGGGATCGCCGCGCTCGGCGTGCTGGTGAAACTCACGTATTTCATCAGCGGTGGTCTGTGCGTGGGGGCCGTCGCGGCTGACTTGGCGTTGCGCGGCCGCAAAGGTCTGAGCCTTGGGGTGCTGAGCGGGTTTGGTGCGGCCGTCCTGGCGGGCTGGATTGCCGCGGGCCAGGCGTGGTCGCATTTGCTCGCCTATGCGAAGTCTGTCACCCCGCTCTGCAGCGGATTCGCCCAAGCCATGGCTACGGATTGTCCTCAGAGCGCGTTGTGGGGCGGCGTTCTGATCGGTGGAGTTGCCCTGGTCACGGTAGGGTTGCGAACGTTTTCCGCTTACGGAGTATCTGACGACTACCGTGGCGCGCGCCGGCTGCTGCTCTTCTCCTGGCTGACGGGATTCCTGTTCCTGACATGGAAACACGGTTTCGTGCGGGCCGATCGGTATCACGTGGAGTTCTATTTGTTTTTCGTGCCGGTGCTGCTCGTCGCTTTGGAAGCATTGCCGACGGAGCGTAAGGTGCCGAGGGAGTTGGCTCGTGCACTGGGCGTCGTATGCTCTGTCGCGGCGGCGTACGTGCTCCAGCAAATGTTTTTTCCCGGCTACCTCGAATATTGCCTCCGGCGGCCGGCACGCCAGGTTTCCGAGAACATGAAGTGGTTGATGAACCCGGGCGGGCAAATCGCTGCGTTGAGCAAGGCCTTCGAACTGGAACGCGAAACGAACCGGCTGCCGCAAATTGACGCCCGGGTTGGCCACGCGACAGCCGATGTGTTTGGATGGGCGCAGGCCTACGCGACTTTTAATAACCTCAATTACAACCCGCGGCCAATGTTTCAAAGCTACGCCGCCTACAACCCCGAACTGATGCGCCTCAATGAAGAGCATTTTGCGCACAGCGACCGCCCGCAGTTTGTTTTATTCGGCCTGTCCGCTTTGGATGCGCGCGTTCCCGCTCTGGACGATGCCCTGCTGTTACGGGACGTGTTGATGAATTATCAACTGGTGGATGGCGAAGGCTCGTTCCTCCTGTTCAAATCAGCCCCATGGTCTACTCCCAAACTGACTTTGTTGCGCCAAGGCACCGTCCCGACCGGCACGCCCATTCTTCTGCCGGAAACCGACGCCAACGTTTGGATGGAGGTGGACCTGGAACCGACGTTGGCCGGCCGGGTGCGGGAGTTCTTCTACCGGCCGGCCCAGGTGCGGCTCAAGGTGATTGGCGCGGACGGTTGCGCGCAGGGGGCCGAGTTCGATGCGCCGGCGCCAATGCTTTCCGCCGGTTTTCTGGCCAGTCCATTTCTTCTGGGCAATGGCGACGTGGTCGAGTTGTGCACCGGGCACGCTGTCCAGCGACCCAAAGGTTACAGTGTGGAATTGGACCCAGCAGCAGAAACCTGGTGGCAGGCAGCTATTCATTACCGCCTTTACCGGATCGAAAAACCAATAGGCCAATCGGCCTCGGCCGAGCTCCAGAAACTGAAGTTCCCCGGTTTCGCGGTTGCGCCGTCGAAGATTTCAGGCCTTACAAACACAGTCGTGATTTACAAAGGTAAACCTGCGCTTCAGGCCAACGGCCGCAAGATCCGACCGTTGGATGTGGTTGCGGGTCAGAACGTCATCCTGCCAGTTGAGGGCCAGCCGGCGTTGCTGGCGCCGCCCGGCGCATCGGTCGAATTCAAAGTTCCCGCTGGAGTAACGCAAATCACCGGCCGCTTTGGCTTCGCGGATGCGAGTGATTTTTCACACCCCAACACAACCGTTGAATTTCGGATCGAACTGCTGGAACCTGGACGCGAGTCTCGTTTGCTGCATGCCGAGCCGATCGCGCCAGGTCCGACTCCCCAGCAGAATAGGCTCAGATCATTTTGCCTGCCGCTGCCCGAGGGCACCGGGCGGACGTTGGCGTTAAGAACAGTTCTCGCCGGGGAGAAGCAAAGCACCTCTGTCTTCAGTTGCTGGGCCGATGTGGGGTTTGGCAGCAATTACACCCAGGTGGCTGTCCGGCATGGATTCGAACATTGAGAATAGCTACTTTCGTCGTTTTGCATAGTTGCGTTCCGTTGTGTCTAGTTGCTACATACCATGCCGCAACAATGGAGCAACACCCCGGTAAATGCAAGCGTTTATTCACAACTAGAGCAAGGCAGAGCAAGAAAAATGTTTGGGAACCTTTGGTGTCTCCGGGCATGTTTGGGGCATGTTTGGGGCCAGCGTAAACGGGCAAAATGTTTGGTGGACCTTTGGTGCGGTCAACAAACCAAAAACCGTCTCACTCTGCTTATGTCTGTTTGTGATTGGTCCGCCCTTTTGCCCCAGGAGCGATTTTTGATTCGCGGATGGTATGCGGGCACCTCCGGGGCATGAATCGCCTCTCCTAGCCCCCAGCGGTGAGCGAGGGCAGCCGTGCGGCAGCTTGGCCAGCCTTTTGCGCCGCTGCGCTTTCGTTCTTGGCCAGGCCGAGGGCGGAGAGGGTGGGAGCTTCGGTAATGACAGGTGACCGATCCTTCTTTCTGTGTTGGTTGTCCCCGGGAGGCTTCGCCCTTTCCGTCGCCAGCAGCATCTCGCCCATTTTGCGCTCGGCCATTCAACCAGGGAAGCGCCCATTGGCCCTAGGACGCGTTTTGATCGCCGGGGTGCGGTGGTATGGTGGGGGCAAAAGCGAAACGGCAGGCAGTCTATTGCGTAGCCCGGGCGCTGGCTTCCACGGCTTCACCCAAGGGGATGCACTGGCGTTCTTTCTTCGCCTCGCGCATGAAGTGGCGGCGCTCCCATTCGAGGCACCGGGCGCATACCGGGCCGGCCCGCCAGGCAACGGCACGCTGGCCGCACGGACAAAGCGAGCGGCGGTGCTTGGCCTCAGCGCGCGCCAAACCGCATCCTCCGGCTTATGTTCTCCAGCGTGCTCGCAACTTCGATCTCGCCCGTCTTATCCAGCGCACAGATGACGTCCGTCGTGATCAGGCCGTGCGCTGTGATGCCCCAGTTCGGCGCCGGCGCGGTTGCGCTAACCACGTCGGGCACCTCGGGCACGGGTGTTGCCGGGGCGGTGAGGAAGTCCCGCAGCTCTTGCCGCGCCGCAATCCAGTGTTCCACACGCTGATTGCCGCGGTCGCGGTCGCCCCGGCTGGCCAGGACAGTCTCGCGGGATTGCGCGATCAGACGCGCGGCGGCCGCTTCCAGCTCGGGCCGTCGCGCGGTGAGGATGTCGAAGGCGCGGCGGAAACTCTCAAGGGAAAACGAGTCGGCCTGGATTAGCTCGCGGTCCTCTGCCGAGAGCCTCTCAGCGTGGCCGCCCGCCATGAACAGGTGATGCCACCAAGTGGGGACTGTGAGCGGCTCGCCGACGGGGTTGGCAAATCCGCCGAGAACCTCGCCCAGAATGCCGCCCCAGGCCAATGCGGCGTTCTGCTCGCGCGTGCCCGCCGCGGATGCGCAAACGCCCATGTGTAAGCCACCCACAAAGGGGGTCGGGTTTAGGGCGTAGGCACGCGCCACCACGGCGTGGCCGGCTTCGTGCCAGGCTGTTAAGCAGAAATCTTTTTCGTCCTGCGCGTTGAAGGATAGAATTTTCATAATCATTGTTGCAGTTGCGGTATCTGGCTTGGGTTAGGCGGTGGCCCCGGTGTTAGCGTGTTGTAATCGGAAACCACGTCAGGTCGATGTTGGGCAGCGTAAATGTCGGGATCCCAGAAGCCAACGGGACTGCCAATCCAAATCCGGTCCACTTGAAACCACGTTCGCTCCTCGACAATCTGATCGGCCTTGCGCAGCCAGGAGATAACCGCCGCTCCGGTATCGTAGCCGGTATCGGAATAGCATTGCGGGTTATAGACGGCCAGCCGGTCGAAGATCGTATTCGTCAGCGTTGGCGGGTAGTCCGGAGAAATGAAGTAGGCTGGAAGTTGCGGATTAGCCTGAAGAATCGGGTCCTCGATGTAGCCGCCCGGATTAAGAAAAGGCGGTCGGAAGTAAAACGCGCTCCATGTGATCTGGTACCCCACGATATAAGGCGATTCAGTGCCGCGCCAATACTTCGTGACGATTTCCATCGCCGCCGACTTTGCCAAATCCGTTCCGGGGATCGTTATTACCGTGTTGGGCGTCCCAATCTGCCCAGGCGGTGTAACGGTGTAAGTGCCATCCCCGTTGGACACCGGCGATGCTGTCGCCATGTTCGCGGCGACAGACCAGTAGAGCCGGTTTTCCAAGTAGTCCCTATACAACGGCCATGAATTTTCAAAGTAGTCTTGCAGCAGCCGAATGACGTATTGGTTGGCCGTTGCTTCGGTGTTGTTGGCCCCTTGCAGCGCAAAAAAATACCTTGGGTGCTTAAGGATGTTCAATCCCAGCTCAACCGGAACGATTGAGAATTTGTCGGGCGGGGTGTCAAACGACAACCCCTCAGAAACCACAATCAGGATTGCCAAGCCGCCCGGTTGGCGCTGGACTTTGCACGATAGAACCTTTGTGACATTACCGCTTGAATCCTGAAGCAGTGTGCCACGTCCATACTCAATCAGCTTTTGCAGCGCGACTCCCCACGGTAGGCTAAAGCGGTGAGTGAGCGTTGCCTGTTCCGCCCGCTCAATTTCCGGCGAGTCCGGCAGTTCCTCGGGAGTTTTCGATTCAATGTCGATTAGCCCCGTCATGTCCATGGCGATGATCTGGCTGGGATTAATCGGCGTTCCAATTAATCCGCCAAGGCCATTGGCCCAGTCAAGGCCGCTAGGGTATGGGTCAAATGACATAAAATTAAGCCTCCCCAGTCTGCCGCAAGATTTCCTCAGCCGCGCGGCGCACACGTCCGGCCAGCCGCTCCACGACAACCGCCTGGCGTTGCGGGCGGGCCGCAATCCACGAGTCCCAGACATGCACTATGTGCTGATCGCCCATGAGTTGTATGGAAAGCGCG
>DASYXT010000135.1:0-174780 GCA_035934555.1 Verrucomicrobiia bacterium | reverse complement strand
CCCATCGGTTCTATGCCCGGACTGCTGACTCCCCTCGTCGCCTTGCGGCGCGACAGGCACCGGGCCGTTCCGTCGTGAACCGTCCAATTCGACGGGTGGGACTCTCACCCACGAGCGCAACCACCTTCACGGGCTGCTGCGCCGTATCTTGTCATTTGTCATTTGACTGCCGGCGGCGTTCCCTCTGCATGCATTGCAGCACATCGGCGTGCTTCACGCTAAACGGAAATACCGTCACTTTTTCGTGGCCCCGCACAGCAGAACCATGTATTTACCAAAAAAATATTTCATCCGTGGCAGTAGCCCCACCTTGGGCCTCAACACCTCGGGGCGCCCCCAATGCCGCGCCAAATGTTACAGTTACACTTTGCCCCGGAGCCCCCCCAAACCGCGGGCTCCCCAACACTCCATCAATCCATCAATCCATTAATCCATTTTTGTCCAACACCCGAATTACGAGGCGCTTGCCGTTTCCCCCGCTCCGGGGCCCCCACGCGCCCATCCCCAAATGTTACAGTTACACTTTGCCCCGGGTCCCCCCGCGAACGCGCTCATCCCGAAATGTTACAGTTACACTTCGCCCCGGGGACCCCCGGACCGCTGACTTCAATCGCCTCACTGTCGGGACGGACGCGGCGCGGTTCGGGACGCTTCCCTGGCCTTTTGGGACGGATGTACTGCGATTTGGGACGTTTGCAACAGTGAGAATCACCCGTGTTTACCGAGCTTGGGACGGATGGGACGGCTGTACACCCCCAGAAGCCCCCCTCCCCATCATGCCGAGCTAGGATGGTGGCGGGGGTTTCCAAAGACCAACCTGCAACGTCTCAACGTCTAACCTCGAACGAGAACACCTTGGACGCCGGGGGCAAGGTCTCACTCAACGTCCCGCACTTCCAGTCCAACATCCAGCTCACAACGCCCTTGCCGTTTCCCCCGCAAATACCGCCTAATCCCGCCTAATCCAACCTAATCTCACATAATCCCCGGCTGAACCCGCCCAATCCCACCTACCCACCCACCTATTCACCCACCTAATCCAACCTAATCCCAGCTAATCCCACCTAATCCGGCCAATCACACTTCAGCCCTTACCAATCCCTGACAAGTAGCGTAATTAAGGAACTCTCTCACCACCGCAATGGCATACTTATTGCCGCTTTTCCCCTTGGCTGCCAGAACCGCGGTCAACTTTCACCGCCGCTGCCGGTAGCCGCGGGCCCGGCCTCAGACCGGTACCGAGGTCGTATGTACACGTTACATCTGCGCACTTGCCAGCCTCACCACGCCGGTGGGCCGTCCCCGTCAGGCCGCCCGCACCCGCGCTTTTCAGTCACTCAGAGTCACCTATAGTAACCTATGGTAACCTGTAGTAACCTATAGTAACCTATTGACGATCTCATTCTGCAAGTGCGCCTTTCGGCCTGGGTCCGTTCCGGCGCTGCCTGATATCTGCCATGTGCTGGTATGGCGTTGTGGCCGATCGCCCGTATTTACCGGCCCCTGACGACTGACACGTTCAAAATCCACCGTATTTACCGGCCTCTGACGCTACCTGACGGATGCTGACGACTTACCTGACGGATCCCAACCTCAAGATCACCTCGGTAAAACCGAGGTCCTGACGACCTGGCGGATCAAAGTGGGGTACGATGCCATACCCCCCCTCTCCTTGCCCGCCCACCGTACCTTCCATCCCAAATGTTACAGTTACACTTTGCCCCGGAGCGCGGGCTTCAGCGCGCAGCACGCCGAAACGTCCGCTCGGTTGCCAACCGAAATTCTTTTTCCCGACGCCACCTGGTGTCTGCAAACCCAAGCGGCGCCGGGGCCGCCAGCCGACCCCAGGGCTGGTGCCTTCCCACTCGTCAAAGAACCGCTTTGCCGTAGATTTGGTGTGTGTTGCGGTTGACGAAGAAGTTTTTCGGCAAGATGCACGCGTTGTTCGGGCGGCACTGGCAACGGGCGCTGAGCATTCGCGAAAAACTGCACTTCAGCGAGGAGGCTTTTCACCTGGTCCTGGCCGGGGGTGTCGGGGTTCTCGGCGGGCTGGTTAACCTGTTCTATTACTACGCGACGGAGACGGTGATGTACATTTTCTTGCAGGAACCAGGAGAGCCGGCAGAAGTGGCGGCGCGCCTGGAAACCTGGAAGCGGATCATCACGCCGACGATCGGCGGGTGCTGCGCCGGGCTGGTGTTGTATTGGGGATTGCGGCTCGCCGGATCGCAACGTTCAACCAACCTGCTCGAGGTGGTGGTGGCCGGCGATGGCCGCTTGCCGCTGCGCAATGGGTTCATAAAATTCCTGTCCTCCCTGGTGACGATAGGGTCTGGCGGCTCGATTGGACGGGAAGGCGGCATTACGCAACTGTCCGCGACGCTGGCATCCAAGTGGGGTCAATGGGCGAAGTGGCAGCCGTATCGGCTGCGGCTGCTGGTGGGCTGCGGCGCAGCTTCGGGCATTTCTGCGGCGTATAACGCGCCGATTTCAGGCGCGGTCTTTGCCGCGTTGATCGTCCTGGGCAACTTCTCGATGAGTTTGTTTGCCCCGCTGGTCTTTTCATCCGTCGTGGCGACAATGGTATCGCGGAGCTTCTTCGGTATCCGGCCTTGGTACACCGTGCCGCCGTTCGAGTTTACCAGCGTGACCCAATTGCCGTGGTTCGTTGGGCTGGGGATCGTGACCGGCGTGATGGGCGCAGTCTTTCTCAAGCTGCTCGCCCGGTCGGAGGAAATATTCAAGCGACTCAACATGCCGGTGTACATCCGGCTGGCGATCGGCGGTTTGATTGTGGGTCTGATTGCAGTGCAGTTTCCCGGTGTTTGGGGCAATGGCTACTCGATTACGAATCGCATTCTGCTGGGGGAATACACCCCGGCGGGTCTGTCGCCTGCGGATATCAAGGACTTGCCCGCGCTGGTCGCGCGGTTGAGCCATCCGGCTACCAACGATACGATCTCGGTTTATATTGCCGGGCACTTATCGTCCCCGACGAGCAGGTTGATTTCCGAGTACGCTGGCGGAGCGGACCCACGGCTCAAGCTGGCGCTGATCGCGGACTTGAACCGGATCATCTTAACCGGGCCGCTTTACGCCGATACGCGATTCGCGGGGGTTCAACTGGCGCCGGCGACCCGGGAGCTGGCGCAATCCCAACCACAAGGGGCGGACCTGTTGCGCCTGAACCGTGCGCTATTGCTGGAGGCCTACCCCGCGGCTTTATCGAGTCGCGAGCAAAGCAATCGGCTTGGCACCGCCTTGCTCTTCCTGACGGGCCTGTTTGTGGCCAAGCTCGTGGCCACCCTGGCGACCGTCGGCTCCGGTGCGGTCGGCGGCGTGTTTACTCCGACACTATTTCTCGGCGCCGGGCTTGGGGCGGTTTGCGCGCTGGCACTGCGCGCGTTGCATGTCGCAGAGAATCTGCCCATCGCGGTTTTTGCCGTTGTGGGCATGGGGAGCATGCTCTCGGCCACCACGCGCTCTCCCTTGCTGGCGATGATTATGGTGCTGGAGATTTCCCTGGACTACTCGCTGATGCCGCCGCTGATGCTGGGGTGTGTGGTTTCGGTGTTGGTCGCGCGGCGCCTTCACCCGGAATCCATTTACACCGAACCGCTGCGCCGCAAAGGCGTGACTGTCGCGCAGGACGCCACGGCGTCGGAAGCGGCCACCGAACGCACCGTCAGCGACCTGATGCGGGCGCCGGTGCCGCCAGTGCGGGAGACCGTTACGCTGGGCGAGATCGCCGACCGGTTCCTCACCAGCGCGAATAACTTTCTGCCGGTTATCGATGCCAAGGGACAATTGGTGGGCGTTATCGCGCTGCAGGACCTGAAGCAATTCTTGGGTTCGAGCCAGGAGATGCTCGGGGTGATTGCGTATGACGTGATGCGGCCACCGCCGCCGTGCGTCACTCCGAACCAGCGGTTACTCGAGGTTCTGCCGGTGGTGCTAGCCAGTGAGCAGCGCAATATCCCTGTGGTAAACACGCTGAAGGAGAATCGCCTGGTCGGCGCGCTGGCCCGCGCCGAGGTGCTCGGCATTTTTTCCGAAGTGATCGCGGCCAGCCATCGAGCGGAATCCTAGAGCAAGCACACCAGACTGCCGAGCCCGGCGGCGGCCAGCCAAAGCGCCAGCACGGCTTGGGAGCGCGTGAGGCCCCGACGCACGAGCCGGTGTGAGAGATGATTGGTGTCACCAATGTAAAACGGCTGGCCTTTGCGCCAGCGCAGCAACACCACCCACGCGAGGTCCAAGAACGGCACGGCCAGCACGAGCAGCGGCGCCAGCACCGCGAACTTCCGCGGGTGGTGGGCGTTGTAAAAGTGCGGCAGAATTGCCAGTACCGCCAACAGGTAGCCCACCAGGTGGCTGCCGGAATCTCCCAGGAACACCCGCGCACGCGGGAAATTGTAAGGCAGAAAACCGAGCAACGCTCCGAAAGTGACCAGCGCAACGACCGCGACGAGGTACTGGCCGGCGGCGGCGGCGATGACGCCGAAATACCAGGCGGCGATTGCGCCGACTCCGGCGCACAGCCCGTTCATGTTATCGATGAAATTAAACGCGTTAATCACCGTGAGCATCCACAGGATCGTGATGGCATAATGGAAGGCGACGTTCGGCACAAACAACGTGATGCGCGCGCCGCTGGCCGCCACCAGCAGCGCGACCAAAAATTGGGCGGCAAATTTCGGGCCGGGACGCAGCTCGCGGCGATCATCCAGCCAGCCAACCCATAACATGCCCAGCGCACCCAGGAGGAGGCCGCCCAGCTCTGTGGCACGGCGATTCAAGCCGTAAGCAAGCAACGAGGAGGCATTGGCATCGAGACCCGCCCGGTGGAACAACGCACCCCCTCGCTGCGTCCACAGCCAGAGCGCGGCCAGACCAATCGGGACCAGGACGCCGGTCATGACGGCCAGGCCGCCGGCCAACGGCACGGGTTGGTCGTGGATTTTGCGGTGACCGGGGTCGTCCACCAGGCCTGTGCGGAGGCACCAACGACGCCACAGGGGCAGGGCGGCTGCCGAGGTTACCCAGGCGCCAAGCACTGCGGCTAAATAGACGTTAAACGGAAATGACACGGCCGACGTTTAAAATGATGTCAAATCAGGAATGCTCAATACGCAATAATCAATGATTGGGGAATGGTTGTTAACCGGTCGGAGTCATTCCTTCTGAAACTGAGGTTCGGGTACGGCGGGGGTCGCGGTATGCTTACGCGATTCCTCCGTGAGCCGGAGATAAAGCCGGTGCAATTCATCAACCATGTTTTGCACGTCGAAGCGTTGGCGGACGAATTGGCGCCCGTTCTCGCCGAAACGCGCACGCAAGCCGGCATCGCCGGCGAGCAGCAACAGGCGCTGAGTTAATAGGCCCTGGTCACGGCAGGAAACCAGGAACCCGGTCTCGTTGTCCTGGCACACCTCGCCGGCGCCGTCGCAATCATATGCCACGACCGGTTTGCCGGCCGCGAGCGCCTGAGGCAGCGCGCGGGCCAACCCTTCGCGAAATGACAGATGGACCAGCACATCCATAATGCCCACCAGCGCAGGCACCTCGTTCGGCGCGACCATGCCCGTGAAGACAAAATGCTTTTGCAACCCTAATTCGCGCGCCTGGTTTTCCAAGCGCGGCCGCGATTCGCCATCGCCGACCAGCAGGAACTTCAAACGTGGCCAGCGTTTCACCAGCGCGGGCGCTACCGCGAATAGCTCGTCATGACCTTTCAGCGGGCAAAGTCTGGCGATGTTGCCCACCACCAGGTCTTCCGTTGTAAGGCCGAGCCTGGCTCGCACTTGTGGATCGTTGGTCGCGGTCAGAAAGGGTTGAAGCGGGAAGCCGCTGAAGATGCGGGTGAATTGGTCAGGCCGTCCAATCCCCGCGGCGAGGTACTGCCGCGTCATGGCCTCGGCAACGACCACAAAATGCGTCGTGACGCGGGCGGCGCGTCGTTCGGCGAGGCGGAATGCGCTGTTGGAGAGGGGGCCTTGGAACAGGCCGAAGGATGGTCCATGGATGGTATGGACGATGAGCGGCACCCCGGAGCGAGCGGCGGCGAGGCGTCCGAGCACGCCGGCCTTGCCACTATGCGTATGGACCAGGTCCGGCGCTTCCGCGCGAAAGATTCTTGTTAACGCCTGTAGTGCGCGCCAGTCGGTCCAGGGCCGGACCGGGCGAACCAATTGGGGGACGACCCGCAGCATATCGCGGGAAGAATTAACGAGAGATTCGAGCGAGCCTTCGGGACCAGTGGTCGGCCCGGAAATCAATGTGACCTTGAGCCCCGGTTTTTGGCTCAGACCCAGGACGGAAGCAATGGTGTTCTCCTGCGCGCCGCCAATGATTAACCGCGTGATGACATGTGTGAGCCGCATGTCGCGTGGTTAACGCGAGCCTCGTTTCAATTCCTTGAGGCGCGTATCGACAAAACTGATTTCCTCGACAGCATTGGTGGGCAATTTGGTTCGGTACAGCTCGTAGATGCGAATCGCGGTATTGGTGTCTTTGTTGCGGTAGGCCACCTCGCCGAGGAAGCGGGAGACCGCCATGCGCTCGCGGACGTCCTGGTCCGGCAATTCATGTTGGACGGCTTGGGCATCTGTTTGGGCGAGGTTAAGTTTGCCATCGCCCAGATAGGCATTGGCCCGCAGCCAAACGGTTTGGGCTCGGGTGGCCTGGTTGGTATCGGTTTGCAGGGCCGCGGTGAAGGCGGTAATCGCGGGGGGATAGTTGCTCAAAGCCAGGCAGGCCTGGCCTTTCCATTCCAAAAACCCGGCATTGCGGGGTTGTCCTTGAAGCAGGGTATCGAGCCGCGGCAGCGCATTGGAGAATGCGCCGTAACTCATGAAGACCCGCGTGGCGTTGGCCAGAAGATTCGTATCCGCCGGGGACTGTGCCAGGGCGGAGTCCAGCGTGCGCTCCGCTCCGGACACATCATCCTTGGCCAGATGCGCGCCCATTTCGACGCCCAGCAGCAGCGCCTGGTCGGCCTGCGAAGGATCGAAGGTGCCAGCCTGCTGATGAATTTGGGTCGTTTCCTTGAGAGTGTCGTCGGGAAATCCGGCGAATAGGCAGCACTGCGCCAGCAACAGGCGGGGTTGGAGGAGGTTGGGCCCCAATTGTTCAGCCCGTGAAAACTCAACCGCAGCCTGCCGGAAATTGCTTTGGCTATAGAACGCCTGCCCTTCGCGCAGACAGCAGCGTTGTTCGTCAAATTGGCCGAACGCGCCCAGCACCTGGTCCCAGCTCTGGTACTTCCCAAACTGATCTTCTTGAGACTTGGACAATTCAACCACGGCGGGTTTGCCCGCCTGCAGGTTTCGATTGCAGGCGAGATTGATCTGCGCCGCGACGTTGTCGGGGTTGAGACGGAGTGCGGCTTGAAAGCGTTTGGCGGCTTGCGGCAAATGGTCGGCCCGTTGGAGTTGCACGGCCCAGTTGTTAAGCATAGTGGCGTTGCGCAGCGCCAGAGCCGTCGCGATGCCATTAGTCAAAGGGGAAAGGTGGAGGGATTGAAACACGGGCCGCCAGAATGTGGAGACAGGCGGAGAGGCTTCACTGGCGAGCGAATCCAGAACCGGCTGTGCCTGGTCCCAAAAGGTTTCGTTTTGGGCGATTTGCTCGGGGGAGAGCGGGGGAGTCAGAAGCTCGTTGGTCGGGTAGCGGGTGAGCTGATAGACCATGCCGCGCGCTTGCGGGTAGAAGACCTCAAAGTAATAACCGAAGCTGGGATGCAGATAGTACAGGTTATTCGTCGGCGCAAGGTCCATCAGGAACCTGGCGAGGGCAAAACGCAGCCGTGTTTTGTCCTCGTCGCTGCGCGGTTGAGGCAATTTAGGCAGGCTCGCGCACAAGGGGTAGGCGCGCTTCAGCGGCTTATAGAACGCCGGATACTCCAGATACCCGGTGTTGAGAAACTCATATCGGTGGTCCAGCCCCTTCTGGGCCAGGTCAGCGCGCGCCAGTTCCAGCCAGGGTTCATCGTCGGCCAGCACGACCGCTCCCTTCGCAGGCAGATTCTTCGTCAGTAACGAGGCACATTGCCGCAGCGTCGCGCCATTAGTGAAGAGTATTTGGGGTAAATTGCGCGCCAGCAGCAGAACGGGTGCGGCAATGCCGACGACGGTGACGCAGGCCAACACGCCCTGGTTCACGTAAGGGCGCCAGGCGGGCATGGGCCGAGGGCGGCCAACCGGGGCGCTGCCAAACACCAGCAGGAAATAGCCACCAAGGTAACCGATGCTCAAAGCACCCAGAAAATACAGGGTCAGCCCGGGCAGCCCCGTTAGCGAATTGCGGGGCCCAAAACCACTCGGATCCAAAGCGACCCAGACGCAAAACACAAGCAGGACGCCGTGCAGGAAATGAAACGCGAGACTCGTCAAGGCGACGCCTA
Organism: Verrucomicrobiia bacterium; assembly: GCA_035934555.1. Taxonomy (GTDB): domain Bacteria; phylum Verrucomicrobiota; class Verrucomicrobiia; order Limisphaerales; family UBA8199; genus DASYXT01. The sequence goes on along the minus strand of DASYXT010000135.1, from coordinate 166,376 downwards.
ATTTGCTCGGGTCACCGAAGTAAGCGGGCCAACGCAGGGCGATGGCAAAGACGGGCAACAACGAGGGCAAAGCCAGCGCCCAGGTTGGCGGTAGGCCGGGGATGTTTCCCAGGAGCACCTGCTTATTAAAAACAAAACTGACGAACTGCTTCTGCGAGCGGAGGCTCTCGCGCAAACCTTGCCAGAAAGTGATGTCCATCTTGTGCGACACGGCCGCGACAATCGGCAGAAGCAGATATAATGACAAGCCCGCCACCCCGAGCACGAACATACGCAGCAGGAATCTAGTGTTGAAAAAGCTCAGGCCCCGGAGCCAGATGAGCGCGACGAGAAACACGGGGAAAAAGCAAATCATGGCGGCATTGGTCGCCATGCCCACCCCGTAGAGCAGCGAGCCCTGCCACAGCCACGAATCGCGCCCATCGACTCGGTATTCCATGAGGCACCGAACGAGGTAAGAAAACAAAAGGAGGTAGAGCATTTCGGCCGACGCGGCGGTGGCATTTTCCCAGAACGTGAGCTGCAACCCGCAAATGACGACGGCGAACACCGGCGGGAGCCAGGCTAAGCGGCCCCGTAGCAACCCCTGGTCGCTCTTCTGCCGGATGCGCTGCGCTTCGGTGCGGTTTTGCGGCAGCAGCGCGACGCAGCGCGCCAGCAGCCCCAGCGTGAGCGCGGCGCAAACGGCGGACAAAACATTCAACGCCAGCGGGATGAGTTTTGCCGGCAGCAGCCGCAGCGGCAGCGTCACCAGCCAATAAAGCGGGCCTTGCAATGCCGGGTCAAGGGACCATCCGGAAACGCGCGTGACATGTTCGAGGCTGGCGAGGGTGACCCAGTGATTGAGCGTCAGGAGATAGAAGACAAGGCCAGACGCCGTCACAACCCAGGGCAGGACGTCGCCAACAAATTCGCGTTTGGGTCTGACGGTTCGCGGCTTGATCATGCGGCGTGCGGATGTTGATTCGATGCTCATGGGCTTGGCAAGTCCAGTTTCTCAGTGGTTTCAGGCGTTTGAGTTATGCGGAGGTCCGCCACGCACTCGATGTGCGCGGTCTGGGGAAACATGTCCAACGGGACCACTTTAGCCACCTTAAAGACACGATCACGGCACAAAACGTTCAAGTCCCGGGCCATCGTTGCGGGGTGACAGGAGATGTAAAGCACCTGCGCCGGCCGGAGGCGGAGCAGGGCTTCGAGCAGGCTGTCCTGACACCCTTTGCGCGGCGGGTCCAGCAGAACGGTGGTTTGGCCGGCGGGCCAGCGCGCGAGCAACCCCGGCAACAACTCCTCGGCCGTCCCCGCCAGGAACTCACCGTTGGCACAGCCGCGAGCGTCGGCATTGCGGCGTGCGGCGCGGATCGCCGGTTGATCATACTCGATGCCGGCGAACGACTCGACCTGGCCACCCAGTTCAATACCGAAAAAACCCACGCCGCAATAAACGTCGGCCAGGTGACGGGTGCCGGCGGACGACAAACGGTCGCGGACGGTTTCCACCATTTGCGGCAGCAGGAAAAAATTGTTTTGAAAGAAGGAGTCGGCCGGAACTTCCCAATCTTCCGGCGGAATGCGCAAGACGACTTTGATGCCGCCTTTGGGCGGAGGTGACGCGCGGACTTTTTGGAGCTGCTGGTTGAGAGCGCGCTCGGCGATCTGGCATTCTTCGATATCGACCACCAGCCGGTTGTCAGCGCGAATGAAGCCAATATTTAATCCCTGTTTGAATTTGTCCCACTGACTGCGGACCATGATGCGATTGCGATAGCCGTAAGGTTGTGGGCAGGGCACGACCGGGGCGACGGTGGCCGGCTCCAGATGCCCGATGCGCCCGAAGAGGTCCTGGACCTGCTTGTGCTTGAAATGCAATTGGGCGGGGTAGGCCAGGTGTTGGTACTGGCAACCCCCGCACTCGCCGAAATAGCGGCAGGGAGCGGGCACGCGCTCCGCGGCGGGTTGGAGCACGCGCAGCAAGCGGGCGCGAGCGAAATGCTTTTTTACTTCGATGAGCTCGGCTTCGACGGACTCCCCGACCGCAACGAAAGGGACAAAAACGACAAAGTCATTGAGACGGCCGACGCCTTCGCCGCCGAAGGCCAAGTCGCCGATCACTAAACTGACTTTATCGCCAACAGCGAGACCCACCGTAGCAGTGTAGGCAGCGTGTCCCCGGGTTGAAAGGCAATTCTGGCGTTTCTGAAGCCGCCCATTCCAGAGGCGCGCAATGGCGACAGGTAACTCAAAGAGTCGGCCTGTAAGACAAACCACGACAGCACAATCAGACCCTGGCGGATAGTTCGCTTTTTGCGTTTAGCGGAGGCTCTCTGCACGAAGCAGGCGCCGAGTTGGTGGCGCTGGTTTCACGACGACAATAACGCGCAAAACGCAAAACTATTAATCCGCTTTTGCCACCGCATTCGGCCGACCCGTGGATGATCCTGCACGGCGGTTTTTATTATTACACGGAAGTCCGCGACAAACGCCGCATCTATATCCGGCGCTCGCGCGATATCGGCGGCATCGGGCTGGACCCGGGAGTGTGCGTCTGGACAGCTCCGCTGTCCGGCGGCAACAGCGACAACGTCTGGGCGCCCGAGTTGCACCTGATCGACGGCAAATGGTTCATCTACTACGCCGCCGATAATGGCCGGAATGAAAACCACCGGATGTGGGTGCTGGAATCCGAAGGCGCCGACCCGTGCGGGAAATATCGCTGCCGCGGCCGGCTGGAGACCGGCGGTTGGGCCATTGACGGGACGGTGATGACGTTGGATGACGGCCGGCGTTACTTCATCTGGTCGGGCTGGCCGGGCCGGCGCAACGGTCAGCAGAATCTTTATATCGCGGGGATGCGCGATCCGATGACCATTGCCGGACCGCGGGTGTTGCTGACGACACCGGACCGGGCGTGGGAGCGCGTTGCCATGCCGATTTGCGAGGGGCCGCAGGTGCTCAGGCGCAACGGCGACCTGTTCATCGTCTATTCGGCCAGCGGCAGTTGGACCCCTGATTACTGCCTGGGCATGCTGCACAATCGCTCCAAAGACGTGCTCAACCCGGGCTCCTGGACCAAGCACGGTCCCGTTTTCCGAAAAACCGAACAAGTCTGGGGCGTCGGCCACTGCTCGTTCGTTAAGTCCCTTTGCCAAACCGAGGATTGGATTGTCTATCACGCCAAATCCAGCCTGACGCCCGGTTGGGACGACCGTGACGTTCATGCCAAACGGTTTATTTGGAACAGCGACGGCTTTCCCGAGTTCGGCCTGCCTGTGCCACGCACCGTGCCGCTTACTCCGTCGTCGCCCACCCTGACGCGGCCCCGCGTGAACCGAGTCGCTGCCTGAACCTAATCACTAAACACTAACACCGAATCGAATATGTCTGAATCTTCGCATTTCACATCCATCCGTAAACTTCGTTGGGGCATAATTCTCGCCAGCTTGATGGTGGGTTGCGCGCTGGCGCGGGTGGCCGCGGCCGATGTCCCGGAGCAGAATCTTGAACAGGACGGCGCAGGCACGGCGGCCACCGAACCGAAATCGGTGAATGTGGTCACCCGGCGCGACGGCCAGGACACTCACTTTTTTGTCGAGAACAAGGAGTACGGCGAAGTCACCATGACCTTTGAGATGGGGCTGGTGAACCTGCAAGGCGATGTCGAGTTTCCCTTCACGCTGACGTTTCCGCCGCGGCAAACGACCGAGGCGTTTACGCTCTCGCCGATTAACCCCTCGGCGAAATGGTCCTTTGACTACACCAACTATTACAAGCTGGGCAGCAACATCGCCCGGCATGATGATTCCTACGTTTACGAGCTGCCGTACCAGCCCGGTACCCATCACCGGGTGACGCAGGGCTACAACGGCAAGTTCAGCCACACCGGATCAAACCAATACGCGATTGATTGGCAGATGCCTGAAGGCACACTGGTCTGTGCTGCGCGGGGCGGCATCGTCGTTCGGGTCAAAGATGATTCGGACCGAGGCGGTTCGAGCATGGCGTTTGATCGGTTTAATAACTATGTGCTGATCCGTCACTCGGATGGCACGATGGGGCATTACTGCCATTTGCAGAAGGACGGCGTGCTGGTGAAAGTCGGCGAGACCGTTTTCGCGGGCCAGCCGATTGCCCACTCCGGCAATACTGGCTTCTCCAGCGGACCGCATCTGCACTTCTGCGTGTTCAAGACCAAGAACGGCCGTGAACGGGTCAGTCTCCCGACTCGATTCCGCACCGCGGAGGATGAAGCGATCACTCTGGTCAGCGGCCGCAACTATCGTGCAGTAGGTGTGGAAACGGCCAGCGCCCCGGTCACTTTTGGTGGGGCGTCGGCACGCGGTGCCGCGGGGCAGTAGGACGCTCGGAGAGCGTAAGAGCGTGGAGCGTTCGACTGACGCTCAGCACCCTAGGACTGGTTCAACGCTCTTACGCTGCACGCTCGACGATCGCCGCACGAGGCTGCCGGGGAATGGGGTTCCCAGGGTATAATGCCGATCCTCGAACCCGCACCACCAACTCAGCCAGTGACTGCACGGTGGGATGGTCGAGCATTTCGCGCAAAGTCAGTTCCGTGGCGAATGCGCGATTAATTCGCGCGAAAGCCCGTGTGGCCGAGAGGGAGTCTCCGCCAAGTTCGAAGAAGTTTTCGTCAACACCGACTTCAGACGCGCTCAAGACCTCGCGCCAGATGGCGGCAATCTGCTGCTCTTCGACCGTTCGAGGCGGTTGGTGGGGGCCTGTGTCGAGCGTGCGCCCCTCGGGTGCAGGCAAGCGGCGCATGTCCAATTTGCCATTCGGCGTCAGAGGGAAGTGTTCTAACTGCACAAATTGGGCGGGGACCATATAGAGCGGCAGCCTGGTCCTGGCGAAATCGCGAAGCTCGGCCGCAGGGGGAGGCCCGTTCTTGCTCAGCACGTAAGCGACCAGGCGCTTCTCACCGAAAGCATCGTCCCAGGCCGTGACCACCGCTTCAGCAACCGATGCATGCTGGCGCAGTACGCTCTCGATCTCCCCCAACTCGATACGGAAACCGCGGACTTTGACCTGGTGGTCCACGCGGCCCAGGCACTGCAACGAACCGTCCGGCATGAACCGGGCGAGGTCGCCTGTCTTATATACGCGGCGCTCCCGTTGACCGGGTAAACAAACCGAGACGAACTTCTGGGCTGTGAGTTCCGGCTGGCCCAGGTAGCCACGGGCTACTCCGTCGCCGCCAATGTGCAATTCTCCCACCGTGCCCACCGGGAGCGGCAGCAATACCTCATCCAAAACATACACCTGGGTGTTGCCGAGGGGCCGGCCAATGGAAATCGGCTCGCTGGGCAGGACCTTCCAGGCGGTTGACCAGATCGTCGTTTCAGTTGGGCCGTAGAAGTTCCAGAGCGCGGCCACGCGGAGGAGCAAATCGTCGGCGAGGCTTCGTTTAAGAGCCTCTCCGCCGCAAAAGCCAGTCAGCGATTTGCTGCCGGTCCAGCCGGATTCGAGCAGCAAGCGCCAGGTGGCGGGGGTGCCCTGCAGGACGGTGGCGCCAGTATCAGCCAGCAAACGGGCCAATTGCGTGCCGTCGCCGGCCTGTTGGCGGGTCGCCAAGGTGAGACGCGCGCCGGTGATCAGCGGCAGGAATAACTCCAAGCCTGCGATATCGAATGACAACGTGGTGACCGCCAGCAGATTATCCTGGCTGGTGAAGCCGGTCTTTCTTGCGATGGAGCAGAGCAGGTTGATGACGCTGCCTTGGGTTACTTGCACCCCCTTGGGTTTGCCGGTCGAACCGGAGGTATAGATGACGTAGGCCAATTGGGCGTGCGGTGAGCCGGTCGCCGGCGTAGTTCCCGAAGCGGAAGTTGCATTGGAACGCGGCGCGGCTGAATCCGGCATATCCAGGTAAAGCACTTCTGCAGAGGTTGGGGGCAGATTTGCCTGGAGCTCGCGCTCCGTTAGCAACAGGCGCAATTGAGAATCCTCGAGCATGAACCGCAACCGTTCAGGCGGATAGGTGGGGTCCAGGGGGACGTACGCCGCGCCCGCTTTCAAGATGCCGAGCAAACCAACCACAAGGTTTGGCGAGCGCTCGACGCATAAACCCACCAGTTCTTCGGGTTGGACTTTCCGAGCGCGCAGGTGGTCTGCGAGTTGGTCAGCTTTGGCATTGAGTTCACGATAGCTAAGCCTTTCCGCGCCACACACCACCGCAATGGAGTCCGGCGATTTCCGCGCGGCATTTTCGAAGAGCTCTGCCAGCGACGAGTCGCGGGGATAAGTCTCCTCTGTGGCGTTCCAGTCGAGCAGGAGGCGGTGCAACTCCCGTTCGGACAGAGGGGAAAACTCTTCATACCGAGCTGATGGGTTGCAGGCCATTGCGCGTAGCGTCTCGAGGTAGTATTGCGTGATCTCTTCGGCTTGCTGGCGGCAGACCCTATTCGGATCATAATCCACATGCACCTCAAGATGTGTGGACGTCACGTCGAGCATAAAGGTGGTATAGAGCGCGAGGTTGTTGGCTTCGAAGTAATGCCCTTCGGCCAGGTCGATGCCCTCCAGCCCGTGCAGGGCTTTGTAAACGTGGAAATGGACGTAATCAAATGCGGTCTCGAAGAGCGGTTGGCCCCCGGCGATCTTCTGAACCTCAGCTAAGGGGAACCGGCGATGGGGCAGCAGTTCCTGCTCATTGGCGAACGTCTCGCGCACCAACTCCGCCCAGGTGCCGCCGCGGAGTTGTTGGCGCAAGGGCACGGTATTAAGAAAGAGGCCAATGAGCCGTTCGCCATCGAGGCTTTCGGGCCTGCCGTTGCCGATGTTCCCGGTCAGCACATCGGTCTGGCCATAAAGCAACGCCATCACGCGCAGGTGGGCGGCCAGGAACACGGTCCGCAACGGCACGCCGCTGGCATGCGCCAACTCGCGCAGCGCTTTGAGTTCGTTTTCAGATAAGGGCACTTCCGGTCCGCGTTTCTGTTCGTGTCCGCCCTCGCGCATGGCTTCGGGCCAGCGTGGCAGAGTTTGTGGCGTGGCGCCTTCGAGCTTGGCATTCCAAAATCTCCGGGTTTCATCGGAAGCGAGCGCTTGCTGCTCCAACGCGATAAAGTCGCGATAGGTTACTTGCGGCGGGCGGATCGCGAGGGTTTGGCCGTGGATGGCTGTGGTGTACTGCTGCAGAATCTCTGTGACCACTGCTGCCAGGCTCCAACCATCGAGGCAGGAATGATGGAAACTAAGAATGAGCTGAAAGGAGTCCGCGCCCTGCACCTGAACGTGGAACCGAACCAAAGGCGGCTGGGAGCGGTCGAAAGGGCGGCGTTTTTCTGTTTCGATCCAGTCGAGCAAATGCTGCGCTTGTTGGTCTCCAGAACAGGGCCGGAGGTCCTCGACTGTGAGAGGCGGTTGCACGTCCCGATGCACGAATTGCAAAGGCTGGCTGAACCCGGCGAGATGAAAGGAGGTGCGCAGCAGCGGATGCCGTGCCGCGAGGTTGGCCAGTGCCGCGGCGAACTTCTCCGGCTCGAAGGGCGTTTTGACGCGGTAGCTGAACACGTCATGATAGACGGCCGATAACGGGTCCAGTTCGTTAAAGTAGAACATGCCTAGTTGCAGGCGGCTGAGCGGATAGGCGTCTTCGACATCGGCAGGCAGCTTGGCGCGGTCTTCGGTGGAGATCAGACTGAACGGTTGCGTGGCGAGCAGCTTTGGAGTTGCGGCCGCACCAGACCGGTGCTGTTCCTTTAGCCGGGCTGCGAGCCCGGCCACGGTTGGCGCCTGGAAGATATCAACCAGCGCGAGCGGCATCCCGGCTTCTTGTGCCCGGGCCAGCAGCGTGATCGCCCGGATCGAATCACCGCCCAGTTCAAAATAGTTGTCCTCCACGCCGACGCGTTGGATTTCCAAAACCTCGCACCAAATTGCCGCGAGTGTCTGCTCGGTTTCCGTGCGCGGGGCGACAAATGCCGCTTTCAACTCCGGCCGGGTGCCGTCCGGCGCCGGTAAGGCGCGGCGGTCCACCTTCCCGTTGGTGGTTAAGGGGAAGGTTTTTAGCGGCATGAATACCGCCGGAACCATGTATTCGGGAATGCTCTTGCCGAGGAACTCGCGCAGTTCAGTTACAGTCGGCGGAGTATCGACAGGAGCGAAATAGGCGATGAGCCGCTTGTCGCCCGTGCCGCTCTCATGGGCGACGACGCAAGTTTCGCGTATGGCAGGGTGGCGGTTCAGGGCCGATTCGATTTCGCCCAGCTCGACACGGAATCCGCGGATTTTGACCTGGTGATCCATTCGGCCGAGGTACTCCATCTCGCCCTCGGCATTGATTTGGGCCAGGTCGCCGCTGCGGTACAGCCGGGCACCCGGTTCATTCGAGAATGGGTCGGCCAGGAACCGCTTGGGCGTCAGCTCCGGCCGGTTGAGGTACCCGCGGGCAACCCCGGCGCCGCCAACGCAGATTTCCCCCGGAACACCCGGCGGAACCGGCTGCAGGTTTTCGTCCACCAGGTGAAGCTGCAGGTCGGGGATAGGCACGCCGATGACGCTGCCGCGGTGTCGCTCGAGATCGGCCTGGCGGATCACGCGATAAGTCGAGTGCACCGTCGTCTCGGTAATGCCGTACATGTTGACGATGCGCGGGCGTTGGTCGCCGTGCCGGTTGAACCAGGGCCGGAGACTCTGTAATTCCAGCGCTTCACCGGCGCAGATCACGTACCGGAGATTGAGTTGGAGCTTCGTGGGCGCGGATTCCTCGGCCCAGATTAGCTGCCGAAAGGCTGAGGGAGTCTGGTTGAGCACGGTGACCTTTTCCCGCGCGAGCAGTTCATAGAATTCTGCCGGCGAGCGGGTCACCAGGTAAGGCACGACGATGAGCCGGCCGCCATTAAACAGGGATCCCCATAATTCCCAGACCGAGACGTCAAAGGCGTATGAATGGAATAGCGGCCAAATGTCGCTGGCACTGAACTGGTACCATGGCGCGGTTTGCTTCAACAAGCGCACGACGTTGTGGTGCGTGACCATGACGCCCTTGGGTTTGCCGGTCGAACCAGAGGTATAGATGATATAGGCAGCATTGTCCGGGGTAGCCGTCGAACCCGGGTTTTCCTCAGGTTGCCCAACGAGTTGGTCTCGGTCGGAATCCAAGCAGACAACGTGCGCCGCGCCTGTCGGAATTTTTGCGCGAAGGTTTTCCTGGGTCAGGAGGACGGGGGCACGGGTGTCCTGCAGGATAAACTCCAGGCGCTCGCGTGGGTATGCCAAGTCGATGGGCACATAAGCGCCCCCGGCTTTCAGCACCGCGAGAATTGCTGTCACCATTGGCAACGTGCGGTCGAGATACAGCGCCACGGGAGTTTCTGGCCGCACGCCGAGTTGCCGGAGGTGATGGGCGAGTTGATTGGCGCGGGTATTGAGCTGCTGATAGCTCAGCGCCTGTTTGTCCCAGCTTACTGCGACGGCGCCGGGGCTGCGGGCGGCCTGCCTTTCAAATTCCTCGTGGATGCAGGAGCGTGGGGCAGGGGAGTCAGGGCTGCTGGTTTGCAAAGGTGGCGATTCTGTCATTTGGGGCGGTATCAAGTCTCGGCTCATAGTTTTCGACGCGAAGTACGCGCCAGGCGGGCTATTGTGGAAGCCGCGTTCGGCTGAACTTCACAGGACTGTTCAAAGCACATTCCATCGGGCCAGGAATCGTCATCAGGATAGGAAGCGGCTTCATCCCGGCCAATGGGTAGAGCACCCTAAACGGAAGGGAATTGCACATACCAAGCACAACAGTCATTGCGAGTTTTTAGTTCGTTTTTTCTCTTCTTTACCCGCTTGCACCGGGCGAGGGTTTTGTCTTGAATGGGCACCGGTTTGTCCTTCAGACAGCCAACGGCTCCGATTGTTCTGTTCTGCGCGGCAAATCGTAGCATCTCGGAGCAGCCTTTTTTTTATGCAAGAAATGAGATGGTTGAATTTTGGCTTAGGACGGGAGCAATGCTCAAAGTTGAGGCAAGGGGTTCGCTGGCTGGCGCGCGCCGTTTTGCTTGCGGCGCTGGTTCTGCCGGCAAGCCTTCGGGCGTCCGAAAATACGCCGCGACTGCCGTTCGCGCAGTGGGCGGATGTGCCGCAGGAGGGACAACTAATCGCGGGCGCGCTGTACGAGCAATCGGAAGCCTATTATATGTGGGCGGGAACGACGCGGCACAACATCACGCTGAAAGCCCCCGACGGCGAGAGCTATGGCATCGATATTCGGCAGGGATATGTCATGCTGGATTATGGGCTGACGGCGAGGTGGGCGGCCGATTTGAATTTCGGGGGGACAACGGTTGGGTGGCGTTCATTTGATCCGGGCGGCGCGATCCAGCAAACGACCGGGCTGATGGATACTACCTTTGGGGTCCGCTATCAGCTATTCAATGAGAATTGGGCAACCAATTCGCCCTGGGTGCCGACTTTGACATTCCGAGCCGGGGCGGTGCTGCCCGGCCTTTACGATCGGCACATTGCGTTCGCCCCGGGGAATCACTCGGCTGCGATTGAGCCTTCGCTACTGGCGCGAAAACATTTTGGCTGGAAGGGCCTGGGCGCATGGTTCGACGCGTGGTACCGTTGGATGCACACGAACGGCAACGACCAGTACATGGCATCCGTCGGACTATTCCAGCAGATAGGCCAGTGGGAATTGGATGCCGGTTTCCGCCACCAGGAGTCCACCTCGGGCGAAGACATCATTCTGTTTGGGGACGGTGTTCCATACCAAAACATCAGCTACCAAAGCGATGTGCGCGAGATCAGTGAGGAGGTCACGCTTGGCTTCAGCTATGTTACCCGCAAGCGCCACGTCCGTTTGGGGTTCGAGAGCCGCAAGACCTTTGACGGCCGTAATACCGACTCGGCGCTCTGGCTGGGCGGATATTTCCAGGTTCCCTTCGGCGGGAAATAAGCGGCGAGTTTCGCGCGAGTATGGAGATTCTGATTTCGGAGGAGCTGTCGAACCCGGCGCTGGACCGGCTAGCGCAAAGGTTTGGGGTGACGGCCGACGGGCAGTTGTGGCGGGAGCCCGAGCGGCTGCAAGCGGCGGTTGCCGAAACGCGAGTGCTGCTGGTGCGGAATCAAACACAGGTCACTGCTGAGCTGCTGCAAGCCGCACCAAACTTGCTGGGGATTGGGCGCGTCGGCGTCGGTTTGGACAACATCGATGTGGCAGCCGCTTCGAGCCTGGGAATCGTGGTGGTGGCGCCGCTAAACGCTAACGCGGCCAGCGTCGCTGAATTGACTTTTGGGTTGCTGCTGGCTCTGGCACGCAAGATTCCTCAAGCGGAGCAATCAACGCGGGCGGGCGGCTGGGACCGGCGCACGCATACCGGGATAGAATTGGAAAGCAAAACGCTCAGTGTTTGCGGGTTGGGTCGCATTGGGGGGCGTGTGGCTCGATTGGCGAAAGCCTTTGGGATGCGCCTGCTGGGTTATGATCCTTTCGTGACGGCTGATTCGGCCGTCGTCCGCGAGACCGGGGCAATTTTGTGTGCGCGCATTGAGGAGGCCGTTGCCACCGCCGATTTCATCAGCGTCCACTTGCCGCTGACGCCTGAGACGAGCCACCTGTTTGGAGTAAAAGTGTTCGCGGCGTGCAAGGCGGGAGCGTACTTCATCAATACCGCGCGAGGCGGGGTAGTCGATGAGACGGCGCTGCTCTTGGCGTTGCAATCGGGTCAGTTGGGCGGGGCTGCACTGGACGTACGGGAAGTCGAGCCACCCGCCCGCGGAGCGCTGGAATCCCAGCCCAACGTGATATTGACTCCGCATATCGGCGCCTTTACGCGCGAAGCGCAGCAACGCACCTTTGATGCGGTGGCCGAAGATGCCGAGCGCCTGCTCTCCGGCCAGCCGACGCAGAATTTTGTCAATTTCGACAGGCCGCGGCGGGGATGAGCGTAGAGCATCGAGCGTGGAGCGCCGCCTCGACGCTACACGGCCACTACGCCCCCGCTCTCGACCGACTCCTGTGCCTTCAAACACATTTTCACCGACCACAAACCGTCTTCGCCGGTTGCGGCCAAACCACCATTGCCGCGCACCGCATGGGCGACCTGGGCCACTTCGTCGGCCAGTTCATAGACTTCGCCGGTGATTTTTGTGATCGCGATATCCGTAATCTTTTCGCCATCGTGATACTTGAGCCAAAAAGTTGGGTGAAAGGTGCGGTCCATGGCGCCGCTCCAACTGGCCCAGAGCGCGCCACGCGTGCCAGTGACCTTGGCGACCTGGTGGTGCTCGAAGGCGCTCAACGTTTGGGAAATCACGGCATAGGCTCCGCCGGGGAAATTGACGATGGCGCTGAAATTGTCCTGTAGTTCGGGGTGGTCTGGCCGGCGCGCATTGGCCCGGGCAAAGACGCTCACCGGCTCGCCGACGCCCGAGAGGTACCAGCGAGCGAGGTCAAAAAAATGGATCGGCTCTTCCAGAATCCAGTTGCCGACGCGGTCGATTTGGTAGCGCCAGCCGTCGGCGCCAGTCCGATAGGGATTGCGCCACAGCTCAATGAGCGCATACAGCGGCTCGCCAATCGCGCCCGCATCGATCATCTCCTTTACCTTGCCCCACAGCGAGGACAGACGGAACTCGTGGCCGATGGCCAGCAATCGGTTTTTTTCCTGCGCCAGCCGCAGCAACTCCTGGCAATCCTCGAGCTGGAGCGCCATAGGCTTTTCCAGGAGCAAATGTTTGCCGGCGCAAAGAACATCGCGCCCGACCGGGAAATGCAGATCGGTTGGCAGCACGACATCTACCACCTCCAGATCAGCCCGCGCGAGCAGTTGGTGGTAATCGGCGACAATCTCGACGCCGGGATGGCGCTGGCGAGCTTCGGCCTGGCGTGCCGGCGAGCGCACCGCAATAGCGCCAAGCTCAGCTACCTCTGACTCCGCAATCGCCCGGGCGTGGTGGCTGCCCCACGCGCCGTAGCCGATTAAACCGAATCGCACCTTTTGGGGCATATCACCGTCCTGCGCGCAAGGGGTACTTTGGCCGTTCGACTTCGACCGGCGGATGCTTCTTCAGCGCCTCCATCACCACGGCAATCGCGCGTTCCAATTGCGGGTCGCCGCCTTTGGCCATAAGCGAAGGGTCGTCCACCACCGGAATATCGGGGTCCACGCCGTGGCCCTCGATAATCCACTGGCCCTTGGTGCTGTAGATGCCGAAAGTCGGCACGGTGATGCTGCCGCCATCGACGAGGGCCGGGCAACCCGTGATCCCAATCAGGCCGCCCCAGGTGCGGCCGCCGATCAGCGGCCCCAGCCCGGCTTGTTTGAAATAGAACGGAAAGCAGTCTCCACCCGAGCCACTCCAGCCATTGATGAGCATGGCCTTGGGCCCGGAATTGGCGATGCGCGGCCAGGACCAGTTTTCGCCATCGCGCACACCCCAATAATTCAAAGTCTTGCGGCCAAGCAACTCGATAAAGCGATCGGGGATTTGGCCGCCGCTATTGAATCGCTCGTCGATGATCAAACCGGCTTTGTTAAATTGGGCGCGAAACTGGCGCACGAGTTCGTCTTGTCCATGGCGCCCGGTATCCGGGACATAAACGTAGCCGACCTTCCCGCCCGTGGCATCGTCCACCTTTTTGCGGTTCTTCTCGATCCAGGCGAGGTTCCGCAGCCGCGCCTCGCTGGCCAGGGTGCGCACCAGGACTTCGCGCGCGCCGGTGAGGTTTGGCTCAGTGTTGATCTTCAGGAACACCGGTTTGTCGGCCAGGCCCTGAAAGGCCGCGTACGGCTCCTGTGCTGGGTCCAGGGGCTGATCATTCACAGCCAATAAATAATCGCCCTCCTTGATATCGACGCCCGGTTCGTCGAGTGGCGAGCGGGTCTCGGCGTCCCAGGGTGCGCCGTGAACGATGTGCTTAATGCGATAAGCGCCGTTTTCCAGCGCGAAGTCCACCCCCAGGTAACCGACGCCCCGCTGGGGCGCCGACTCGACATCGCCGCCGCTGCGGTACGTGTGGGAGGAATTAAGCTCGCCAATCAATTCGCCCAGGACGTAGTTCACGTCCCACCGCGTGACGGCGTCCTTGAGCAGACCGCCGTAACGCTCGCGCATCGCATTCCAATCCACGCCGTGCATGTGCGGGTCATAAAAATAATCGCGGTCCATTCGCCAGGCATCGGTGAAAATCTGCTGCCATTCCGCCAGCGGATCGATGACCGTCTCGAGCGACTCGATCGGCACCTTTTTCTCAAACTTCTGATTTTCCTTGGGTTCGATGATGGCGTAATCGGTCTTGCGCTGGACAAGGATTTTGGCCCGTTTGGCTGCCAGGATTGCCGTATCCACATCTTCCAGGATCGTCTTTTCCTCACGTTTTTCCAAATCATAGTAAACCAGATTGGCTTTCTCTTCGGCGGCGCCGGTGCGCGGCAAGCGGCGGAAAATCAGTTTGCCGCTGACCGCGGCCAAATCGTCAAAGTTGCCCGGCTTAGGCGGAAGCACCACCGCGCGCGCCTCGAAGCCGTCGAGATCAATCTCAACCGGCTTGGGCGCTTTGTCCTTCTCACCTGAGTCGTCTTTGGTCTCGGCCTTGTCGTCGGATTTGGAGTCGTCCTTTTGGCCGGCGCTTGATTTGGTGTCTTGGTCCGGCTTCTCAGACGATTTGGCGTCTTTGTCCTTTTTGTTTTTGTCTTTTTGGTTTTCTTCGTCGTCGCGCGGGGCCAGGGGGGAGGGCAGGTCTTTGCGCAACGTGATAGCCATGAGTTGAGCGGTATTGGGATAAACCCATGTATCATCGAGGTTGCTGTAGAGGGGATCAAACTCACGGCCGGAAACGTAATAGAGGTATTTACCATCCGGGTCGAACACAGGAGAATCATCATCGTAATACCCGCTGGTGACCACATGCTGCTCGTTGTTCTGAGTGTCGTACAGGGCGATGGCGGTGTGCTGGTTCTCCAGGTCCTGCGGGTAAGCCACCCACCGGCTATCGGCGGACCAGTTCACCTTGAAATGGCTCAGGCCCTGCTCATACAACCAAAGCTGGCGGGCGATTTGGTGGGTTTCCTTGGTCGAGAGGTCATAGAGGTGGACTCGCATCGTCTGGTCGATGAACACAAGCTTCTTGCTGTCGGGGGACCACCACGGCCGATACCGAAAGCCGGGACCAAGTTTGGTCAGGACCGTTTCTTGGCCTGAGCCATCGGCTGGCCGCAGCGTTAGCTGGTACTCGCCCGAGCGGTCGCTGAAATACGCGATGGTTTTGCCATCCGGCGACCAGGCCGGGAAACGTTCCGCCACACCGGAACTATGCGTGAGGTTGCGAACCACTCCGTGTTCAGCCGGGACGGTGAAGATTTCGCCGCGCGCTTCGAACACCGCGCGTTTGCCCGAAGGCGAAATGTCCGGTTGGGTCACCGATTTAGAAACATCCTCCAGATGCGGTTTGAGCGTCGCGCGGTCCGTCAGGACCCGAATATGAACTTCGTTGTACTTTTCCGTGGCAAGGTCAAGGAGGTAAAGGGAGTCGCCATTCTCAAAGACGATGTCCTGCGGGCCGATGTTGGGGAAATGCACATCGAAGTTTTCGAACTTGGTAATCTGGCGGAATTTGTTCCTCTTGGTGTCATAAGCCCAAATATTGGCCCGTTTATTTTCGTCGCGGTCGGAGAGGAAATAGAGAGTGGCGCCGTGCCACATGGGGAGAGAATTGGCGGCGTCATTGCCGGTGATGTCGCGGGCTTCGTAAGTGTCGAGGTTGAACAGCCAGATGGCCGGGTTCATGCCGCCGCGATAGCGTTTCCAGGTGCGGAAATCGACCGAGATGGGCACGTAGGCGAGGGTCTTGCCATCCGGCGAAATCGAGCCGAATTCACCGTAGGGCACGGGGAGTTGCTCGGGCAAACCGCCTTGTGCGGGCATCTTGAACAATTTGTTGAAGCGATCCTTTTCGCTGGTGCGGGTGCTCGCAAAGAGGATGGATTTGCCGTCCGGATACCATTCCAGCATGCGGTCGGGCGCGCCGTGAAAGGTCAGGCGTTTGGGCAAGCCGCCGGTGGCCGGGATGACGTAGATATCCTCGTTTCCATCATAATTGCCGGTGAACGCGATCTGCGAACCGTCCGGCGAGAAACGTGGGAAGCTTTCTTCTCCCCTGGGCGAACTCAAGCGCATGGCATCGCCGCCTGCCTTGGGGGCGACCCAGATATCGCCGGCATACACAAAAGCGATCTGAGTGGCGGACACATCCGGATACCGCAGCATGCGAGCATCGACACCGCAGGGGGAAGCAGTATTGGTATCGGCGGCGTAAAGGGGACAAACCGCTGCCGCGAGCAGGGAAGTAATCAGCAGGAACTGCGTTTTCATATAGAATGAGAACGGAGGATAAGCGGACCGCCCGGACCACGCCAGCGTGAATGCGTCCGCCCGCCGCCGAAGGGACGCCGAAGGGCAGCCCCGCGCTAGACTTTCCTCAATCCCGGAAAACTACAGCTCAGAGCCGCTGCGCCAGATATTCTTTCAACTTCACCGCGTCAGCGTTGAAGATGCGGATGCCCTCGGCGAGCTTTTCGGTCGCCATGGCGTTCTCGTTTAACAGCCAGCGGAACTTTTTTTCGTCCAGAGCAAGGCGTTCGGGTTTGGCGCTCCGGGCGAGTTCGGGCGAAAGCTTGCGGTCAACCCGTTCGGTGCTTTTCTGCAATTCGTCGAGCAGATGCGGGCTGATGGTCAGGGCGTCGCAACCGGCTAATTCGAGGATTTCGCCTTTGTTGCGGAAACTGGCGCCCATAACTTCCGTTGGGTAGCCAAACTTTTTATAATAACTATAGATTTCTTTCACCGAGAGCACGCCCGGGTCTTCGGCGGGAGCGAAATCTTTGCCGGCTTTGGCCTTATACCAATCGAGAATGCGGCCGACGAACGGCGAAATCAGCGTGGCTTTGGCCTCGGCGGCGGCGACGGCCTGCGGCAGCGAGAAGAGCAGGGTCATGTTGCAGTTGATGCCTTCGCGTTGGAGCACTTCAGCCGCGCGAATGCCTTCCCAGGTTGAGGCGATCTTCACCAGGATGCGTTCGCGAGGGATTTTTTGCTGCTGATACAATTCGATGAAGCGGTGCGCCTTGGCGATCAAAGCATCGGTGTGGAACGACATTTCGGCGTCGGTTTCAGTCGAGACGCGGCCCGGCACGATCTTTAAGATTTCGACACCGAAGAGCACGAGCAGTTGGTCCATGATGCGCGGCAGGACGGTTTGGCGAGGCACTCCGGCAGCTCGATTATCGGCAATCGCCTTGTCCACCAGGCTGGCGTAGCCGGGCATCTCGGCCGCTTTGAGGATCAGGGAGGGATTGGTGGTGGCGTCTTGCGGGGCGAAGGCTTTCAGGGCGGAGTAGTCGCCGGTATCGGCGACGACCTTGGTGAAGCGTTTGAGTTGCTCGAGCTGATTCAGCCCCTGGTTGGTGGCGGTTGTTTGTACCTGCGCGACTTGGCTCATAAATATCGATGTGTGTGTTGGGCAATCCTGCGCTGACACCATGGCGCAGAAATCCAAAGGAAGCAACCCCGTCAGTTGGCGTCGCGGGAAGTCAAGGTCCAGAGAAACTCAGAAAGACGCCAAGCCCGCGTTCGAACGGCCGGGATCAGGGAAAGCTGGCCAAGCGCAGTGGTTTTGGTTGTGAGTCCGTCCGTGGTGCTGCCCACGCGAGGATTGTGGAGGAGGTGATGTTTTGGGGGCTGCGTGGCGTGAGCCTGCCGCCAGCGTTGTGCTGGCGTGGCGGGACGGTGGGAGCTCGAAGGGCACTCGAAGGGTCTTCGAAGGAAATGGGCATTTTTCGGGCCGGGGAGGGACCTTCAGGTTCCGGAATGTCGTGCCGGGTCCACTAATCCATTAATCCCTTACCCCATGTCCGCAGGCACTGGCCTGGCTTGCAGCAGCCGCACCGCCGCCTGCGGTGACTCGGCGACGAGCTCCTCGCGCGTCTGCGGATGGCGCAGCCTGGCAGAAACCTGCCCGCCCGGGGCACGTTCGAGTCGAAGAATACGGCCGGCCTTGAGTTCCTGCGCGCGCTTGAATTGTTTATCGGGTTTGGCGAGGACGAGAGGGTAATCGACAGCGAGGCCGGCGGAGCGGAGGTGCTGAATCCAGTTGAGGGAGTCGGCACGAAGGTTTTCATCTTCGATGACGCAAAAGGCGTCCAATCCCGGGGTGAACTGAGGCAGCCGCTTGCGGGCCTTGAGCAACTCGAGCAGGACGACATCACCCATGCCAAAGCCCAGCGCGGGCAGGCTTACTTTCCCGCCGCTGATGAGCTGGATCAGGTTATCGTAACGGCCGCCGCCGGCGATGGCGCGGAACTCCCCTTTACGATCAAACGCTTCAAAGACAACGCCGGTGTAGTACGCCAGGCCACGAATGACGCCGTAATCGATTTTGATGTAATCGGCCAGGCCGCGCGCGGCGAGATTGTTCGAGATGGTTTGCAATTCCGCCGTGGGTTTGCCGGCGTCGATAAAGGCCATGACTTGGAGGAGCGAAAAGCCGAGCGCGGCGAGCTTTTCCTCGTTCGCCTTTGGGTCTTCGCGTTCGAGTTTGTCGATGGCCTGGTAAAAGGGGTATTCGGCTTCTGGGGCGCCGCCGTGTTGCAGAAAAAAATCATGCCAGGCGTGGCGGCTGCTGAGGCGAATGACAAAATCCTGCTCGGTCAAGCCAAGGGAGCGGAGGGAATCGATTAATAATGCGAGCAATTCGGCATCTGCAGCGGGAGCAGACTCGCCGATGATATCGGCGTTGAATTGGAAATGTTCGCGCAAGCGGCCTTTTTGTTGGCGCTCGTAACGGAACAATTGGGGAATGGCGAACCACTTGATGGGCTTTTTATAGTTGCGCTCGTGGGCGGCGATCATCCGCGCCAGGGTCGGAGTCATTTCCGGGCGGAGGGAAACGTCGCGTTCGCCTTTGTCCTTGAAATTGTAGAGCTGGGCGACGATTTCCTCGCCGCTTTTGGTGGTGAAAAGTTCGAGAGATTCCAGCGGTGGTCCGTCGTATTCACGGAAGCCATAACGGCGTGCGGTGGCACGCCAGCAGTCGAAGATGTGCTGCCGGGCATCGGCACTCCACAAATCCTGGTGAGGCAGCGGTTCGGGATAAAAGTCGCGAAAGCCCGGCAAACGTTCCATGTCAGCCTGCGGCTTGGGTAGGTTGGTTGGGGGACTTGGGTGGAGGGGGGATTTTGATTACTTCGGCGCGCATCTCTTTTCCGGGTTTGAATTTCACCACCGAGCGCTCGGGGATGGGCACGTCGGTCGCCGGCGAATTTGGATTTCTACCAATACGCGCTTTGCGCACCTTGACTTCGAACACGCCGAAGTTGCGCAATTCCACTTTGTCGCCTTTGGCGAGCGCTTCAGCAATGTAATCCAGAGTTTTCTGCACGACAGTGAGGACGTCCTGCTGGATCAGGTTCGTTTCCTCGCTGATGCGAATCACCAGGTCACGCTTTGTCAGAGTCATATTGTAATGGCGTTAGGGTTACATCCGGTCACCGATCTGTATAACTCTCGTTGGCACAAGGGTCAAGCGCAGAAATCGTGACTAATAACACGTTCGAAGCAGTTGGGGGGAAAAGTGCTTGTCGTTGCGGCTCACGATCTTATAGTTAGCGCATGGTTCATGTGGGGATTGGCTATGACGTTCACGCGTTGGTGCCGGGGCGCAAGCTTATCCTGGGCGGCGTCGAGTTGGCGCATTCCAAGGGGCTTGAAGGCCATTCGGACGCCGATGTGCTGATGCACGCGATTTGTGACGCGATTCTTGGCGCGCTGGGCGAGAGCGATATCGGCCATTTCTTTCCCAACACCGACCCGCGTTGGCGCGGAGTGCCCAGCCGGATTTTTTTGCGCGAGGCGAGCCAATTGGTCAGCGCGCGCCAGGGCAAGTTAATCAACGTGGATGCGACGGTGATTGCCCAGGCGCCGAAGATCATCCCGCACGCGGCGGCGATGAAAGCGCATATTGCGGCGGCGCTGGAAATCCCGGTTCGCTGCGTGGGCGTCAAAGCGACCACCAACGAGCACCTGGGATTCCTGGGCCGGGAAGAGGGAATCGCGGCGATGGCGGTGGCCAGCGTTGATTTGCCCTGAGCTTGCCCGACTATGCCGAAAGCCGAGATTAGTTGGAAACGTGTCACCGACGAGGGCGTGAAGCTGCAAGTGTATGCGCAGCACGTTGGGCGCGATTGGATTTTCTTCGCACGCGAGAAGCGTTACGATCGTTGGCAGCGCATTTCCGACCCACCGCTGGAAGACTGGCTCAAGCTGCTGGATGCATTGCACCGCAGCATTAATCGCCGCCGCTTCCGGCCGGAGGAGGAGACGCGTGTGAAGCAGACCATCCGCGAAAGGTTTCCTGACGCGCCGGTGGCCTAAAAGCGAAAAGGGAATGGTGGCGTGGTGATGCGCCGTTGCGAGGAGTGATTGATAAGCGACGGGGGCCAGCGAGATTTTCGAGAGGCCAGCCCCATATCCCCGGCTGGCCCATGGGGGTTGGAGGCAGCATCGAGTTGCCGACGCTGGGGGTGCAAATTAGACGCAGCAGTAGCGTAATTTGTTCAAAGCATTTTTCTTGCTTCTTTAGGCCCAGCTCCTTAAAAGCCTCCCATGCCCTTTGATCTGAGCAAAAAGCTGTTCCCCGATTGTACGCGTTGGGAGCGGCGGCTCAAATTAGAGCGCCTGGTGCTTACGATTACCGGCGGCCTGGTCCTGGCCGGCGCCATCGCCGCTTTCATCCTCTGGTCGTCCAGGGTGCGTTAATCCCAGTTTATGAACTACTCCCGCTTATTCGGTTTGATTGGGTGGTTGGCGGTCACGTGTTCCTGCGGTGCCGCGGGGACTTGGGTGCCGCTGGCGCATGCGGCGCCGGGTCCGGCAGGCCATTTTCTGCCGCTGTCGGACGGGACGATAATGGCGGAAGCCAACCCGTATGGTTATGGGCAGGGGTGGTATCGGTTGGTGCCGGACCTCCACGGCAGCTATGTGAACGGTACCTGGACCAACATGGCGACGATGCACTATACGCGGCTGGATTTCGCTTCCGTGGTACTGCAGGACGGGCGGGTCCTGGTGGCGGGGGGCGAGTACGGGACCGGCAAAGCGACGGCGGAGGTTTATGATCCGGTGGCAAACACCTGGACGGTGGTTGCGGTGCCCACGAGTCTGCTCAATCCCACGCTGGGTTCGCCGGAAGTGGGCGAGAACCAGGGGTTTTCCGATGCGATCGCGAAAATCGCAGCCAATGGGCAAGTGCTGGTCGCGCCGGTCGCGGGCAATGCGTTTGGCGCGACGATGCTGTTTAATCCGGTGTCAGACACGTGGGCAGCAGGCCCGCAAACCGTGCGCCGCGCTTACCCTGACCAGGCGGAGGCCTCCTGGGTCAAATTGCCCGACGACAGCATTCTAACGGTTGATGGGGCGACAACCACCGCGGAGCGGTACATCCCCGCGTCCAATACGTGGGTGAGCGATGCCAATGTGCCAGTCGCTCTATATGATTCTTACGGAATCGAGGAAGGACCGGGCTTGCTCCTGCCCAACGGCAAGGCGATCTTTTTCGGCGGGACCGGGCACACGGCCATTTACACGCCGTCGGGCGGCACAAGTCCGGGGAGTTGGGCGGCGGGCCCGGATTTTCCGAACAGCCAGGGAATGCCGGATGCTCCAGCGGCGATGCTGGTCAACGGGAAGATACTTTGCGCGGTGTGCCAGGCGCCCTACGCGACCAATCACATCTATAACTCCCCAATCAGTTTCTACGAGTACGACTATGTGGCCAATAGTTTCACCCAGGTGACTGCGCCCGGCGGGGGCAGTACGCTGGCGGACGTGGCGTTTGCGGCGCTCATGTGCGAGCTGCCCGACGGCACGATTCTTTTCGGGCACCGCCAGACGGATTTTTATGTCTATCAGCCCGACGGCGCCGCGCTGGCGGCCGGCAAACCGGTCATCAGCGCCATAACGACCAACCGGGATGGCTCGCTGCACCTGGCCGGCACGCTGTTCAACGGCTTGTGCGAAGGGGCCGCGTACGGGGATGACGAGCAGATGGACAGCAATTTTCCCCTGGTACGCTTCATCGATATCTACGGCAATGTGCGTTATGGTCGGACCTACAACTGGAGCCGGACCAGCGTGATGACCGGCAACGCGGTGGTGAGCACCGATTGCGCGATTCCACCCGGGGCTTCGCCGGCGAATTTGGTCCAGGTGGTCGCCAACGGCAATGCTTCAGATGCTTCGGCAACCATGGTTTACACGATGAATGACAGCGGCCCCGGTTCGCTGCGCCAGGCGGTCGCGTCGGCTGCGCCCGGGTCGGTGATCACGTTCGACCCGCTGCTGTCGGGCCAGACCATCACGATTACCAGCGGTGAGATTGCTCTGAATGTGAGCCTGACCCTGGACGGTTCGGCGCTGGCCAATGCGGCGCGGATTAATGGGAATCACGCTTCACGCATCTTCAGCATCCCCGGCGGCGTCAACGCGACGTTGGCCGGGCTTGTCTTGACCAACGGTTTTACGACGAACGCCAACTGGGGCGGGGCGATCGCCAACTCCGGGACGCTCACCCTAAGCAACTGCACACTGGCCGGAAACGGGGGTGACAGCAGTGTCGCGGGTGGCGCGATCGAAAATGACGGAGCGTTGTTTTTGTCGGGCTGCGCTGTAGTGAGCAATTCCGCCGGGTTCGCCGGCGCGATCGATAACCGCGGCGCGTGCCTGCTGCTGAACTCGACGTTTTACGGCAATACCGCATTTTCGGGCAATGGCGGGGCGATTGATAATCCGTACAGCGCGACGCTCTCGCTGTTGCAATGCACGTTTGCCGGCAACAGCGCCAGCGGCGCCGGCGCCGGCATCGACAACTATTTGAGCCAGGTGAACCTGACGAACAGCATCGTTGCCGGCAACGCTGGCCAGGACATTTACAACTGGAGCGGCAGCACGGTTTCGGCTGGCGGTTCGAATATCGTTGAGAACCTGGGGAATGCGGGAACGTTGATCGGTGCCGGTTCGCTGGTCGCGACCGATCCCATGCTGGGGCCGTTGGCTGACAACGGCGGCCCAACGCTGACGTTGCTGCCGCAAATCGGCTCGCCGGCGATTGATGCGGGTGTGACGAGCCTGGCGGCCGGCCTGCCGTACGATCAACGCGGGCCAGGCTTTCCCCGCGTGGCGGGCGATTCCGTCGATATCGGCGCGGTTGAGGCCGGTGTTGTTCCTTATGTATTCACGTTAGCTGACGCGGGTTATGGTTCGTTGCGTTATGCGGTCAGCTACGGCACGAATAGCTCGACGATTGTTTTCGCGCCGAGCCTGGCCGGCCAGAGCATCCTGCTGACGAGCGGCCCGGTGGTGTTGAATCAAGACGTCACCATTGACGCCTCGACGCTATCGAACCGAGTTGAGATTAGTGGCAACCATAACTCCCAGGTGCTGACGGTGGGAAGCGGCGCGAATGTCGTTCTCACCTCTCTAAAGATCGCCAACGGCTACTCCGCGTCGGGTTTCGGTGGGGGAATGGTCTCGTTCGGCAACCTGACGATGAACGGCTGCCAGTTGGTGGGCAACCAATGCGGCGGCACCGCGGGCGGGCTGGCGGCAGCGTTTGGTTCGCTAACGCTGAACCAGACGACGGTATCCGGCAACAGTTGCGACAATTGCTCGGGCATTTATGTCCAGGACCAGCCGTGCACGTTGTTGAACTCGACCATAAGTGGCAATAGCGGAGCCGGAGGAGACGCGATGCGGATCAACGCCGCAAACTCCTACACTGCGTTGGCAGCGGTCAATTCAACCATCAGCGGCAATACCGCCGGCGGCGGTACGGCTTCCGCTCTAACGGTGCAATCCGCTGTCGGACTGACTGCGGCGGCGTTCCTGACCAACTGCACCGTGGTGAATAATACCGTGACGGGAGCGGGCCAGCCGGGAGCGATTTACCTGCAGCCGGGCGGCGGCGGGACGGTGGTGGGGCTCTATAACAGCATCGTATCGGGGAACAGTTCCGGAGGCGCGCCGGGTGACATTACCGGCACGGTTGACCCCGGCAGCGCGTATAATCTCGTGGGCGCGGGCGGCGGGCTGGTGAACGGAGTGAACGGCAACAGGGTCGGGATTAACAATCCGGCTGTGGCGTCGCTGGGCGAGTACGGCGGACCGACGGAGACGCTGCCGCCCGGGCCGGGTTCGCCAGCGGTGGACGCAGGCAGCGATGCGATTGCCGCCGCGGCCGGCCTGACGACTGACCAACGCGGGTTCTCGCGGCGGTCGGGTGGGCACGTGGATATCGGCGCGGTGGAATTACAGTTCGCAAGCAGCCCGGCGTTACTGATGGGTGCAAGCCTGTTGGGGAATGGTTCGTTTGGCTTTACCTTCACTAACTTGCCTGGTGGGAGCTTCACGATCCTGGCCAGCACGAACATCGTCCTGCCAGTCAATACCTGGTCGGAGCTGGGCCCGGCGCTGGAAATCCCGCCCGGCTCCGGGCACTTTCAGTTCAACGATCCAAACGCGAAGAGCGGCACGCTGCGGTTTTACCGGGTACGGTCGCCATAGGGTTTGGGACGGCGCGGCCATATGGCACCGTTCTGTTTGGCCGCTTTTTGCTGGCATCTTGTTGAGGCTTTCCTACCTTCCCGGGCGCGATGAGCCGGCCGCCGCTTATTCTGGTTTCGCCCGATGTTCAGCCGAAGGGCCGAGAACATAACGATTTTTCGATTAATCTCTCGAATCGGTATCAGGAGTCGTTGATGGCGGCCGGCGGGTTGCCGCTGGCGCTGCCGGCGACCACCTCGGCTGAGTTGATCGCCGAGGCTGTGCGGAGCTGCCAGGGAGTGATGTTAACCGGCGGGGATGATGTCGAGCCGCGGTTGTATGGGGCCCGGTTGCCGCGAAGTGTGCGCAAAACAGTGGGGGTGACGCCCGACGGGGGCGCGCGAGATTTGCGCGAGTTGCTGCTGATTGCGGAGGTGTTTCGGCAACGCAAACCGTTGCTGGCAATATGCCGCGGCCACCAAATACTCAACGTCGCGCTGGGAGGGACGCTGATGGCCGATATCCCGCGACAAAAGCCCGGGGCGCTGGACCATAGGCGGTCGGATCGGCGCAGCGAGGTGGTGCATGAAGTTCGGTTGACAGTCGGGAGCTTGCTGGCCATTATCACCGGCGGTCAGAGTCTGGGTGTGAACAGCACGCATCACCAGGCCGTCGGGCGGGTAGCGCCGCCGTTGTGCGTCAGCGCCGTGAGCGATGATGGAATTGTTGAGGGCCTGGAACTGAAGAGTTCTGGTTGGCTGCCGTGGCTGGCCAGTGTGCAGTACCATCCCGAACGTCTCGCGGACCGTTACCCGGCGCACCAGGCGTTGTTTGCGGCATTTACCCGGGCCTGTGCTCGGCACTGCGGAAATAAATTATGAAGGGCAAAATTCTAATCGTAGATGACGATAAAGACTTTCGCGAGATGCTCAAGCTCGCGCTGGAGCAGGACTACCAGATTGTCGAGGCGGACAGCGGCGCCGAGTTGCAGAAGGTGGTGGCGCGCGAATCGTTCGATATTGTCTTGCTGGATGTTAAATTGCCCGACGCGAACGGCCTGGAGTTGCTGCCGAGTCTGAAAAAGCGCGCACCGGAAACCCAGGTTATCATTCTGACGGGAGCGCCGGATGATCGGCAGGCGTTATCGTGGGCGGTCGAAGCGACCAAACAAGGCGCGTTTAATTTTCTGCGCAAAGGCGCGTACTTTGACGCCGAGAAGCTGCTGGCGGATGTGACCAACGCTATCGAGCACAAACGGCAGAACGAGGAAGCCAGCACGCTGCGCCGGGCGCTGGAAACCATCAGCGGCAATTCCTCGCCGGTGTTTCAGAGCGGCGCGATGCGCGATGTCGTGCGCACCGTTGAACGGATTGCGCCCAGTGACGTGACGATTCTGATCACCGGCGAAAGTGGCACGGGCAAGGAGGTCATCGCGGACCTGGTGCACGCTTTCAGCCCGCGCAGCAAAGGCCGGATTATCAAAATCAACTGCGCGGCGCTGCCGCGCGAGCTGATCGAAAGCGAGTTGTTCGGTTCGGTCAAAGGGGCGTTCACCGGCGCTTACAGTGATCGCGAAGGATATTTCCGCCTGGCTGAAGGCGGCACGCTGTTCCTGGATGAGATTTCCGAAATGCCGATTGATACGCAGAGCAAACTGTTGCGCGTGCTGCAAGACCAGGAAGTCCGTCCGGTGGGAGGCAAAACCTCCTATAAGACCAATTGCCGAATCGTGGCGGCGACCAACCGCAAGCCGGAAGACGCCATCAAAAGCGGGAAACTCCGCGAGGACCTTTTTTACCGGATTAGCGCGATCTCGGTATATCTGCCCCCGCTGCGGGAACGCCGGGAAGACGTGATGCCGCTGGCGAACGCGTTTTTGAAAAGATTTTCCGCTCAAGCCAACCGGGGCATTAAAGGGTTCACGCCGAGTGCGGTGGAGCGGTTGACGGCCTTTGACTGGCCCGGCAATGTGCGCCAGTTGCAGAATGAGGTGCAACGCGCCGTTCTGCTCTCCGAAGGGGACGAGGTGGACGCCACGGATCTGTCGGTTACGAAGGCCCGCCTGAGCGCCGAGGACTCGCCAGATACCAATTTCACGCTGTTGGAAGGGGTCGAGCGCAATGCGATCGTGCAGATGCTCAAAGAAACCGGCGGGAACAAGCTCGAGACCGCCAAGCGGTTGGGCATCGGCCGGCAGACGCTCTACAATAAGATCAAGGCGTACGGCATAGAGGTATAGCGGCGGGGAGCGCGGGATTTTTGTCCGCAGCACCGCCCGAGCGCTCAAGCGCGCTGGGGATCATTCTGCCTATCTTCAGTTCGATTATTGCTGCGAACTAAAGTCCGCGCTCCGCTGGCGGCTGTTCACGGCCAGCCGGCATTCTGTCTAACTCACTTGTTACCAACTCAACCAGCGGGCCAATGGTTTGGCGGCTGAAATCAAACCGGCACCCTGCAGCCCGGAATAATTCCGGCAGCGGTCGCGACCCGCCTAAGGCCAGCGCCTGTTTGTATTGGCGCAGCGCGCGCCCCTGGTCCTGTTTCGAGTTGGCCCAGACTTGCAACGCGCCGAGCTGTGCGATGCCGTATTCGATGTAGTAAAACGCGTGGATGAAGATGTGCAACTGGCGGTGCCAAAGATTGGCGCGGGCCGCTTCGTAGCCGGTCCAATCGACCTGCCCGCCGAAGCGTTCCATGAGCGCCAGCCAGGCGCGGCTGCGTTCCTGCCGCGAATGCCCCGGATGCGTATAGACCCAGTGTTGGAAAGCATCGACGGTGGCGATCCAGGGGAAGATGCCCACCACCCGTTCGAGATGAGTGCGGCGGGCGCGATTCGCCTCCGGGGTCGCATAAAATTCTTCAAGGAACTGATTGCCCAACAGTTCCATACTCATGGAGGCCACTTCGCAGAATTCAATCGGAGCGCTGCGGTAGGGATAGAGGTCTTCCTCGCGCGTAGCTAGCGCATGAAACGCATGCCCGGCCTCGTGCAAAATGGTTTCAACGTCGCGTTGAATTCCCACGGCGTTCATGAAGATGAACGGCAGGCGCGCCTCAGCCAGGGTGGATTGATAACCGCCCGGCGCCTTGCCCTTGCGATTGGCCAGATCGAGCAGACGCAGGTTCTCCATGCGGCGGAACCCGCCGGCCAACTCGGAGTCCAATCGCTCGAAGATGCGCTCGGTGCCGTGAACCATTTTGTCCACCTGCTCGAACGGCTTGAGCGGTGGACGGCTCAGCGGGTCGGTTTCCAGGTCCCATGGCCGCAGCGTATCAAACCCAAGCGAATCCCGACGTTGCGCCTGCAACCGCCGGACGACGGGCATCAACTCGGTTTCGACCGCTTCATGGAACCGCTCACAATCCGCAGGCGTGTAGTCGAAGCGGCCGAGCCTGCGGAAGGCGTAATCGCGGTAATTGTTGAAACCGGCATTGGCAGCGATTTGCTGGCGCAAGGCGACCAGACGGTCAAAAATGGCTTCGAATTTGTCGGCTTCCTGCAAGCGGCGATTGGCGACGAGTTCCCAGGCCTGCTGCCGCAGGTTCCGATCAATCTCTTCGAGGTAACGACCCATTTGGACAAGGGTTTGCTCCTTGCCCTGGAACTGAACGGTCAGCGAGCCGCTCAACTTCTGATATTGCTGGCTTTGCTTGGCTTCGTCGGTTTCGAGCGGGACATTCTCGGGCCGGAACAACTCGACCTGCACTTTGGTATCCCGATCCAGAACGCCGTAGCGGTCGGCGGGCAACTTGGAGCGGAGGGGATGGGCAACGTAGAGTTGAGCGAGCTTGAATTGGCGCGGTTTGACGCGAGGTTCGATTTGCTCCACGAATTGCAGGTAGGCCTGTTCAGCCTCGGCGCTCTCGGTGTGGCAGGTCATGGCGATGTAGCGCCTGGAGCCTTCCTCGTCCAGGGCGGCATTCAGTTCGCCCCAGTCCACAAGCCAACTCTCAAGTAGAGGGACATCCTTGGCTCGAGGCGCCCGTTGCTCCAAGGCCTCAAAAAGCGGTTCGATTTGCGCCCAATCGCCGAGGTCGGCTTCCGCGGGCATAAACCGCCGGGGACGATGCGGCGGCAAACTCCCAAAAGGCAATAAATCCATAAGGGGAAGCATAGCCGACTGAGGGAAGTTGGAAACTGGTTTTTGCAAGCGGTCGGTGGGGCTGAACAGAAGACCACAAGCGGCTGAGGAGCAGGTTCACCTTTGATGATTTTGGCAGGGGATTGAGCCGGTTTTCAAAAATAATGCGGTGAACTGAAACATTTTGTTTGGCTCGAACGTCTGGCATTGACGGGCTCGGGTCTGGCCAGGTTTTGCGGCATGGACCGGTCGCTCAGTTTTGGATCGATTCGTTGCAAGATTTGCAAGCCGAACCCCGAGTTCTAAGTGGTGGTTGCTGGTTCCCCGCCTCGGCCCTCAGACCGAGGCGGTTTTTTTAATTTCAACCTCCGGTTTTCGGCTCGCAAAGCGCAAGGCCGCGGAGCTAGTGGGTTTTTGCAGCAGC
The DNA here is from genome assembly GCA_035934555.1 of Verrucomicrobiia bacterium. Taxonomy (GTDB): domain Bacteria; phylum Verrucomicrobiota; class Verrucomicrobiia; order Limisphaerales; family UBA8199; genus DASYXT01. The sequence goes on along the minus strand of DASYXT010000135.1, from coordinate 137,327 downwards.
GCCATCGCGGATGCGTTGGCGCACGAAACTAATCGAACCAGGTAGCGTGTAGAACTGATCGGCAAAGAAAGCCGGGACCTTCATTCTGCTGACCTCCCGTTCGATGTGGTCGAGGCGCTCCACAAGGTGGGCCGTTTCCTGGGGTGGGGGCGCCAATTCATGAAAGGGGGCGGGGACGGCCCTTGTCCTCTTGAGCCTGGGGAATTAACAAGGGATCGCGGGACGAGGCCGTCCCGCCCCGATGTGACCAGGTTCATGAATTTGCCCTACACCCCCACGACACCCACGGACACCCACTTACACACCCGGATCGCCCTTGCTGGCATTTCGACCTTGGGTTACTTTCGCCAATCTATGGACCAAAACGCGCAACCTCCTTCCGGCACGCCTCCAACGTTGCCGCCTCCTCCGCCTCCCGTAATTGCGATGCCATCGGCTCAGCGACCCTCGGGCGGCGGGCGTGGGTGGATGGTGCTGGCGATTGTGCTGTTGGTGCTGCTGGCCGTTTGCGGCGCGTTCATTGTCGCCGCCGTAGCAGGCAGCGTCATGCTGGGACACGGCTCCTACGCACGGACGGCCGGTCCGCGGCTGGATGAGGTGCAATTGGAGGATAACGGTTCGGCGAACAAAATTGCCGTGATCGAAGTCAATGGTATCATCAGTAGTGGCGGCCTGGACCAAAGCGGCAATGGGATGGTGGAGACGATCCGTGCCGAATTGCGCCGCGCTCAGGAGGATGACAAGGTGAAGGCTGTGATCCTCAGGGTGGATTCGCCCGGGGGCGAGGTCATGGCCGCGGACGAGATTCACCACGCGCTGGTGGCTTTTCAAAAGCACAAACCAATTGTGGCCTCGATGGGCAGCCTGGCGGCTTCGGGGGGATATTACGTATCGGCTCCGTGCCGTTGGATTGTGGCCAACGATTTGACGATCACCGGGAGCATCGGGGTCATTCTTAGTTCGTGGAATTACCGCGGGTTGATGGATAAACTCGGATTAGCGCCGGAGACCTTCAAGAGCGGCAAGTTCAAGGACATGCTGAGCGGTTCGCGCGAGCCGGATTCGATCACGCCGGAGGAAAAACAAATGGTGCAAGAATTGATCGATCAGACCTTCAGCCGATTCAAGGCGGTGGTGCAGGAAGGGCGCGCGGCGGCCCACCGGCTCAATAAGAATGAGGGCCGAGCGCTGGCTCCGGGGTGGGTCGATTATGCCGACGGACGGGTGCTTTCCGGAACTGACGCCTATAAGTTGGGTTTTGTGGATGAACTGGGTTATTTCAAGGAAGCTGTCTCTCGGGCCAAGAGTATTGCCGACATCCCGGATGCGAACCTGGTGGAATACGAGGAACATCACGACCTGACGGACCTGTTGCGGCTGTTCGGCAAGAGCGACGCCAAACCCATCACGGTGGACTTGGGTATGGGGCTGCCGCGCTTGCAGGCAGGGCGGCTGTATTTTCTTTCGCCAACTTATCTTCATTAACAGTGAAGGGCGTCACGGTTATCACGCACCCGCTGGTGCAGCATAACCTGACCCGGCTGCGCGACGCGCGGACTGGGCCGCAGGAGTTCCGGCGGGTATTGAGCGAGGTCGCCGCGTTGATGCTCTACGAGGCGACGCGGTCGTTCAGGGTGCGGCGGATAGCGGTCCGGACGCCGCTGGCGCCGGCGCGCGGGCTCGAGTTGCAACGCGAAGTGGTGCTGGTGCCGGTGTTGCGCGCCGGACTCGGGATGCTGGATTCCATTCTGCAGTTGATCCCGTATGCCCGGGTCGGCTTTATCGGGCTCAAACGGCAAGAGACGACTCTCCAAGCGACTTTTTATCACAAGAGCTTGCCGCCGGACTTGAGCCGGTTCGAGGTGATTCTGATTGACCCGATGCTCGCGACAGGTGGGAGCGCCAAAGCGGCAATGGATTTGCTGGCCGAACTGGACGTGCGACGGGTGCGGTTAGTGAACCTGGTCGCCGCGCCCGAAGGGATTCGCCATCTGCGCCGTTATTATCCGGAGCTGCCGATTTTCACCGCCGCGGTGGACCGCCGGCTCAACGAGAAGGGCTACATCCTGCCGGGTTTAGGGGATGCGGGGGACCGTTTATTCGGGGTTTAGCCGGTTTGGAGCATTTCCCGCAGGCTTCTGGGCTGAAAGCCCCATTCACCTGGGCGCGGGTTTCTGTTACTCCCATGGGACCGTGCAGCGAGCGTGAAGTTTTTTACAAAGAATATTGAACAAGTGGCGGCGCTCTGGCCATCTAACCTGCAAATATCCTTTCCCACGCCCAGGCGCGGTAGAGAAAAAGCGGTCCTGTGGTGAATATGGTTGCCAAGGCCGTCATAGCAGCTAGTTTTTGAATTCATTTATGGTCGCCCAGAACAAACGCCATAAACCCGCCCGGCGCAAAGAGGCCCCACGCGGTACGCGAAAGTCCGAACCTGTCGGCCCGGCCGATGGCGCGGTGCTGACCAAGCCCCGCATAGCGGTGCCGGTTGACGATATCTCCGCCGAGGACGAAGAGCCCAAACCGGAGGACCTCGCCAAGGAAGAGGAATCGCTCAAGAGTCACGACGCAGAGGAGGCGACCGTGGTGGCCGCAGCCGAACCGGAAGAGCCGGTCGAACCGCGCGCCCGTGAGCGTGGGTCCTATGATGGTGACACCGCCATCAAGCTGTATTTGAGGGAAATCGGGCAGGTTAAACTGCTTACGCCGCAAGAGGAAATCGAGCTGGCGGCCCGGATTAAGAAGGGGGACAAGAAGGCGCGCGAGCAGATGATTAAAGCCAACCTGCGGTTGGTGGTGAAGATCGCCCGGGATTACGAAGGCATCGGCCTCCCATTATTGGATCTGATCAGCGAAGGCAACATTGGGCTGATGAAGGCGGTGGAAAGGTTCGATCCCGCCAAAGGCGGCAAGCTTTCGACTTACGGTTCCTGGTGGATCAAGCAATCGATCAAGCGCGCCCTGGCCAACCAGTCCAAGACCATCCGTTTACCGGTGCACCTGGTGGACAAGATTTCCAAAATGCGACGCACAGCCATGCGCCTGCAAGAGGAGTTGGGCCGGGAACCTACCGATGATGAATTGGGCGAAGAGTTGGGCATCACTGCTTCACGAGTTGCCCAGATGCGCATGGCGGCAATTCGGCCGGCGTCGCTCGATGCGCCCATCGGCGACGAGGACTCCAACAACTTCGCCGAGGTCGTGCAAGACGAAAGCGCCGACACGCCTTACGAGCAATTGGAAGAAAAGACCGTCACGCGCATGCTTCAGGAAATGGTCAAAACGCTGGACCCGCGGGAGGCGACGATTTTGCGCGCCCGGTTTGGCCTCGACGGCGGGCCGCAGAAAACCCTGGAGGAAGTCGGGCAGAAATTCGGCGTGACGCGCGAGCGGGTGCGGCAGATTCAGAACATCGCCTTGAAGAAGCTGCGCAAGATGATCGAAAAGATGGAAACCACCCGCACTTAACCGAATTGATCTGACCTCATGGCGGCTCTTGCTCCCTCCCCCACGGTTGCCGAGATCGAACGCGCGATCCGCAACGTCCCCGATTTTCCCAAGCCGGGCATCCAATTCAAAGACATCACCCCGGTGCTGGCGGACGCACGGTTGTTCGCCGGCACGATTGACTTGATGACCCAGGACATCGCGCCCGGAAGTGTCGATGCGGTGGTCGGCATCGATGCGCGCGGGTTTATTTTTGCCGCCGCGGCGGCCGTCAAACTCGGGGCGGGCTTTGTCCCGGTACGCAAGAAAGGCAAACTGCCCTATAAAATCCACGAGCAGGACTACGCGTTGGAATATGGGAGTGCGACGGTAGCGGTGCATGTAGATGCGCTTAAGCCGGGCAGCCGGGTGCTGTTGATCGACGATTTGCTCGCCACGGGCGGCACGGCGGCCGCCGCAGCGAGCCTGGTCCAAAAGCTCGGGGCGCATATCCTCGAGATCTCCTTCCTCATTGAGTTAAGTTTCCTCCATGGACGTGAGAAGGTGAAGCAATACCCGGTGCGGTCATTGGTGGTGTACTGACCGCACTGGCCCGATTGACCCGAATTGTTGCTTTCGCTTCGGACGCAGCCCGTGCTAGTATGCATCCGTGAGAAAGCTTGTCGTGATGCTGAGCCAGGTGTGCTCTGGCTTGCGTTTTCGGCTGCTGGTGCTGGTGATGCTGACCTGCGCGCCGCTGGTGTTGCTGGTGGTGCACACCGCCGGCGAGGACCGCCGGCGGGCGGTGGCTGAGTGGCGGCAGCGCTCTCAACGGCTCGTCGAAACTGCGCAGCGCCAGGACCAGGAGCTGGTGGACGGCACCCGGCAACTGCTGCTGGCGATTTCGGAATCCTCCTCGGTGCGCGCGCTGAATGGACGGAGTTGCCAAAAATGGCTGGAGGAGTTACTCGGGGTTTACACCCGCTACGCCAACCTGGGCGTGCTGAAGACCAACGGGACACCGCTGGCCAGCGCTGTTCCGGGCCGGCCGGCTCCGGACCCGGCGGCGCGCGAGTTCTTCCGGCGGGTGTTGCAGACCCACACCTTTGCGATTGGCTCGTTTCCGGCCGTGTCCACCAACCGGCCGACGCTGAGTTTTGGCTACCCGGTGTTGGGTTATTCCGGCGAACTCATCGCGGTGGTGTATGCGGAACTTGACCTTAACTGGTTCCAGCGGGTCGGGTCGGAACTGCCACGGCAATTGCTGCCTGGCGCAACGTGGACTGAATTGGACCGGCATGGAACCATTTTTGCCAGGTTGCCGGCGCCGGAGGGCTGGATTGGACAGCGGTTGCCGGAACGCGGGTTGTTGCCGGTGCTGCTGCGAGAGCCGGAGGGAGTTGTCGAAATGCCCGGAGCCAAAGGCGTGCCGCACTTTTATGCTTACAATTCGATGCGCAGCCCGCTGGTTGGCCGCGACGTTATTGCTTTGCTGGGCATACCGCGCCAGATTCTTTTTGCCGAAGCCGACCGGGTGCTGCAACGGAACCTGCTCCTGCTGGGCATTGCGGCCAGCCTTGTGCTGGTGCTTGGGTTCACTGGCAGCAAACTGCTGATCTTGCGGCCGGTCCGTGTGTTGGCAGCCTCGACGGCACGGTTGGCTGCGGGTGACCTGACGGTCCGGACGGGGCTGCCGCCGGCGCGCGATGAGCTTGGGCAGTTGATGCGCTCGTTCGATCAGATGGCGCAAACGCTGGAGCAGCGCGAAGCCGAACGGCAACGAGCCAGCCATAGACTCGAGGTGTTGTCCCAACGGCTGGTGGAGGCGCAGGAAACCGAGCGACGGCTGATTGCGCGCGAGTTGCACGATGAGATCGGGCAGAGTCTCACGGTCGCGGAGTTGAATTTGCAGGCCGCGTTGCGGACGCACGGCGGCGACGCGGTGCAACGCCGGCTCCAGGAGAGCATCCGGGCTGTAGAACGCGTTCTGGAACAGGTGCACGATCTGTGCCTGAACCTGCGGCCATCGATGCTCGACGATCTTGGGCTGGAACCAACCTTGCGTGATTACACGCGCCGGCAGGCCGAGTTGAAAGGCATGTGCGCCGACTTTCGAGCGGAGCCACTGCAGGCGCGGCTGGACCCGGTCATTGAAACGGAATGCTTTCGGGTCGCGCAGGAGGCGCTGACCAATATTGTGCGGCACGCCGCGGCCACAAAGGTCACAGTCCGGCTCACGCGCAACGAGGGCCAATTGCACCTCATGGTGCGCGATGACGGGCGCGGGTTTGATGTCGAGGAGCAGCGCTTGCGGGCGGTGCGCGGCGCCAGCCTGGGTTTGCTCAGCATGCAGGAGCGCGCAGTCCTGGCGGGCGGCGGAGTGGAGATCAAATCCGGCGCGGGCCAGGGCACGTCGGTGCATGCGTGGTTTCCTTTGCGCTGGCGCGATGGCCAGTTATTGTCTGTTATCAATGAGTAGTCCAATTACCATTCTGCTCGCCGACGATCACCCGATTGTCCGCGCCGGCATTCGCGCCGAGTTGGAGAAGCTGCCCGATGTTCAGATTGTGGCTGAGGCCAGCGATGGCCGGGAAGCTCTTGAACTCATCAAAACACATCAACCGCGGCTCGTGTTCATGGACATTTCCATGCGCGGCCTCAATGGGCTGGAAGCAACTGCACGGATCACGCGCGAGTTTTCCCAGACCCGGGTCATCATTCTCTCGATGCACCACAGCGAGGAGTATTTCTGGCAGGCGCTCAAGGCGGGCGCCGCCGGGTATTTGCTCAAACGTGCCGCAACCGCGGAGTTGGCTGGAGCAATGCAACAGGTGTTGGGCGGGGAAATCTACCTGAGCCGTGACATTAGCAACCGATTACTTAAGAAATTGCCGTTGCACCAACTGGCGCATCAGAAGAGCCCCTTGGAAAAGTTGACGGATCGCCAACGCGAAATCCTCCAACTCATTGCCGAAGGCCAAACGACCAAGGCCATTGCTCTGATCCTTAAGGTCAGCCCAAAAACCGTCGAGTACCACCGCGCGAAATTGATGGAGCGACTCAACATCTTCGACATTCCTGGACTGGTCCGGTTCGCCCTGCAATCCGGCTTGATTTCGCAGGAATAGTGTCGTGAAGCGTGGAGTGGGGGAGCGTCGAGTGTCGCTCCCCGATCCTACGCTCTCCCGCTTCCCGCTCTACGCTCTACGCCTCCCTTACGGCCCAGCAGCCAAGCCCTCGACCGGCGCGTAATCATCCGTCAACACCGGCGAGGTAGTGGCATTGACCGGCGGGGTGGCACGGAAGGATAGCAACCGCTGGCGAAAGGCAGGGAAAGTGATTTGTTGGTCCAGCACCATGGTGGCTGCTCGCTCGCTCAGGGCAGTGAAGTTTGCTTTCACGCTGGCGCGCGTGGCGACCAATACGACATTTTGGCTCGTGCGTGCCGGGAACGCATAGGCCTGGGGGAACACGGTGCGCATGGTTCGGTAAATGGCGCCGACAATATCGGCGTGCCAGCCTTGCATGTTGCCAATAACGTTGTAAGCCACCACCCCGTTCGTAGTCAACCTGTCCCGGACCAGCTCAAAGAATTCGCGCGTGGCCAGGTGCTGTGGAATCGACGAGCCATAGCGGCCCTGGACGTACGCGTCGAGAATAATCAAGTCATGCCGCGCCGGGTTCCTGCGTAGGAATACACGGCCATCCTCAATCCAGACCTTCTGGCGGTCAGACTCTTTGAAGGCGAAGTAGGCACGGGCGACCTGCAAAACCGCCGGATCAATTTCGACGGTTTGGATTTTTGTCTTGGGATAATAATGTTCGAAAGTGAGTTGGGTGGTGCCGCCGCCGAGCCCGATCATCAGCACATTGACAATCTGTGTGTTCCAAAGCCACGGCATCTGAAAATAATCGGTGTATTCGAAGTGCCCTTGCAAAGGATCTTGCAGAGAAACCCGGCTCTCAAGGGCATCATCGAAGCACAAGGTGCGAAACCCCGCTTCATCTACCACCCGGATATGGTGGTACGGGGAGGTGGTCTCAAAGAGTTGCGCCGCGTTAAGCTTGGCCGAGTCGCGGGCCGCAATCGCCAGGCATACCAGAGCCAACCAAGCGAATGAGTAAGCGCGGGTCCGTAGCGGAAGTTTCATAGTTTGGGTAGCGGACGCACCTTCAGCAGCAAACGGTCCAGCGCGGCGCACGCCAAACCCAGCAAAAGGGTCAGAACACCCATCAACCGAAAAATACTGGAGATTTTCATCTGGTCAATTAACACAAAGCCGGAGGTGAAGACGCCGGCGATGCTGCCGAGGGTGCTGGCCGCGATAATGCCGCCGCTGGACCGGCCTACCTCTGACAGGCTTTGCGTAGCCAACCGGATCATGTAAGGCGGAAGCGCGGCAAGCGCCAGGCAAGGCACCAGAAAAACCAATGCGCTGCCCAGCACGGGGTCGAGCTTCTGCCAGAGGAGCGGGATAGGTTCGTTGACTGGGTGACGCGCGATGATCCGTTCAATGAGTGGCGAGGCGCAGTCAGGTATCAGCCAGAGCAGCAGCGCGGCCGGCGCCAGCAATAAGAGCAGCACCGCTAACCGTTGCCAACGGTCCGCTAAGGCGCCCCCGAGATAATAGCCCAGCATCAGCGCGATCAACACCACACCGATCTGGCTTACCCAAACATGAAAAGAGCTGCCAAAGTCCTTCGCTAGAAATCGAGCGCCGATGATCTCCAGCACCATAATAATAAACCCGCCCAGAAATACCATAAGAGCCATCGCGATGGTTCGCATCCGACGAGGTTAATGCTGGAGCGGGGGGGAGTCAAAGATTGCGGTCCAATACCCAAATGAATTTTGAATGTTAATAGAACCTATCATGGGTTTCCATACTGAGCATGTCTGTCGTAGGTCGTACAGGTTGCATAACTTCGGTTTTTGCCCCCTTGACTTTTATTTCCTGCCATTCACATTGTCGGGACCTATGAATAGTATTACCAGCATCACACCACAACAACTAAGGCGAGCGGCGGACATCCAGGAACGGATTCAGTCGCTGCAAGACGAACTCACTTCCTTGCTGGGCGGAGCGGCCGCGTCAGCACCGGCGGCCGCTCCGGCCGGCCGCAAACCACGGCGACGTCTCAGCGCGGCCGGGCTTGCCAATATCCGCGCGGGGGCGCAGCGGCGTTGGGCCGCGTTGCGCGCGCAAAGCGGTGCCAGTGCGACGCCATCGCGCCGCAAACGGCACATGAGCGCGGCCGGCCGCGCGCGGCTCGCGGCCATAGCCAAAGCACGCTGGGCCAGAATTAAGGCCCAAGGTAAGTCCCGGCTCTAGATGGCCGCCGGCCGATACACGTAGCCGCCGAGGTATGCAGGTCCTTGAGCCAGCAGCAAAAGGCTGGAGCTGCCTCATAACCTCGGCGGCTATTGTTCAAAGTACGCTCACCAGTAGTTAATTCACAAGACGAAGCGACCGCAACGGGATAGGCAGCGGCCGCCGCTCCGCTAGTTCACCTCGGTTCCGTTGAAAAAGCTTATACTGGCCGCTTTGGCGGTTCTGGTTCTCGTCGGCCTGTGGTCCGCGGGCCGGCCCGCCTACCGGCGTTACAAGGAAGCGCGGGCCGTGAGCCGAGCGGTAAGGTTCTTGGAGCGTGGCGATTTGGCATCCGCCAGCTTGAGCGTTCGCCAGGCACTGGCCCTCGATCCGCGAAGCCTGCCAGCCTGCCGGTTGATGGCGGAACTGGCCTCGATAGTTGGTGCACCACAAGCTTTGGATTGGCGCCGCCGCATCGTCGAACTCGCTCCGACGCCGGAGAACAAAATGGCACTGGCCAGGACGGCGGTGGCAGTGCAGCCGGCCCCCTATCCATTGGCTGCGCAAATCCTGGTCGAGTTGGCGCCGACGTGCAGCAACTCCATCCCGTTTCACGTCCTGTCGGCGGAACTCGCCCTCAAGACCGGCCTCATCGCAGATGCTGAGTCGCATTTCCTGACGGCTACTTCGCTGGAGCCCACTAACGAGTTGCACTGGTTAAATTTAGCAGTGGTGCGGCTGCTATCGACAAACGCCACAACCGCTGCGGTAGGTCGCGCGGCTCTGGAGCGCTTCGCGGCGCGCACCAATCTTCTGGCGTTGCGTTCTTTAGTCGTCGATAGCCTAAATCACTCCAACCTCGGCGTGGCGGATAGTCTTTCCAGACAGCTTCTGGCTCGGCCGCACCCGCCGCTGGAAGATCAATTGCAACAACTGGGTATTCTGCAGGCCGAACGCGCAGCCGAGTTTCAGACTAGCCTCGCGTCGGTGCAGCGCGAGACGGCGACCAATGCCGGCGCGATTTACGCCGTCTCGTCCTGGATGCGCCAGCATGAGCTTGCGCGCGAAGCCTTGCGTTGGGTGAGGCAATGTCCGGCCGCCGTGCGTGAACAAATGCCGGTGCAGTTGGCCACCACTGATTTGCTCGTTTCCATCGGAGATTGGCAGGGCCTCGAGCAGTTCTTGGAGAACAGGAATTGGAAAGAGGTGGAGTTTTTGCGCCTGGCCTGGCTGTCCGAAGCTGCCGGCGCGCAGAACAATCATACGGACTCGGAACGCCAATGGCGCCTGGCGTTGCACGAGGCGGGCGAGCGCTTGGGCCCACTCAGCTCCCTATTGGCTTTCGCCACCAGCCGTCAGCATCCAGACCTGCGGGAGGATTTGCTGTGGCGGATCGTGCGGCAATTTTCGCGCGAGCGCTGGGCGGCCCAGGCGTTGGGCCAGCTCTATTACTCCGCGGGCGATACGCGCGGTTTGCAGAAGCTATGGGCATCGGTTGCACATAGAAATGCTCATGATTTTGTGGCGCGGAACAATTGGGCGGCGACGTCATTGTTGTTAAACCTTGATTTGCCGCGCGCTCATCAAGTCGCGGGCGAGAACTACGCCGCGCGCCCGGCGGACCCGATCATCGCGGCGACTTACGCCTTTTCCCTGCATATGCAGCATCGTACGCAGGAAGGTTTGGCCGTATTTGAAAAGCTCGGCACGAGAGCTTTAGCTGACCCCACTGTCTCGCTCTATTATGGTGTGCTGTTGGCGGCCCGGAACCAAACCAGCAAAGCCGGAGCTTACCTCGATGCCGGCGCCCGCGCTCCCCTGTTGCCGGAGGAGAAGGAGTTGTTGCGCGCAGCTTTGCGAGTAACAGCGCCGGCGCGCAAGTCCGAAGGCTGAGGAACATTCCACGCGAGGGGTAAAAACTTATTGACACCCAACGCGGTAGTTGCTTCAATACTATCTCAGCGTGAACCCGAGGTGAGGAAACCGATCGTTGCCGACTTCAACAGTGAACCTATGAACAACCTTCGTGCCATCACCCTAACCTTGATTTTGGCTTGCGCGTCGGCTTCGTTCGCTGCCGATTTTTACGTCGCCCCTACCGGCAGCGCGACGCCTCCGTTCTCATCCTGGGACACCGCGGCGACAAATATCCAGGACGCGATTGATGCTGCTTCCGCCGGCGACAACATCTGGGTCACCAACGGGGTCTATGCTGGCGGCGGCAAAGCAACCAACGGAAACCTAACGAACCGGGTGGCGTTGGACAAATCTTTGACGGTGCAAAGCATTAACGGCCCGTTTGTGACCACGATCCAAGGCGCCTGGGACCCTGCTAGTACCAATGGGCCATTAGCCGTGCGAGGCGCCTGGCTAACGAATGGGGCGGTATTGAAAGGCTTCACAGTAACAGGCGGCGCAACCTTAACCACCGGGACCGTTGGTATTGATGAAAGCGGAGGAGGTGTTTGGTGTAACTCATCAAATGCCGTCGTTTCAAATTGCATTTTGGAAACCAACGCCGTTGCCGTCTTTGGTGGAGCAGCGTACGGCGGCACGTTCAGAAGTTGCGCGATTTCAGGCAATTTCGGGACTACCTCTGCCGGCGCGACCTATGGCGGGATTCTTCTGAACTGCACAGTTGTCAGCAACACCTGCGGCGGGCCCGTCAACGCCAGCAGCACCAACTGCATTCTGTACTACAACCAATCCCGCGATTGGAGCGGTGGAGTCCTTTCTCATTGCTGCTCGTCCGTAATTTCGGCTGGTGGCGGCAATACCAATTCCGCGCCGCAACTGCTCGCCGATGGGATTCATTTGTCCAGCGCCTCACCTTGCTTGGGCCTGGGCCTTAGTATTGGCGGCGGGACGGATATCGATGGGCAGCCTTGGGACGCGCCTCCTTCCATCGGCTGCGATGAATTTCACGGGGCTCCGCTGCTGACCTTACAGCCAAAAGTCCTTTTCAAGGTTGCGCCGGTTGGATTCGTCGTCGCATCCGCCGTTTATGGCCAAGACCCATTGGCCTGTGCGTGGTATAAAGATGGCCTGCCGCTGGTGGACGATTCGCATTTGTCCGGCACACAAGCCACCAATCTGTTCGCGACCGGGTTGTCGCTTTTAGATGCGGGCAGTTACCAACTATTCCTTACGAACACTTATGGCCTCACGGCGAGCGCCGCACTTCAACTCGTCATCCACTGTGTCAGTGCAGGGGCGACTAACCCCATTGCCCCGTATCTGGATTGGTCCACGGCTGCTGCGACGATCCAGGATGCCATCGATGCGGCGCAACCTGGCGAATTCGTGCTGGTGAGTGACGGGGTTTATACCAATGGCGGCAGGGTAATGGCCGGAGACCTAACCAACCGTGTAGCCCTGAACAAGAGTGTGATGGTTCAAAGCGTGAACGGGTCGCCTTACACGTTCATTCAAGGAGCGTGGGACCCCGCCAGCACGAACGGCCCGTTGGCCGTGCGTTGCGCATGGCTCACGAACAATGCTGTGCTCAGCGGATTCACTCTCCAGGGGGGCGCGACACGCAATACTGGTGATCTTTTCGGCGCGGAAAGCGGTGGTGGGGTTTGGGCGAGCTCGAGCAACGCTCTGACAGCCAACTGCCTCATCCGGGGCAATGCAGCCCTCGTCTACGGCGGTGGAGCGTATCAAGCGGGGATGGCGAGTTGCAACCTAAGCGCCAACACCGCCGGCCTCGGGGGCGGGGCGTATCATTGCAACCTTACGAACTGCACGTTGATTGGCAACTCTGCCATGTCCGGAGGCGGCGCCAATGGCGGAATTCTGAGAGGCTGCGCCTTGCTTGGGAATATCGCCTCCTCCGGGGGCGGCGTTGAGTATGGAACTTTATTCAACTGCACCGTGGTCGCCAATTCTGCTTTACCGATTTATTCTCCACAGGCATACGGCGGCGGTGCTTATTTGTCGAGCCTCACCAACTGCATAATTTATGGAAATGTCGTAAGTCCGGCCTCCTCTTCAAGTAACTACAGCGCAGGTATATTGAATTGGTGTTGCACCGCGCCGAGTGCCTCCGGGACGGGCAACATTTCGATGGACCCACAGCTTGCCCCCGATGGGATTCACCTCCTCTCGACCTCGCCCTGCATCGGCGCGGGCACCGCCGCGGTTCTCAAGGGAACGGATATTGACGGTCAGCCGTGGGCCTCGCCACCGTCGATCGGCTGTGACGAGTTTTCGCCGGTGCCCAGTTGTACACTGCCACTGCAATTTTCACTTACGGGTTTTCCGACTGCATTATTGATTTCCGGCGTGCCTGTGGGCCAGCAGCCGCTAACGCTTTCGTGGACGCTCAACGGCTCGCCCTTGAATGACAGTTCGAAGTACGGCGGAACCCATACCGCGGCGATTACCGTGAACGGGTTTGCGCCGGCAGACGACGGCGCGTACCAGTTGGTCGCCAGCAACGGGTTCGGTTCTTGCACCAGTTCCCTGGCCGTGGTGGTGGTGCATTGTGCCGATCCGAATGGAGCCGCACCGGTTGCGCCCTATTCCGATTGGTCAACGGCGGCGACTAACCTGCAGGATGCGGTGGATGCCGCTGGCTGGGGCGAGTTTGTTCTGGCGACTAATGGCGTGTATTCGACGGGTGGCCGAGTAATGTCGGGCGACCTGACAAACCGCGTAGCGATCAACGGCGGTATCTTTGTTTCCAGCATTAACGGCCCAAGCTCAGCAACCATCATCGGTGCGCGCGACCCGGCGACCGGCACTGGCCCACTGGCTGTTCGTTGTGCCTGGCTAGGGCAGGGCGCCACAGTACGAGGGTTCACGCTGCGCGATGGCGCCACTCGTAATACGGGGGATTATTTCACTCTCCAGAGCGGGGGTGGGGCGTGGTGCGGTTCGACGAATGAGTCGCTCGTGAATTGCGTGCTCACGAACAACACTGCGACGAGCGGCGGGGGCGGCGCTTACCAGGGTCAGCTATGGTACTGCGTCCTTGCAGGCAATTCGGCGAACACTGGCGGTGGCGCCTACAAATCATTTTTGAGGAGCTCTGCGCTGTTTTCAAACACCGCTTTTAGTGGCGGTGGTGCTTATGGCAGTTTCCTTGTAAGCTGCACTGTCACGCTTAACAGCGCTTCGCCCGGCAGTGGGGGCGGCCTGGATTCTTCTTGGGGGTGGAACTCGATTATTTTTGGAAATCTCGGCGGTCTTTTGGGGCAAGACAACGATTGGGACCTTGGTTCCTTCGGGCACTTCGTGTCTTGCTGGACCACGACCAGCCCCTCGGACATGACGACACGTTCGCCTCAAATAGTCCCGGATAACATTCATATTGCGGCAACTTCGCCTTGCCGCGGTGCAGGCAATCCCGCGTATCTGTCTGGAACCGACCTCGACGGGGAAGCGTGGCTGAATCCGCCGTCCATCGGTTGCGCTGAATATTATGCTGCAGATTTCACCGGACCGCTTGCGCTTGGACCGGTAACCGTCCGTGGCGTTTGGAGTTACCCCTCTGTGTTGCGGAACGGGGTGGCGGTGGCCTACTCCAGCTTCACCGGCAATGCCGATCGCCTGGCCTGGTCGTTCGGAGACGGAGCTGTTCTTACGAACGCGTACGCCTGGGTCGCTTATCACACCTGGACCAACGCCGGCGATTTCAACGTGACCTTCACGGCGTATAACGCAGATAATCCGAACGGTGTTTCTACCAACGCTTTGGTTCACGTGGCGCTGCCCGATCCGCCTGTGCTCTCGGCAAACAGCCTCACCGGAACCACATTCACCCTGACGTTTCCCATGCAGGGAGGGATCAGGTATTATATCGATCAAACGACCAATCTGGCGCCACCGATCGCCTGGGAAACGATTGGGTCCGTAATCAATGACGGCTATCCTTTGTCCACCGGCGTGGTCGCCGATGCGAACGCCACTAACGCGATTCGCTTTTATCGCATTCGTGCCCAGTAGGATCGAGTCATACCGCCCGAGCTGCCCCCGCGCTTCAGGACCGGCCGAGACTTATAAACGCGGCGCCGACTTGTAATTCCCTTCAGGTTAAGAGAAGGTAATTTTTAGCAAGTGTGAAATTGACTACCGTAAGGCACCTATGAAAAAACTAGGCATCGGCTGTGCAGTTCTGGGCGGGTTGATTTTAATCGCGTTGTTCTTCATCGTGATCGCCGGCGTCAGCTACAATCGCCTCGTCCGGTTGTCCCAAGGCGTGGACCAGCACTGGGCCCAGGTCCAGAATGTGTATCAGCGCCGCGCGGACTTAATCCCCAACCTGGTCGCGACGGTTTCCGGCGCCGCAAACTTTGAGAAATCCACACTGACAGCAGTGACCGATGCGCGGGCGTCGGTGGGGCAGGTCAAACTCTCGCCCAATACCGCACCGACAGACCCCAACCAATTGGCTGAGTTTGAGCGCGCACAGGGACAACTCACATCGGCGCTGTCGCGTTTGCTGGTCGTTTCCGAGCGCTACCCGCAGTTGCGCGCGACGGAGAATTTCCAGACTTTACAGGCGCAGTTGGAAGGAACGGAAAACCGGATTGCGGTCGAACGCGGGCGGTTCAATGAAGCCGTGCAGGCCTACAACACCGCGATTAAATCTTTTCCGGCGGTAATCTACGCTTCGATGATGGGCTTCCAGCCGAAGCCCTATTTCAGCGCAACACCTGGCGCCGAAACACCGCCGAAGGTGCAATTTAATTTCGGCCAGCCTCAGTCGAATCCGACCCCGGAGAAGCCGTGAACATTCGATGGCCCATGAGGCGGTTGTGGGCGGCATTGGTCTGGCTGCCCGTCCTGGCCTGCGTATTCTTCGGCCCGCGAATGTTTGCGGCCGAGGTGATTCCGCCGCGGCCAGACCATTATTTCAACGATTACGCAAATGTGGTTCCGTCTCAAACGGCGGAGCAACTCAACCAGCAGCTCGCTGATTATGAGCGCCAGACCTCCAGCCAGATCCTGGTGGTGGTTTATCCGAAGATGCAATCGGATTCATCGATTGAGGATTACACCGTACGCATCGCGCAGGCCTGGAAAGCAGGTCAGAAAGGGAAGGACAATGGCGCGGTGCTGTTCGTGTTCGTGCAGGACCACAAGATTTATTTGCAAGTGGGCTACGGTCTGGAAGGCGTCTTGCCCGACGCGTTGGCGCACGAGATTATCGCCAACGAAATCACGCCACAATTTCGGGCCGGCAATTATACGGCCGGACTGACTGCCGGCGTGCACGCCATCCTGGCTGCGGCAAAAGGCGAGTACAAAGGCTCTGGCAGGACGGTTCACGACGTGCAGCAGCAGCACCAGAACACGATCGCGATCATTCTCGTCTTCCTCGTGTTGGGGATTGGCGGTTTGGTGCTGTTGTTGGGGATGTTCGGCGGCTTATCCGGCCGGCGTGGCTATTCCTCCGGAGGCGGGTGGGGCGTCGGCAGTGGCGGGTGGTGGGGCGGGGGCTGGGGAGGGAGTGGCGGATGGGGTGGTGGTGGAGGTGGCGGCTGGGGAGGCGGGGGAGGCGGTGGCTTCTCTGCGGGCGGTGGTAGTTTCGGCGGCGGCGGGGCAGGGGGCAGTTGGTAATTATGAAACCGCACCACTTTGTTGAAAAACTGAGGGATAACGAACTCGTCGAGGCGATTCGCAAAGCCGAGCGGAAAACCTCGGGCGAGATCCGCGTCTTCATCAGCCGTAAACCCGTCGAGGCGCCGGTATCGGTCGCGCAGGCGCATTTCCTGGAAATGGGAATGGATAAAACACGAGACCGCAACGCGGTGTTGATCTTCGTCGCGCCGCGGACGCACAAATTCGCCGTGATTGGCGATAAGGCGGTGCATGAGCGTTGCGGAGACGCCTTCTGGCTGACGTTGGCCAACGAGATGACTGGCCATTTCAAGAACTCTCACTTTACCGAAGGCTTGCTCCACGCCATCACCAAAGCGGGCGAGCTACTGGCCCAGCATTTTCCCCGGCGTCCAGACGATACGAACGAATTGCCGGACGACATCGAGCGCGATTAATGGCGCGCGGACTTTAGTCCGCAGCACTGCCCGAACGTCCAAGGGCTGCAACATTATCCAGGTCTCCTTCAGTTCGATTGTTGCTGCGGTCTAAAAGCCCGCGCTCCGGGACCGGAGAGCGGTCCCTGACGTGCCATTTCTTGAAGGTTCCTGCGAATTGATTTGGCATTCTGAAGCCCCTGTTTTAGAGTGGAGCGAATTAAATTCCCAGGCATGCGATAAGGACCCCGGCAAAGTTCGCCGCAAAAACCTATGACTAATCCTCTGCATAAGCACTCGTTGTGTCGAATTCCAGCTTCCCTGCTGATTCCGTTGCTTTGGCTGGGGTTGGCCGGCTCGGTTCGTGCCGCCGGCACCTGGGCGGCCTTGGTTCATCCGCCTCCGGCAGGCCTGAACAATGCGCTCCTGCTGAGTGATGGCACGGTGATGTGCGGCGACGGCGGCAGCGGTTGGTATCGGCTCACGCCCGACAGCCGGGGGAGTTACGTCAATGGGACCTGGACGGTGCTGGCCTCGACGAAGTACAGCCGGCTGTTTTATTCGTCGGACGTGCTGACCAGCGGCAATCTGTATGTGGCCGGGGGCGAATACGGCACCGGCAAAGATGAGGCTGAACTTTACAACTCGCTGCTGAACGCGTGGAGCGTGATTCCACGGCCGGCAAGCGACCCGGCCTATTCGGATGCCGTGTCCAAGATTTTGCCCAACGGCAACGTCTTGCAGGGCACGACCGGCGATGGAACCTGGATTTACAACCCCGCGCTGAACAGCATTACGGCGGGGCCGTCGGCGCGCAATCAGAACGAGGCTTGCTGGGTGAAACTTACCAACGATTGCGTTCTGACCGTCGATGCGTTTGGAGTGCAGTCGGAGCATTACTCGCCGACATTGAATGCGTGGTATAGCGACGGGAATGTCCCGGTGGAGCTCTACGGGTATGGCGGGGAGATGGGGGCAGGTTTCGTGTTGCCGAACGGCAACGCATTCTACATCGGCGGCACGACACACACGGCGACTTACACTCCCGGCAGCACGGTGACTGCCGCGGGCACTTGGGTGGCGGGTCCGGAAATGGTCTTCAGCGGCACCGGGTTGGGCGCGGTGGATGCGCCGGCGGCGATGATGAACAACGGCAAAATTCTTTGCGCGCTGGGCCCGACCAACGGCTATAACGGTCCGACGTATTTCTACGAATACGATTATACCGCGAACGCTTTTACGCAGGTCAGCGCGCCGACGGGCACGACATTGAATACGGCCCCGTTCGCCACGAGCATGCTGCAGTTGCCCGATGGTGGCGTGCTTTACATCGCCGGCCAGGGCAGCACCCAGCTTTACATATATACACCGGCTGGCGTGCCGTTGCCCGCGGGCCAGCCCGCGATTACGAGCATCACCGAGAGCGCGGACGGCTCCTACCACGTGCTGGGCACGGGGCTTAACGGCATTTCCTCAGGCGCGGCTTACGGGGACGATTGGCAGATGGACAGCAACTATCCGCTTATTCGGATGACCAATAGCGTGACGGGCCAGGTCTATTACGCGCGCACTTATTCCTGGAGCAGCACCAGCGTGATGACCGGCACGCGACCAGTCAGCACGCAATTCAGTTTGCCGCCCAACCTGCCGCCCGGCACCTATTCGCTGGTCGTCACCGCCAACGGCAATGCGTCGGCGCCGCAAACCTTCACTTACGCGCCTCCCGCCGCGCCGACCGGGTTGACCGCGGTGATCGGCAACACGCAACTCGGCCTGAGCTGGAATGCGGTTCCCGGTGCGACCAGCTATACCTTGAAGCGCTCGAACACCAGCGGTGCTTACTTCATCACGGTTGCCACCGTAACCGGAACCAATTACACCGACACCGGCTTGACCAACGGCATCACCTATTACTACGTGGTGAGCGCAGTAGGGAGCGGCGGGCCCAGCGCTTACTCGGCGCAACTGGCGGCTGCGCCGTTCGGTCCTCCGCCCGCGCCGACGGGGCTGGTTGCCGGGCCTGACAGTTACCCGGGCGTGAGCCTGTTCTGGAGCGCCGCGCCGGGCGCCATGAGCTACAACGTGAAGCGCTCCACAATCAATGGTGGCCCCTACACGACCATCGCGGTCCGCTCGAACACCGATTACAACGATACGAATGTTGTGGCCGGAACCTTATATTACTACAGGGTCTCCGCGGTGAGCGATGGAGGGGAAAGCCCCGACTCGGTGCAGGTTTTCGCAACGCCCTCAGCGCTGGCGGACGTGCTTGGCGGGCTGGTAGCGGACTGGCATTTTGACGAGGGCGTCGGCACCTCGACCGCAGATTCATCGGGTAACAACAACACGGGGACGCTGGTGAACGCGCCGACATGGGTTCTGCCGGGGCGGATTGGCTCGGCGGCATTGGCATTCGATGCCACCAACCAGCAATACGTCACCGTGGCTAACGCGGGCAGCCTCAATCCCTCGAGCGCGATCACGCTGGCGGCGTGGGTCAACGCCGCCGATTGGGGGGGGAACCGGCGAATTTTGCAGAAAGGCAATTCAGATAATCAGTACCGGTTCCTTGCAGAGAATGGAGTGCTGAAGTTCCATCTTAATGGCGTTAACACGGTCACGGCGCCGCTCCCGCCTACGAATGTTTGGATCTATCTGGCCGCAACGTGGAATGGCGCCACTATGACAATATATACCAATGGGCAGATCGAAGTAGCGCAGGCAGCCGGCGGCACTATCACCATCACCACCGACCCGCTCACGATTGGCACCAAGAACGGCAGCACCGCGATGGGCGATTACTTCAACGGGGTTTTGGATGAGGTGCGGGTTTATAACCGGGCGCTGAGCCTGCCGGAGATCAACACCGCCATGCATGCCGGGGATGCCCCGCCAACCACTCCCACCGGCCTGGCGGGTGTGCCCGGCGACGGGCAGGTGCAGTTGTCCTGGGGTTCGGTTTTAGGCGCCTCCAGTTACAATGTAAAACGAGCGAACACCACCGGGGGCCCTTATACGGTGGTCGGCAGCCCGTTCACCAGCGCCTACTCAGATGCCGGCCTGACCAACGGCACCACCTATTATTATGTGGTCTCCGCGCTGAATTTTACCAATGAAAGCTCGAATTCGGCGGAGATTGCCGTCACGCCCGGGCATGGAGTCGTGTTCTTTGTTGATATCAATTATGGCGGGGCTGCCAGCCACGTGCTTGGGGCAGGCAACTACACTCTGGCCCAATTACAGGCAGCGGGAAGCCCTAATGACTCAGCATCCTCCTGCCGCATTCCTGCCGGTTGGACCGCGAGGGTCTTTCAAAATGACGGATTCACCGGCCAATCCTGGATACTAACCAATGACACGCCAAACTTCACGGCCTATAGCGGCCTGAATGACGCCATGTCCTCCTGCCAAATCCTGGGCGGTTCCATCCCCGCAACGCCAGCGAACTTGAACCCTACCGCCGGCGATTCTCAGGTATCATTGACATGGAACCCCAGCGCGGGCGCGGCGACCTACCAGGTAGCGCGCGCGACCAGCGCCGGAGGACCTTATACAGTGGTGGCCACATGCACCGGCACTACGTTCACCGATACCGGGTTGCTCAACGGCACGACGTATTATTATGTCGTTGCTGCCGCAAACCTCAGTGGGCAAAGCCCGGTTTCGGCAGCGGTCGCTGCAACGCCATTCGCTGCGCCGATTGTGCTAACCACCGGACCCATTGCCAATGGGCAGTTCACGTTTCAGTTCCAGGGTGTGGATGGACGGAGCTATGTGGTGCAAACCTCCAGCAACCTGGTGGACTGGGTGCCGCTCCTCACCAATCAGCAAAGCGGCGGCGTGTTCATTTACACGAACAGCAGTCCAACCGACCCTGCGCGTTTTTATCGGGTAGCGCAGTAGGCCCTCACGGGGGACCCGGCCCGCTGGTTGACTTCGGGCTTGCGGGGCTGGGTCGGCGCGGTTAAGTATCCTCTGGTTCCGCATTGCGGACCTGAAAGGGCCAGGCACGTATGAAAAGGGTTCAGCTTCTGATTTCGCCGCTCCTTCCCGCGCTGCTGCTGTCCAGCTCCGCCGCCGCGCAGTCGGTCCACACCAACGCGCTCGCCCAAGCCAACACCGCCTTCGGCTTGGAGCTGTATCAACAACTGCGGCCGGGGGCGGGAAACCTGTTTCTGTCGCCCTACAGCATCTCGACATGCCTGGCGATGATTTATGCCGGCGCGCGCGGCCAAACGGAAACGCAAATGGCCACCGTGCTGCATTTTCCGCTGGACCAACACCAACTTCATCGGGAGCTGTTCGCCTTGCAACGCCAGCTCAACCAGGCTGAGCAGCAAACGAACATTCAGCTCCGAGCCGCCAATGCGCTCTGGACCCAACAAGGGCATCCATTCCTGCCGTCGTTTTTGCGCATCGCGGAGCGGGAGTTTGGCGCCCAGGTGAACCAGGCGGATTTTCGCACACAGGCGGAGGCCGTTCGGCACGACATCAATCACTGGGTCGCAGACAAAACCCAGGGTCGGATTCAGGATATTCTGCCTGCCGGAATACCGGACGCTTCGACGCGATTGGTCCTCGCCAACGCGATTTACTTCAAGGGCACCTGGGCCAACACCTTTAACACGAATGCAACCTCAATGCAGCCGTTTCGCACCAGCGACGCCGGGGACGTGCAAGCGCTGTTGATGCACCATCAGGACGAGTTGCGCTACCTGGAAACGGACCTCTTCCAGGGAGTTGAAATTCCGTATGCTGGAAACGCGCTGGAGATGATGGTGCTGCTGCCACGGCAGGTGGAGGGGATTGAACAACTGGGCCAAGCGCTTACCGCCGCCAACCTGCGCCAATGGGAGAACCAAATTACCATTCGCAAAGTCGATCTCTTCCTGCCCCGCTTTAAGTTGCAGTCCAGTTTCGAGCTGGCGCAGCAATTGGGGACAATGGGGATGCCGGATGCGTTTCACCCGGGCGCAGATTTCTCAGGGATAGACGGGCAGCGGGACCTGTACGTTTCGGACCTGATCCACAAAGCCTGGGTGGAAGTCAATGAGCAGGGCACTGAGGCTGCCGCGGCGACGGTCGGGGTTATGCGGATGACGGCAGTGCAGCGCCAACCGCCGCCGGTGGTGTTTCGGGCGGATCACCCCTTCATTTTTTTAATTCGTGATAATCGGAGCGGGTCGCTGCTGTTCCTCGGACGGGTGATGAATCCGGTTGGATAAAGGATGAAGTATGAAGGCCCAAGGCACCGTACCCGCGGTGCGGGGCTTTTTAATTCGTCATTCATCCTTTCCTTCCACTTGCCTCTGCGTCGCAGGTACAGCCATATTAGGGTGGGTTGAATCCCGACCGGCGGTGGGCTGTGTCCAGGTTTGGCCAATGAAATCCGGCTGTGAAGAAGGACATACAAATCTTGATGGTTGAGGATGACGCGGCGGACGCCGAGTTGACGAAATTCGCTCTCCGCAAGGGCGGGCTGCATTTTTCCATGGAACGGGTCGAGAGCCGCCAGGATTACGAGCAAGCCCTCGAAGAGGGCGTGCCGTCGCTAATCCTTTCGGATTATTCGCTGCCCGGGTTCAACGGCCACGATGCGCTGGAGATCGCGCGCGAAAAATGTCCCGATACGCCGTTCATTTTTGTTACCGGCACGATGGGCGAGGAAGTCGCAATCGAAACGCTGAAGAGCGGCGCGACCGATTACGTCCTTAAGACGCGGCTGTCGCGGTTGATGCCGGCGGTCAACCGCGCCTTGCGCGAAGCGGAGGAACGCGCCCAACACCGGCGGGCGGAGGAGCAGTTGCGCGAATCCCATGAGCAGCTCCGGGCCCTGTCGGTTTACCTGCAGCGGGTGCGCGAGGAGGAGCGCACGCGGATTGCGCGCGAAGTCCACGACGAATTAGGCCAGGCGCTGACGAGTTGCAAACTGGATTTGTCCTGGCTGGCGGGCAAGTTGCCGCGCGAACTCAAGCCCCTGGTCGAGAAGATTCGCGAGCTGTCGTCCCACATTGATTCGACCATCCAGACGGTGCGCCGCATCTCGAGCGAATTGCGGCCCGCGGTGCTGGATCATCTGGGGTTGGTCGCCACGCTGGAATGGCAGGCGAATGAATTTCAGAATCGGACCGGGATCAAATGCGAGGTTCGCTCCGGCCTTGGCGACCGCTTGCTGGAACAGAACCTTAGCACCACTTTATTTCGCATTTTCCAGGAAACAATGACCAATGTCATCCGGCACGCCGGGGCTACTCAAGTCGAGGTCAATTTGAAGGAATCCGATGGCCGCATCACCATGGAGATCAAAGACAACGGGCGGGGCATCACACGGGGCGACATCAGCAACCCGCGGTCCATGGGCCTGCTGGGGATGCGGGAGCGAGCGGCGTTGCTGGGCGGGATCTTTCGCATCGGGCGGCTGGCGCGCGACAGCGGCACGCGCGTGAAGGTATCCATTCCCATCCAGCGGCAGGTTTCTCACGCACCGGCTCAATCGAATCATGAAGATATTGCTAGCGGACGACCACACCGTGGTGCGGCACGGAGTTAAAACCATTCTCGCCGACGAGTTCAAGCGCGCCACCTTTGGCGAGGC
Organism: Verrucomicrobiia bacterium; assembly: GCA_035934555.1. Lineage (GTDB taxonomy): Bacteria > Verrucomicrobiota > Verrucomicrobiia > Limisphaerales > UBA8199 > DASYXT01. The sequence goes on along the minus strand of DASYXT010000135.1, from coordinate 114,009 downwards.
GCGCAACGCCCAGGAGGCGCTGGACCTGGTCTGGAAAGAAAACTGGGACGTGGTGATCCTGGACATTACCATGCCCGGGCGCAGCGGGTTGGAGGTGTTGCGGGAGATCAAAAAATCCAAACCGCGGCTCCCGGTGCTGGTGCTGAGCATGCACCCGGAGAGTCAGTTCGCCGTGCGGGTCCTTAAGCGCGGCGCCTCGGGCTATATGACCAAGGAAAGCGCGGCCGACGAACTGGTCGGCGCCATCCAGAAGGTTCTGGCCGGGGGGCGTTACGTGAGCACATCCTTGGCCGAAAAACTGGCCACTTATCTCGCTGCTGATACGCACAAACCGCCGCAGGAACTGCTGTCAGACCGCGAATTCCAGGTCCTGCGGCTGATCGCCTCGGGCAAAACCGTCAGCGAAATCGCCGAAGAACTCTCGCTAAGCGTAAAGACGATCAGCACCTACCGCACCCGCATCCTCGAGAAAATGGGCATGCGCAATAATTCGGAGCTGATGCGTTACGCGCTCCAGCACCACCTTGTGGAATAACGGGGTTTAACCGGCTCAAAGCGGGAGCAGAGATTTCGGGTTCGTTTTCTCTCTGTGCTACTGAATCATCTCGAAACTCCGCAGACAAAATTGCTGGCCACCGGCACATTTTGGTGATAAGAATTGCCTATGCACCGAATTAAGTTGTTGCGCCAGTCGCGCCGTGCACTGTCTGCCGCCCTCCTGACGACTGGTTCCTTCCTGCTCGCTCTGTTTTTTGGCTGCAAGATTGCCGCCGCCGCCCTGGTCCAAACCAATATGACCCCCGTCGCGGTGACGGGTTGGAACCGGGATTTGGTGATCGAAGCAACTGCGGTCGGGCCGCCGTACACGAATTACGCCAGCGAGATGAACGCGGGTGAAGGCAAGGGCTTTTACCAAACCGGGCTGTTTCCGCACGCCTGGGGCCTGCCGCCGTCGGGGATGTTCGTCAGCATGGTCGGGGACGACACGATATTTCAGTTTCAGCCCTACACCGCGAGCAACGCGCTGGTGCTCAGTCCCGATACCGGTTTGACCAGTGGCACGCTCACTTTGGTGACGCCTCAGACCTACGCGAAGGTGGCCATCGTCGCCCACTCGGGCAACGGCACCAATGGTACCGGACTATTGACGTTTAATTTTACCGATGGCTCGACGTTTACGACGAATTATTACGCCCCGGACTGGTTTAATGGCAGTACCAATGTCTGCTGGTTTGGGATGGGCCGCATTTTGGTGACCACCGGGGTCGAGGATAGCGGCCTGGAGAACCCGCGGTTTTACCAAACCTCGATTGACTTGGCCGCGGCCCTTGGGACGACCAACAAGCCTCTGGCGAGCATCACCTTTGGCAAAGCCCTCGCGTTGTCCACCGCGATTTACGCCGTGAGCGGCCTGCCGGCCTCGGGCGCCAATCCCATCGCAGTGACTGGCTTCAATCGGGATGTGGTCGTGGAAAACACCGCGGCCGGCCCACCTTACACTCTCTATGCCGCGGAACTAAATCCGGGGCAGGGGACGGCATTTTATCAGCACGGGCTGACCGGGACGGCCGACGGTTTGCCGCAAAGCGGAGCGTTCCAAAGCGCGGTGGACGGGACGCCCTTCCAATTTCAGCCTTACACGGGGAATAACGCGCTGGTGCTGAGCAGTGACACCGGAGCGAACGGGGGGGATCTGACGCTCGTCTCGCCCGGGCTCTACAACAGCATTACTATTCTTGCCAACTCGGCCGGCGGCGGGGGCACACCCACTGTGACGCTCAATTTCACCGATGGGACCAGCGTGGTGACGAGCTATAATGCGTACGATTGGTTTGCCAATGTGGAGCCGGCATTGGGCGGAGTCGAGGAGATCACTTTAAGCAACGGCTCGTTACAAGGTGCGCCGAGCAACCCGCGCTTTTTCCAAACGACGCTGGACCTGGTGGCGTTGCTGGGCGCCGCCAACAAACCCTTGGGTAGCCTGACCTTCAGCCAGGCCGCCGGAGCAGGGGCGACGGCGATTTACGCCCTAAGCGGTGTCCCCGCGAACCAGGCGGGCGGACCCTTTTCGTTGGCAACGGTTGCCAATTCGCCAGCGGCGGGTGTTGGCACGAGAACCGCGACGCTTCAAGGCAATGTGCTGGCAACCGGTGGCGATGTGCCTGAGGTGCTGATTTACTACGGTCCGGCGGACGGCGGCAGCAATCCCACGGCCTGGGCGCAGAAAGTTTGGCTCGGCGCACAATCGGGGAACTTTGCGACGGCCATCTCCGGTTTGGCCGTCAACACGACCTACTATTTTAATGCAGTGGCGATTAATTCTGCGGGAACGGCGTGGGCTAGCTCGTCGCAAACGTTCACCACAGCCAACGCGACCTTGGCGACTGTGACGAATCTGCCGGCGGCAAATATCACGACCAGTTCGGGGCTGCTTTCGGGCCAGGTGCTCTCGACGGGAGGCGATGCGCCGACGGTCACGTTGTATTATGGCCCTGCGGATGGAGGCAACAACGCAGGCGCGTGGGCAAACAGCATAAATCTCGGCACGCAAGTGGGGAGGTTTGCGCAACTCGTTTCGGGCCTGACGGCGAACAGCACCGTGTACTTCACCGCTGCAGCCGCTAACGGGGCAGGAGTTGCCTGGGCCACCCCGTCCGGCAGTTTCATCACACCTCTGACCAACGCGCCGGCGCCGCCGCTGGTGTCAGTCCTGACGTACCGGAATGACGCCAGCCGGGGGGCTTTGAACACGAATGAGACGAGCCTGACCCTGGCAAACGTTAATACGAATACTTTTGGCAAACTGTTCTCGCAGTCCTTGGACGGTTATTCGATCACCCAGCCGCTGGTCTTGCCGAACGTGACCATTCCCGGCAGCGGCGTTCACAACGTAGTGTATGTCGCCACTGAGCACGATTCGGTCTATGCGTTCGATGCGGATAATAACGGCGGTGTTAACACGGTGCCACTGTGGCACGTCAGCTTCATCAATCCAGCGGCTGGGATTACGACCGTCAGCGCGACGGGGGACCTGGCGGACATCGCGGGTGGGTTTGTCGGGCCGGAGCTTGGGATCACTGGCACGCCGGTGATCGACCCGGTGAGCGGCACCTTGTATGTGGTGGCGATCACCAAGGAGATAGCAAATGGTACGACGAACTTCTTTAACCGGTTACACGCGCTGGATGTCGCGACGGGCGCGGAGAAGTTTGGCGGACCGGTGGTGATCCAGGGCAGTGTGCCGGGCGTAGGCGATGGCAACGACGGCCACGGCAACGTGCCGTTTACTCAACTGAAGCATCACCAGCGCGCGTCGTTGCTGTTGCTCAACGGCAATGTCATTATTCCCTTTACGGGGCATTTCGACTACCCCCCATATCATGGCTGGGTTTTTTCCTACAATGCTTACACGCTGCAGCAGACCGGCATCTGGAACGCCCAACCGAATGGTTCGGAGGGCGGCTTTTGGGAGGCGGGCTGCGGTCCGGCCGCCGACCCGGCCGGTTACATTTATTTGGAGTCGGGAAACGGGAATTGGGACGCGACCAACAATAATTTCGGCAACACCGTTTTGAAGCTCTCGACCACCAACGGCCTGGCGGTGGCGGATTGGTTCACGCCCTATAATCAGCTCTATCTGAACTTGCAGGATATTGATGTCGGGTCGGCAGGACAAATTGTATTGCCCGATTCGGCCGGCAGCATCACCCATCGGCACTTGCTGCTGGCGGGGAGCAAAGCCGGAACGATTTACCTGCTGGACCGTGATAACATGGGGCATTTCAATGCCGCCGGGGACACGCAAATTGTGCAGGCAGTATCGGGCGCCGTGGGTGGGATGTGGTGCACGCCAGCCTGGTTTAACGGGGTTTTCTACTATATCGGCAACGGCGACAAGGTGAAGGCCTTCGCGCTTTCCAACGCGACCATTAACACCACGCCACTGTCCCAGAGCGCCACAGCGTTCGGTTCATCTTCACCGAGCATCTCGGCCAATGGCACCAACAACGCAATCCTTTGGGCGATGCAGGCTTCGAGTCCCGCAGTGCTGCATGCCTATAACGCCACGAACCTTGCGCAAGAACTTTATAACTCCAGCCAGAACTCGGCGCGGGATAACCCGGGTTCCCCGGTCAAATTCACCGTGCCAACCGTCGCCAACGGCAAGGTGTATATCACGACGGTGGGTGCGCTCTCGGTTTATGGCAATAGCGCGTTCCTCGCCTTGCCGCTGATCAGCCCCAACGGTGGAACATTCACCAATGCCGTGGGGGTGACCTTGTCGGATAGTGTTCCTGGAACGAGCATCTACTACACACTGGATGGCACGACACCGACAACCAATTCGATTCTCTACACCGGACCGTTTGTTTTGACGAGCAGCGCTGGGGTGCAGGCGGTCGGGACGATGCCGGGCTCGCCCAATAGCGGCGTTGCCGAGGCCACCTTCTATAATAGTTCCTCCCTGGGCGCCGGGACCGGCCTGGTGGGCCAATATTACGCCAATACGTTTCCTGCAACCCCGTTTGTCGGTTCGCCGTTGGTCCGCACTGATGCGGTCATTAATTTCAACTGGAACAGCGTTCAACCCGACCCGACCATTGGCCCTAACAACTATACCGTCCGGTGGACCGGGATGGTGCAACCCCTGTTCGACGAGACGTACACATTTTACACCACCACGGATGACGGCGTGAGATTGTGGGTGAATGGTCAACTGCTGATAGACAAGTGGCAGCCGCAATCGCCGACAACCTGGAGCGGCTCGATCCCGCTTCAGGCCCATCATCTCTACAGCATCGAGATGGACTACTTCCAGGCCGGCGGTGGCGCCGTGGCCTATCTTTACTGGAGCAGTCCGTCCACAGTTCAAACGATCATCCCACAAAGCCAGCTCTATCCGATCACGACCCTGCCGCCGGTGGTCTTCACGTCGTCGGGTGTGTTTAGCAATGGCACCTTCTCCCTCCCGACGATGGGATTGGCCGGCGAAAGTTATATTTTGCAAGGCACGACGGACTTCTTACATTGGGTTTCGATCAGCACGAATCTGGCGCCGGCCAGCCGCTTTTATCTGCAGGACACGACAGCCACCAATCTGCCGTATCGGTTTTATCGGGCGGTCGGACAGTAAAGCCCAGTTTGACACCCTTTTTGAGCTTGGTTGTGGGGCTGAAGGTCCTCGCAATGCCAAGTGGGCGCAGGGTTTTCGTCTCCTGCTAGACCGTTCCACGCCTCTGCCTGCTTTGCTGCCCGTGAGCGTGCGCGCCTTTAACCTGTCTGCAGTCCGCACCTCAACGGACATTCGCGCGGCAAATTGATCACGTGAGCCGCCTCCTCCTTGAGACATAACGGCGTTTGAGCTGATGACCTTTTTTCAAGCTGGTCAAAACGACACAGACCAAAGCCGTCCTCGAACGCCGGTTGGGCTGGACGTTCCAAATGGCCAAACGACGGCGGCGGCTGTTTCATTAAAACACAAAAAGCCCCCTGATTTATGGGGGTTGCGCGTGCCGGGGACGAAGGGGCAGGGCAAGGATTTGGGTGCTGTGCTGGTGTTTGACATTAGCCCTTTTGCCGCATGGCATTAGGCGTGCTCTCCGACCTGCCGAGATCAGCTTGTGGGTTTATCCGGGTTGCCCGGTTGTGGCAACCCCGGGGTTGTGTGCGCACAGATTGACTTAAGACCGCGCCGAAACCTGAGCTGATCGAAAAAACCTAACCGCGACCGACCGATTATGAAAGGACTAGGCAGAAGAACCAAACGTTTAACGCTGGTAGGGGCATGCGTAGGAGTAGCGGTGGGCAGCACCGCATTCGTTCGCGCCCAGGAGACTGGAACTTCAGGAACAAGCACCAACCAGATTGATAAACTTGAGAAGGAAAACCAGGACCTGCGGCAGCGCCTGGAAGCGCTCGAGAACCTCGCGCAGAAGGAGGGCTTGATGACCAGCGGTCCCAAGAATGCCGATCCGCCGGTTTCGGCGATGAGCCAGGTGATGCTGAGCGGGTTTGTGACGACTTCGTTCTTTCACGACTCGAGCGAACCGCCGGCGTCTATTGGCCATGAAATCCCAGGATATCTATGGGACCGGAAAAACGATAGCTTTACGCTCAACGCTGTCAAAATCACCCTTGCGAGTCCGCAGGTGGAGAACAACGGCGACAAGTTCGACGCGGGGTACCGGGTTTCGCTGATTGCCGGCCAAAACGCGCCCTATGTGAATAGTTCCAGTGGGAGCACCGGCTTTGATTTCGTGCGCGAGGCTTTTGTCGAGGTGAATATCCCCATCGGGACGGGTTTGGACGTTCGCGCGGGCGAGCTGATCTCATTGTTGAATTACGAATCCGGCGATGGCGGCGCCGCCAATGCCAACTTCTCGCAAGGGTACCAATGGTATTTTACCGGCAACCCGCCGGCGGCGGGTGTCCAGCTTGGCTACAACATCACCGACTGGCTCGGGTTGAAATTCCGGGTGCAAAATGGGCTGTACGCGGGCGAGTTCTCAAACGGCGGGGGCAAGACTTACATGGGTTCCATTGACATTAAGCCGATGAAGACGTTGTGGTTCAGTTTGGTCGGCTTCGGCGGGCGGGAAGGGGCGCCGTGGCTGCAATCCGATTGGGGTGGGTCGCTGCTGGGCGGTTGGCAGGCCACTGACCAATTGGGGTTCGGAACGGAGTTGGACTATTTCAATTTCCACAACCCCGACAGCTACGCTGTGCCGGGCGACGCGCCGGTGTGGTCCACTGGCCTTTGGGTGACGTATGATTTCACCAAGAAGGTCGGCTTGGCGCTCCGTGGTGAGTTCCTCAGCGACAAGAAAGGCGTGGACGCGGCCGCCGATGGGGTTGGCGCGCCGCTCGGTTTCCTCAATCCGCTCGGGACCGGCCAGGACCTGTCGAGTGTGGCGCTGACGCTGAACTATAAGCCGGTGCCTTCGATAAAGATTCAGCCGGAGATTCGCTTCGACCACACCTCCTGGGCGGGCGGGTTTGTTCCCGGCAAACAGAACCGGGTGGTCTATGGGGCCGGCATCTCGTACCTCTTTTAACCAAAATACGCTATTAACCCAACCTTGATTCAATCCAGAAATACCATGAAAAAATATCTAGTTAGTCTCTTGCTCGGTGCGCTGGCGCTGGCGGCCGTCCCGCTTTCCCGCGCCGATACGATTAAAGTCGGTGTGTTGCACTCACTCAGCGGCACGATGGCCATCAGCGAAACCTCCTTACGCGACTCACTGCTCTTCGCCTTTGATGAAATCAATAAGGCGGGTGGGATCAAAGTGGGCGACAAGACCTACATGATCGAGCCGGTGATCGTCGATGGCGCATCCAACTGGCCGTTGTTTGCGGAGAAGGCCAAACAACTGCTCGAGGAAGACAAAGTGGCCGTGGTCTTTGGTTGCTGGACTTCTGTGAGCCGCAAGTCGGTGCTGCCGGTGTTCGAGAAGGATAATGGGCTGCTATTCTACCCGGTTCAATACGAGGGCGAAGAGTTGTCCAAAGATATTTTCTACACCGCCGAAGCAGTCAACCAGCAGGCGACACCCGCGGTGGATTACCTCCTGGCCCAGGGCAAAAAGAAATTCTATCTGATCGGCACGGATTACGTGTATCCGCAGACCACGAACCTGATCCTGTATAAGTATCTACTGCTGCATGGCATTTCGCTGGAGAACATCGGCGGCGGCTTGCGCAAGGACGATTCGGGTAAGGTCATCTCGGCCGGTAAGTACACGCCGTTCGGGCACACGGATTACCAGCAGATCGTGGCGGAGATTAAGCAGTTTGCGGCCAGCGGCGATGCTTGCGTGATCAACACCATTAACGGCGACTCCAACGTGCCGTTTTTCAAGGAAGTCGCCGCCGCGGGCCTGACCCCGGCCGATTGCCCTGTCGTGTCATTCAGCCTTGCGGAAGATGAACTGCGCGCCCTGCCCACCAAGGATTTGGTCGGTGAACTGGGTTGCTGGACTTATTTCATGTCGTTGAACACGCCCGAGAACAAGAGTTTTCTGCATCGGTGGAATACCTGGCTCAAAACAGAAGATCATCCTGGAGTCGTGAAGGAGAAGCGAGCGATGGATAGCCCGATGGTGCTCTCCTATGACGGGGTTTACCTGTGGAAGGAAGCAGTAGAAAAGGCGGGAACCTTTGACGTGGACAAAGTGAGGGACACCCTCGAGTCGGGCGAGGTCAGTTTCGACGGGCCCGGCGGAAAAATTACGGTGAACAAGAACCATCATGCCACCAAGAATGTTTATATTGGCGAGACCCGCGCCAACGGGCAGTTCAAGATTGTGAAGTCCTTTGATCAAGTGCCGGGCGAGCCATTCCTGCTCAAGGGCCTGGATGAAAAGGTTGCGGCGATGAACAAATGATCGACCGGAACGGCGCGGCGTTTGGAAGCGCCCGCACGAGCGTGAATAAAGGGGCGGAGCGGAGGCTTCGCCCCCTTTTGTGCCAATGAAGTTCGTCCGAATTCTGGTCGTAGAACTGTTGCTGAGCTGGCATAGCTGCGCCTTGGCTGCTGAGGGAACTCCGACCCACGGGTCGAACGAATCCTCGGTGCGCCATGAATTGGCTCAGGCCATTTTAAGCCAAGGCCGGCAGCAGCAGACCTTGCTCACTGAATTGGCCGACTCCGGTTCCAAGGTCGCCTCGGATGTGTTAAACGCCTGGACCCGTGATGGCGTCTATCTTTACTCCGCGCCGGACGGTTCAAAAATCCCGGTGTTGTTGGAGGAGGCGCAGGACGCGGAGGGGAAGAGCCGCGCACTGCGCGTGGATACGGGGCAATATTTGCAGGGGCCGGGCGGCAAAGACCTGCGCTTTGACCAGAGCGAACTGACCACGGCCGACACCGACATGCGTTTGCGCAGTGCCATCCAGCAAACGCTCGATTCACTTGAGCTTGCGGCGGTTGACCCTGCCTCACGATGGTCGGCCGCAATGAAGCTCGGCAATTCGCAGAAACCGCGCTATATCCCGACGCTCGAGGCCAGGCTGGGAAAGGAAAAGGACAGGAGCGTTCGTAAGGCGTTGCGGGAAGGGGTGGCGCTGCTTCAGTTGGGTAATACGGACCTTCAGGTGCAGATAACCGCGGTGCGGCAACTGGAACAGCTCAAGGCGATCGGGTCATTGGACAACCTTAGGGCTGTTCTGGCCAAACCCGGGTGCCCGCCGCAACTGGCTGTCGCCACCAAGCAAGCCATTCATTCCATTGACGAGCACATCCGCTGGGTGAATTTCTTTGGCACGATCTTTCACGGGCTGAGCCTGGGGTCGGTGCTACTAGTTGTGGCGCTGGGTTTGGCGATTACGTTTGGGCTGATGGGGATTATCAACATGGCGCACGGAGAGATGATCGCTGTTGGTGCGTATGCTTGTTACGTGGTGCAAAACCTGTTCGGCACCGGATTTGGCTTTTCGATCACGTTGCCGTTCAGTTTCGCCGGCCGGGCGCTCAGCTTCGGCATGCACCTCCCCGGGCTGAATGCCACCGGCGCGCTGTATGAAAGTTACTTTCTGTTTGCGCTGCCGCTGAGCTTCATCAGTGCTGCCCTGGCGGGATTGTTTATCGAGCGTACGGTGATTCGGTTTCTTTATCGGCGGCCATTGGAATCGCTGCTGGCCACGTGGGGAATTTCATTGGTGATGCAACAATGCTTTCGAATGGTTTTTGGGGCCAACAACGTTCAGGTTAACTCGCCTTTGTGGCTGCTGGGCCATTTCTCAGTGAACGATGTGAGCTTTGGATACAACCGTGTTTTCGTCATCGGCTTCGCAGCGGTGATCGTCGTCGCGACCTGGCTGCTGCTGACGCGCACCCCACTGGGGCTGCTCATCCGCGCGGTGATGCAGAATCGGGCGATGGCGTCGTGCCTGGGCGTGCGCACCAGCCGGATCAATATGCTGACTTTTGCGTTCGGGTCCGGCCTGGCGGGATTAGCTGGCGCGTTCCTGTCGCAAATCGGCAACGTGGGACCTAGCCTGGGTCAAACTTATATTGTGGATAGTTTCATGACTGTCGTGCTGGGGGGGGTCGGCAGCATCGCGGGTACGGTCTGGTCGGCTTTGGGCATCGGCACCTCCGACCAGGTCTTGCAGCAAACCACCGGCTCGCCCGTGACCGGCAAGATTGTTGTGCTGGTCGCGATTATTGTATTCTTGCAGTGGAAACCCGGCGGGTTGTTCAGCACCCGCGGCCGTACCTTGGACTAATCGTATGCGACGCACCACGGGCCGCACCGCAAAGTGGGGGCTGCTGACAGCCGCCGTGTTTGTGGTTATGGTCGTGCCGTTGCTAAATATGTATGCGCCTCAGGGCAGCTTTCTGCGTATCAGCGACTTCAGTATCAACCTTTACGGCAAGTACCTCTGTTATGCGATTCTGGCCATCAGTGTCGATATGCTTTGGGGTTACACCGGGCTGCTGAGCCTCGGCCAGGCGCTCTTCTTCGCGCTAGGCGGTTACATGATGGGCATGCATCTGATGCGCATGATTGGCGACCTCGGCCAATACCATCAGCCGATCCCGGACTTTCTGGTTTTCCTGGGTTGGCACAACCTGCCGATGTTCTGGCGGCCGTTTGGTAGTTTTCCTTTTGCGCTTTTAATGGTGTTCGTGATGCCCGGGAGCCTGGCGCTGGCGTTCGGATTTTTGGCGTTTCGTTCCCGCATTCGGGGGGTTTACTTTGCAATTCTGACGCAGGCACTCACTTATGCTGCGTGTCTGCTTTTCTTTCGCAATAGCCTGCTGATGGGTGGCAATAACGGGTTCACGGATTTCAAGTTCCTCCTGGGTCGTGATCTACGGGCGCCGGCTACGCAGCGGCTGCTGTATATCGCGACCGCTCTCGCTCTGGTCCTGACTTTTGCCGGATGTCAGTGGTTGACGCGCACCAAGTTCGGGCTGGTCCAGCAAGCCATCCGTGACCGCGAAGATCGAGTGCTCTTTAGCGGTTATGCTGCCGCTTATTACAAGCTCTTTGTGTTTGTGGTGTGCGCTTTGATCGCGGCGGTGGGCGGGATGCTCTATGTGCCACAGGTCGGCATTATCAACCCGAGTGAGATGTCGCCCGAAAAATCGCTCGAAGCGGTGGTCTGGGTCGCCGTGGGAGGGCGCGGCACACTGATTGGACCAGTACTGGGGGCGATCGGGGTGAACGCGCTGAAGAGTTGGACGACGCGCGCGTTCCCGGACATGTGGCTGTTAATACTCGGAACCTTGTTCGTGCTTGTGACGGTGTTGATGCCCAAGGGCCTGGTTGGGTTACCGGGTCAACTCCGCGCATTGCGCCGCCGGTTCGGGCCGAAATTAACCCCGGCGCCGTTGCCACCACCCGAGCCGCAGGAGCAGTTCGTCAAAACCAAATGAGCGCAGGCCGCAAAGAGTTCGTCCTGATGCTGGAAGGGGTCAACAAGACCTTCGACGGGTTCAAAGCCATTTCGGAGCTGAACTTTTACATGGATGTCGGCGAACTGCGCGTGATCATCGGTCCCAATGGGGCCGGCAAGAGCACCATGCTGGATTTGATCACTGGCCGCACCCGCCCCGACTCCGGGACCATCGAGTTTGGCAAAGACACCGACCTAACGCGCCTTAACGAGTACCAGATCAACCGGCTCGGGATCGGCCGCAAGTTTCAAACGCCTTCGGTGTACGTCGAACACACGGTTTTCGAGAATATTCTGTTGTCGCTCGCCGGTCAGCGCCATGTCTGGCAGGCACTATTTTCCAGGGTTACTTCCGCCCAGCGCGAGCGAATTGAGCAGGTGCTCAGAACGGTTGGTCTGGCTGATAAAGCCGAGTGGCGCGCCGGCGCTTTGTCGCATGGGCAAAAGCAGTGGCTGGAAATCGGCATGCTGCTGGCGCAGGAACCCAAGTTGCTGCTGGTGGACGAACCGGCGGCGGGGATGAGCGATGAGGAGACGGCGCGGACGGGGGAACTGCTGGTGAGTCTCGCGCCGCGGCACAGCCTGATTGTGATTGAACACGACATGGCCTTTGTGCGCCAAATCGCGCGTAAAGTCACGGTGTTGCATCAGGGCTCGATCCTCTGCGAGGGGACAGTGCAGGAGGTCCAGAATAACGAGCGCGTGATCGAGGTGTATCTCGGCCGTAAACACGAACCGAAACGACAATTGTGAATGCCGCGGGTGCCAGTCTTTCAATAGCGAACTTGAACGCCGCTTATGAAGGCTCGCAGGTGCTGCGGCAGGTCTCGCTGAAGGTTCCGGAGCGCCAGGTCGTTTCGTTGATGGGGCGCAATGGTGTCGGCAAGACCACCACACTCAAGTGCCTGGTTGGCCTGGTGAAACCGCTGAGCGGTGATGTGCGCTTGGGCGATGCGCCGCTCAATGGTTTGCGGCCCGACGAGCGCGCCAGGCTTGGCCTTGGTTATGTGCCGCAAGGCCGCGATATTTTTCCCAACCTGACCGTTTGGGAGAACATGCAAATCAGCCTGGTTGCCCACCACGCCAAAGCCAACGGCCAGGTGGACCGGGTGCTGGAGCTGTTCCCGGTGCTCAAAGAAATGTTGAAACGGAAGGGCGGGGTGCTCAGCGGCGGGCAACAGCAACAATTGGCGATCGCCCGGGCGCTCTTGACCTCGCCCAAGGTGCTGTTGTTGGACGAACCGACCGAAGGCATCCAGCCGAACATCATTGATCAAATCGGCGAAACGTTGCTCAAGCTCAAGAAAGAAGGTCAAATGAGCATTCTGCTGGTCGAACAGTATTTGGACTTCTGCCGTGGTGTTGCGGACCGTTTTTACGTGCTCGACCGCGGCGCGGTCGCGGCCGAGGGCCCAATTGGCGACTTGAATGAATCGGTAGTCAGGCAATACTTGACTGTATGACCCTTGAGCATAGCGGCGCCGGCCACCTGCGCATCGAGTTGAGCGCGGGGCAAAGCACTGCAACGTCCGTCCGCGCGCGCAGCCCGCTAAGAATCCTGGTGCCAAGGTCGCGCGGGCCCAGCGTTTGGGCTTGCCTGAGCAGTTTGGGCGGGGGCCTGGTTGCCGGCGACGAGACCTCCTTAACCATCACGCTGGGTGCTGGCACCCGGTGCTGCGTGACGACCCAGGCCTCCACGAAAGTTTATCGCAACCCGCTTGTCCGGCCTTGCAGCCATCGTCTTAGCGCCCAAATTGGCCGCGGGTCGTGCCTGGTAATGATACCTGACCCCGTGCAGGCATTTAAAGGTTCTCGATACCGCCAGGACCAGGAATTCAAACTCGCATCGGACGGCGGGCTGGTTCTGGTTGATTGGCTGTGCGCGGGCCGAGCGGCGCGCGGTGAGCGCTGGGCCTTCAGCCGGTTCCAAAGTCGCAATGAAATCTTTCTCGACAGCTCGCGCGTCGTGTTGGATTCGCTGGTGTTGGATCCGGCGCAAGGGCTTCTGCAAGATACGTATCGCCTGGGCCGGTTCAACTGTCTGGCGCTCGTACTGGTGATCGGCAAGGCGCTGGAGGCCCCCAGTCAGCGCCTGCTCGAAGACTTCGCCGCGCGCCCGCTGGAACGCCAGGCCGCTTTGGTCTCGAGCGCCAGTCCGATCCGGCAGGGCGCCTTGCTTCGGTTCGCAGGCCATGAAGTCCAGGAAGTCGCCGCGCGGATTCGTCAACACCTGGCCTTCACCGCGGATTTGCTGGGAGACTGTCCTTGGTCACGCAAGTTCTAACAGCTCATGCAATCCATATTAGAGAATAATTCATCGCATAGATTGCGCGTGAAATGGGACCATGAATCGCAATTGGTCGCGCCAGCGTTTTGGACTGCGCCAGCCCTCTGGCGCTTTGGAAACGCTCGCCTCGGCCGAAAGCGCCAGAGGGCTGGCGCAGTCCAAAACCTCGCGGGCTGGCGGAGCAGTTCATGGAGAGCGGTCGCAATAGTCCATTCGACATAACACCTCGTGCACCTTTCACCACGCGAGCTCGACAAGTTGCTGCTCCACAATGCCGGGTTTCTTGCCCAAAAACGCCTTGCCCGCGGCATCCGCTTAAATTATCCGGAATCAGTCGCGTTGCTGGCAACGCAGTTGCTCGAATTCATCCGCGAGGGCAGGCGCGTTGCCGAACTGATGGACCTTGGCCGCCAGATGCTCGGCCGCAACCAGGTTATGGCGGGGGTCCCGGCCATGGTGACAGAGGTCCAGGTCGAAGGCACGTTTCCCGACGGCACAAAACTCGTGACGGTGCATCATCCGATTGCGTCTGAGAACGGCGATTTGGCGCTGGCCCTCCACGGAAGCTTTCTCCCGGTGCCCGCCATGACGATGTTTGCGCCCGAGCCGGGTGGCAGCGGACCGGAACCGGGTGTGTCTGAAGTCGCCGACGGAGAGTTGGAGCTCAACGCCGGCCGCTCCACGCTGATGTTGGAAGTAACGAACATGGGTGACCGTCCCGTTCAGGTTGGGAGCCATTACCATTTCATCGAGACCAACGCGCAATTGCTTTTCGATCGGCGAAAGGCCTACGGCCGGCGTTTGGATATCCCGGCCGGCACCGCCGTGCGGTTCGAGCCGGGTGAAACCAAGACCGTGCGGTTGGTCGAGATTGCCGGCAATCGTATCATCCGTGGGGGGAACAACCTGGCGGATGGCCCGGTCTCTGCCGAGAACGAAAGGGCCGCGCTGGAGCGAGTCCGGTTACGCGGCTTCGGTCATAAGGATCAGTAGTTATGGCATATAAAATGAAGCGCCGACATTACGCCGAAATGTTCGGCCCGACCACCGGCGATTGCGTCGCGCTGGGCGATACCTCCTTGGTCCTCGAAGTCGAGCGTGACTGCACCGTTTATGGCGACGAGTGCAAGTTCGGCGGCGGCAAAGTTCTGCGAGAAGGCATGGGCCAGGCCGCCGGCGTGGGCCAGGCCGACGCGCTGGATTGCGTGATCACCAACGCGCTCATCGTCGATTACACCGGCATTTACAAGGCGGACCTCGGAATCAAGAACGGCCTCATCGCAGGCATTGGCAAAGCCGGCAACCCGGATGTGATGGCGGGCGTGCATCCCGGCATGGTGGTGGGTGTCACGACGGAAGTCATCGCCGGAGAAGGACTGCTCCTCACCGCGGGCGGCATCGACAGCCACATCCATTTCATCTGCCCGCAGCAGGCCTTTGAAGCCATTGCCGCCGGGCTGACGACGATGATCGGCGGCGGCACCGGGCCGGCAACGGGCACTGCCGCGACGACCTGCACGCCGGGCGCCAATCACATCCGCATGATGCTGCAGGCCACCGACGCCTTGCCGCTCAATTTCGGCTTCACCGGCAAGGGTAACACCTCCCTGCCTGCGGGCTTGCCCGAACAGATTCTCGCCGGCGCCATCGGGCTCAAGCTGCATGAAGATTGGGGCACGACGCCCGCCGCGATTGATTGCTGCTTGCGCGTCGCTGATGACCATGACATTCAAGTCACCATCCATACCGACACGCTCAACGAGTCGGGCTTCGTTGACGCCACGATTGCGGCCATTAACGGACGCACGATTCACACTTATCATTCCGAAGGCGCGGGCGGCGGTCATGCGCCGGACATCATCCGAATTTGTGGCGAGCCGAACGTGCTGCCCAGCTCAACCAATCCCACGCGCCCGTTCACCGTCAACACGCTGGATGAGCACCTCGACATGCTCATGGTCTGTCACCATTTGGACCCGAATCTGCCGGAGGACGTTGCGTTTGCCGAAAGCCGTATCCGAGGCGAAACCATCGCGGCTGAGGACATTCTTCACGACCTGGGCGCCATCAGCATGATGAGCTCGGATTCGCAGGCCATGGGCCGCATCGGCGAGGTCATCACCCGCACATGGCAGACCGCCGACAAGATGCGGCGGCAACGCGGCCGTTTGCCGAACGAAACCGGCGCGAACGATAACCTGCGCATCAAGCGTTATATCGCCAAATACACGATCAATCCGGCAATTGCTCACGGGGCCGCGCATCTCATCGGCTCGGTCGAGCCTGGCAAACTGGCCGACCTGGTTTTGTGGAAACCCGGTTTCTTCGCAGTGAAACCCGAAATGGTTCTGAAAGGCGGGATCATCGCCTGGTCGCAGATGGGCGACCCGAACGCGTCGATTCCGACGCCGCAGCCGGTCTTCATGCGCCCGATGTTTGGCGCGTTTGGCGCCGCGCCGGGGCCGATCTCCATCAGCTTTGTCAGCGGCGTGTGCATCGAGAAAGGGGTAGCGGCCGGTTATCGACTGAACAAGCGCCTCGAAGCGGTGCGCGGGTGCCGCAAGCTCGGCAAGAACGCCATGAAATGGAACGATGCTTTGCCGCGCCTTAGCGTCGATCCCGAGACCTATGAGGTGCGGGCCGACGGCGAACTGTTGACCTGTGAGCCGGCCGAGGTTCTGCCGCTGGCCCAACGCTATTTTCTGTTCTGATGGCGCAGCGAGACCAGGATTGGCTCTTGTGGCAGTTGGCGGACTCTGCATTCCCCGCCGGCGGCTTTGCGCATTCCGGCGGTCTCGAGTCCGCCTTGCAACAAGGCGAGCTGCGTGACTCTACTGACCTTGGGCAATTTATCGAGGCGAGCCTTTGCCAGGCAGGGCACAATGCGCTCCCGTTTGTTACCGCGACGCATGATGCGCCCACAACCTTTCTCGAGTTGGATCGCCTTTGCGATTGTTTTCTGAGCAACCATGTGGCCAATCGCGCCAGTCGCTTGCAGGGACAAGCCCTCCTGGCCTCGGCTCAACGCATCTTTGCGTCGCCCGGCCTGGGTAATTTCGCCAAGGCTGATATTGGGCGCCCTAGTCACGGCCACTTGGGGCCCGTGTTCGGTTTGGTCACGCGCGAATTGGGCGTGGACCGCTCCGACGCCGCACGGCTGTTCCTGTTTCTCCACCTGCGCGGGTTGGTATCGGCCGCGGTGCGGTTGGGGATTGTTGGTCCGCTCGAAGCCCAAGCCGTCCAGCGGCGCGTCGCGCCCTTGGCGGAAAAAGTCTCGGTTCGCTGCCAGACTCTCGCACTCGAAGAGCTGGCGCAAATCGCGCCGTTGCTCGAGCTCTGGCAAGCCAATCAGGACCGATTGTACTCGCGCCTTTTTCAAAGCTGATTTCTGAACTATGAACGCGACCACCCATTCTCACGGTCCGGAGGGACACACGCATCCGCCGCTAAATCATCCCGGAGCTTTCGCAACCCGGGCGGTGCCGCTGGCGCGCGATTTCGAGCGCCGCGCGTTCACCGTCGGCGTAGGCGGGCCGGTCGGTAGTGGCAAAACCGCGCTGATGCTGGCCCTCTGCCGGGTGTTGCGCATTGAGTTGAAGCTGGCCGCCGTCACGAACGACATTTTTACCAAAGAAGACGCCGAATTCCTCATTCGCCACCAGGCGCTCGCTGCCGACCACATTCGCGCGGTGGAAACCGGTGGTTGCCCGCATGCCGCCATTCGTGAAGATATCTCGGCCAACCTGCTCGCATTGGAGGACCTCCACCGGCAGTTCCACCCACACCTGCTCCTGATTGAATCCGGCGGTGATAACCTCGCAGCCCATTTCAGCCGTGAACTTGCCGACTATACCATTTATGTGATTGACGTTGCCGGCGGGGACAAAATTCCACGCAAAGGCGGTCCTGGCATTACCCAGTCGGACCTGCTAGTGGTGAACAAAACCGACCTGGCGGCCGCCGTCGGGGCAGACTTGAGCGTGATGGAGCGCGATGCGCGCCGGATGCGCGGCGAAGGACCGGTAGCTTTTGCGCAAGTGAAACATGGCGTCGGGTTGGATGAAATCGTTCACCACGTCGTCCATGCGTGGCAACATGCAACCAAGGTCACCCACTCCCATTCCTGACCGCCGAACTGAATACTGAATATCGAATTAGGAATACGGCGCCTTTGCGCCTAAAATCTGAAAAACTGAAAAAAGGTTGAGTCGAACAGCGGCTCGCCGAAATGCGCTACAGGCGATTGATCGTTTCATTAACGGCCTGTCGCGGGTTTTGGCTCGTTCCCATTTCAGATGGCGGTTCGGCGAAAGAAAGCCTCGGCACGAGCGGCCAATGTGCTTGCGCTCTCACCAACGAGAAGAACAAAAGGCGACGCCACGTGATGCCCCAGCCGCCCTCGACCTCTCCGGCCAAAATGGCGACGATTGCGTCCGGCAGATTGAACTTGGGCCGCGGTTCCATAAATAACTCCAGGAACGGTGTGGTGTAAAAGCGCTCGACCATTTCCCAATAGACCTGCATGGCGCGGAACACGCGCTTTTCATAACGCCTCAGCCTGGCCGCGCCACCATCGTTCGCGGCTAGTGATTTCAGCACGACTTGCGCCGCCAGCTTGCCCGAATACATCGCCAGGTACACACCCGCCGAAAAAATCGGGTCCATGAACCCAGCCGCATCACCCACACGCAACAACCGTGGGCCAACCAACCGCCGATTATAGTAAGAAAAATCGCTGGTCGCCTGAATCTCGGTCAGCGGTGTGGCGTGGGCCATTCGCGCCCGCATTTCCGCGCTGGATTGCCACAAACGGCTAAACAGCGCGCCCGGCGCTTGCCGCGTCTGCGCAAATTCCTCCTGGTCCATCACACACCCGATGCTGACTTTGCGGTCACTTACGGGGATGAGCCAAAACCATTTGTTGTCCAGCCGCACAATGACGGTGTCTCCTCGAGCGGGCCCGGAATCCAGCTCAACATCTTCAAAGTGACCGAACAGCGCCACCTTCTTGAGGTGTGGGTGGACGATGCGCAACTTTTCCTTGTTGCCAGTGAAATTGCCGCGCCCGCTGGCGTCCAGCAGGAACTTGCCTTGGAATGATTGGAGCTGACCGTCCCGCTCGCGGGCTTGTAACGTCACGTTGTCCGGTCCAGCGGTGTAGTTGCTCACCGTCCAGCCCTCGCGAATATCGGCGCCGGAGCCGCGCGCATGCTTCAGCAGGATGTGGTCGAATGTCGCGCGTTCGACCTGGAACGCGCGCGTTTCGCGAGTGAATTGGCCATTGCGGAAAACCAGTTTGAGGGCTTTGCTGCGGTTGCCCAGGTGAAACTGCGCGCCGAGCTTAGCGGGATAGCCCATGGCTTCGAGTGCCGGCAGGACGCCCAACTCCTCAAAGATGCGCCGATTGTACGGCAGCAACGACTCGCCGATATGGAAGCGAGGAAACCGCTCCTTTTCGAGAACCAGAACCTGTTTGCCAGCGCGTGCCAGGAGGGTAGCAGCGGTGCTGCCACCGGGGCCCCCGCCAATGATCAGCGCATCGTAAACCTGGAGAGACATTGTCTAAAAGGAAGCATACTCCGGCACAGAAGCAAGGCAGGAGGCGAATGCAGCGGCGAACACCACGCCAGAGCGGTCAGGCCGCGAGTTTTTCCTCCACCGCCTGGGCAATCGAATTCACATTGCGCAGGATATCCTTGGCCGCCTGGGGATCACGGATTTTGAGGCCGAAATTCTTATCCAACGCCACCACTAATTGCAGCGCATCCACCGAGTCCAGGCCCAGGCTGCCCGGCCCGAATAGAGGCGTGTCATCACCAATGTCTTTGACGCTGATTTGCAGCATCAGGTTTTCTACCATGAGCTGCTTAATGCGGTCTTTCAACGATTGTTCCATGCTAATTATTCAACGGTCCACGGTTAATTAAAGCTGTAATGGAATGCGCCTGCGCACAAGCCAGAAAAAGCCCAGGTAAGAGTTTTCGTGCGCCGTTGAGGGCATGGTGGCCTGAGCCGCCGGAGCTGGGCGCTGCCAATGCTCCACTGGCGCTAGCCGTACCCCTCACTGAACTCGGGCGGAGCGCGGGCTTTAACCCGTAGCAACACTCGAATTGAAGGTGGGCTGGCAAAAGTCGCGGTGCGCTTGTGCGTTCGGGCCCCTGCTGCGGATTAAAAGTCCGCGCTCCGGTGCCGGTCCCGCATTCACTGAGGGGTACATTTCGCGGCTGGTTCGAAGGCGAAACCAAACTGCGTCGCGATGGCTTCCTGGTCGCACCCCATGACGCTCACGATAGCGGTTGACGACACCTGCCGCGAAAGCGCGTCCAACGCTGCAACGCATTCCCACGCCGCACCCGCCATAAACGCCTCGCCGCAAATCCGTTTGGGTGAGAGCCGCGGTCCCGGCCAGTCGGCCCAAACTTCGGCCTCCGCGGTGTCGAGCAAGGGCGCGCCTTGCAGACCGTCGCATAGTAACGTGTTTTGAGATGCCAAGGGCAGGGCTTGGCGGACGCGGCGCGCGGCCGTCACTCGGGGCTGGCGCGCGAGGAAATTCTGAGGAGCGGTGACATGTTCGAGCCGGATTTCGCGAGGCTCATTCCTGGAACGCACCAGGTACAGGGCGCCGGCGCCGGCACTGAGAACACTCTGGTGGCTGAATAAACGCAAGGCCTCGGCGACGAGCCAATCAAGTTCTTCAGCGCCGATGACCAGGCAAGCGTCCACGGTATCCGTCAGCAACCAATCGGCGGCCAACGCCAGGCCCTGAAGGTAGGTGCCGGGGTCGCCGACCAACGTGTAGTTGAGCGAGAGCGTTCCCAACAGCGACGCCAGGTGGCTCGCCGGCGAGTTGAATACAGTTTCAGGAAACACCAGCGGACTGGCTGTCGCCGGGTCGCGCAGCGTTTCATCATAGAATCTTCTCGAATAATTCACGCACCCCGCCATCGCGCAATAGATAATGCCGAGGCGCTGGCGGCTTTCACTGGTTGGCAGCGCATCCGGCCCGAGCGCCTCGAGGGCGGCCGCCACAGCGAAATGCGCAATCGGACTTGTGCGGCGTAATCTGGCCTCCGCCAGAAAAGGCGGGCGTGTTACTGGGGGCGGCACCGGGCGGACACGAAAGCTTTGGCCACCTGGCCGGGCTAACTCGGTCGTCGGGAGCGGCTCGCCGCGCGTGAGCGCTTCGCGAAAGGGTCCAACTCCCCAACCGGCTGGCGTTACCGCACCCCAGCCGCGGATTGCAACAGAACTCAAGACCACCTCCGGAAAATCAGGGTCGCATTGGCGCCACCGAACCCGAACGAGTTGCTGAGCGCGTAATCGAATTTGGCATCCACCGAACGGCGTGGCAGCTCGAATTGGCAAGCGGCATCGGGGTCTTGCAGTGTTGCTGTAGGCGGCAGCCACTGGCCGCCTAGTGCCATGAGGCAAATGACCGCTTCCACCGCACCCGCGGCTCCAAGCAAATGGCCCACGCTGGCCTTGGTCGAACTGACGCGCAGTTTGGATACGCCGGTGCCGGCCCAGCGATTGAGCGCGGCGGCTTCGGCGCTGTCGTTCAGTGAAGTGCCCGTGCCGTGGGCATTCACATACCCAATCTGCTCAGGTCGGAGGCCGGCGCTGTGGCAGGCAGCCGTCATCGAGGCGAAAGCGGCGTTTCCTTCCGGATGCGGTTGGGTTAAATGATGGCCATCAGTCGCCGCGCCGTAGCCAACCAGCTCACCAAGAATCTCCGCGCCGCGCCGCCGCGCGTGGTCGAGCGTTTCCAACGCCAGCATTGCTGCGCCCTCGCCCAGGGCGAGGCCATCGCGCCGGGCATCGAACGGGCGGCATTGGGTCGGGGACAACGCCTGGAGCGAATCGAAGCCGGCAAATACCAGGTGATTGAGAGCTTCATAACCGCCGGCAAACACGCGGGGTGCGCGGCCACTGCGCAACAAATGCCAGGCATGGCCGATGGCATTGCCGCCCGAGGCGCAGGCGTTGGCGATAATCGTAATAGGCCCGCTAAAGCCGAACGCCTCCATCAAGTCGAGTGCCTGGCGCTGCGGTTGATAATGAACCACCCGCGAGGCCTGGCCGCGCCGGCTTGCACCCGGCTGGAGCGATTGCCGGTAGAGGTCCTGGCCGAGCGTCATGCCGCCGCTGGTGGTTCCGAGCACCAACGGCAATTCGTCCGTGGGCGCCCAACCCGCTTGACTCCAGGCTTCATGGCTCGCGAGCAGCAAAAGTTTCGAGGCGCGCTCCATCCGTGAAACCTGCCGTGCCGTCAGGTGAGTCGCGGGGAGGGCAGGGGGGAGGTCCACTTCGGCTGCGATTTTAACCCGCTGGCGGGAAGCGTCGAAAAGTTTTATCGGCCGAAACCCAAGGCGCCCGTTGCGGAAGGCAAGGGCGTTGCTGCTCCACCCGCGGCCGAGGGCGGTAATAATTCCCGCGCCGGTGACGACGACACGCGGGGGCGGTTGGGTCAGTTGGGGACGTGGAAATAACACGGTCTGGTACCCTAATACGGGCTAAGCTTAAGAAATTGGCAGGTTAAGTCAAACGGCGTTCGCCGGAGCGTGGAATTCAGCCACAGCAAGGTCCGAACTGAGGCCGGTCCGGAGAATTCGCGGCGCGGTTTCGCGCTGGCCCGGTTGCGAAGTAAACTGCACGCTCCATCCCGCCATTGCCGTCTCACGCCTGCTCAACCCGTCCTTGACGGAATTTTTGCAGGAATTAAGAGTACAGGGGCAAGATGAGTCGAGGGGCAAGCGGCTCTGCCCGCGGTAAGCATACGAGGGATTGATATGGACATGGAACGGTTAACGATCAAATCGCAAGAGGCGTTGCAGGAAGCGCAACGCATCGCGCAGGGCTTTTCGCATCAACAAATTGACGGGGAACATCTGATGTTGGCGATGTTAGGTCAGCAGGACAGCCTCATCCCCAGCTTGCTGGAAAAAATCGGCGTGCCGCCGGCCAAGTTGCGGCCCGACCTGGAAGGCGAACTGGGCCGCCGCCACAAAGTCCAGGGAATCAGTTCGAGCGAACTGTTTCTTAGCACGGAGTTGAAAAAGGTTCTCGATGCGGCGCAGACCGAAGCCGGCAAGCTCAAAGACGATTACATCAGCACGGAGCATCTTTTGCTGGGTTTGCTCGAGGAGGGCGGCACGGCGCTGAAGCGAATTTTTCAAGCGCATGGGCTCAAGCGCGACCAGGTCTTGCGCGCCCTGGCTGACTTGCGCGGCAACCAGCGGGTTACCGATCCGAATCCCGAAGACAAATTCCAGGCGCTGGAGAAGTACGGACGCGATCTGACGGCTCTGGCGCGGCAAGGGAAGATTGACCCGGTGATCGGCCGCGACGAGGAAATCCGGCGGGTGATGCAAGTGCTGACGCGGCGCACGAAGAACAACCCGGTGCTCATCGGCGAGCCCGGCGTGGGCAAGACGGCAATCGCGGAAGGTCTGGCGCGGCGGATTGTCAGCGGCGATGTGCCGGAAACCCTGAAGAACAAGCGATTGGTCGCGATGGACCTGAGCGCGATGATTGCCGGGGCGAAGTACCGCGGCGAATTTGAAGATCGTCTCAAAGCCTTCTTGAAGGAAATCGTCTCGAGCGAAGGGCGCATTATCTTGTTCATTGACGAACTGCACACGCTGGTAGGGGCCGGGGCCGCCGAAGGGGCCACCGACGCCGCCAACATCATGAAGCCGCAGTTGGCGCGTGGGGAGTTGCGTGCCATCGGCGCCACCACGCTTGATGAATACCGCAAGCACATTGAGAAAGACCCCGCACTCGAACGGCGTTTTCAGCCGGTGTTTGTCGCTGAGCCGTCGGTCCAAGCCAGCATCGCGATTTTGCGCGGACTCAAGGAGCGCTATGAAGTGCATCACGGCGTGCGGATTCAGGACTCGGCGCTGGTCGCTGCCGCGACGCTTTCGCATCGCTACATCACGGATCGGTTCCTGCCGGACAAAGCGATTGACCTGGTGGACGAGGCGGCGTCGCGGTTGCGGATGGAACTGGACTCGATGCCGACGGAGATTGACCAACTCGAACGGCAGATCATGCAGTTGGAGATCGAGCAAAATGCGCTGAAAAAGGAAAAGGACGAGGCTTCGCGCGAGCGGCTGAAGAAGTTGGAAAAGGA
This sequence comes from Verrucomicrobiia bacterium, assembly GCA_035934555.1. Lineage (GTDB taxonomy): Bacteria > Verrucomicrobiota > Verrucomicrobiia > Limisphaerales > UBA8199 > DASYXT01. The sequence continues at coordinate 90,181 of DASYXT010000135.1, read as the reverse complement.
CCTGGCGAATCTGAAGGAGAAATCACGCCGGCTCAAGGCCGAATGGCAAAATGAGAAGGCGGCGATTAACGCGGTGGGCGTGATTAACGGACAACTCGAGCAGGCCAAAATCGACTTGGAACAAGCCCAGCGCCGTGGTGACCTGAATCTCGCCGCGCAGATTCAGTACGGACGCCTGCCCGAGTTGCAACAGAAGCTTGCCGGCGCAGAGAAAGCGCTGCGTGAGAAACCCGCGGCGCAGCGGTTGCTGCATGAGGAGGTCACCGACGAAGACATTGCGCGAGTGGTCGCTTCGTGGACGGGTATCCCGGTGTCGCGCATGCTGGAAACCGAGCGGCAAAAGCTGGTGAAAATGGAGGAACGCCTCCAGCAGCGCATCGTTGGCCAGCAAGAAGCCGTCCAGGCGGTGTCGAACGCGGTGCGCCGGTCCCGCAGCGGTCTGCAGGACCCCAACCGGCCAATCGGGTCTTTCATTTTTCTTGGTCCGACCGGTGTCGGCAAAACTGAAACTGCCCGCGCGCTGGCCGAGTTCCTCTTTGACGACGCCAACGCGATGATTCGCATCGACATGAGCGAGTATATGGAGAAGCACACGGTGGCGCGTTTGATTGGGGCGCCGCCAGGGTATGTGGGTTATGAAGAGGGCGGCCAGCTCAGTGAGGCGGTTCGCCGCCGGCCCTATAGCGTGGTGCTGTTCGATGAAATCGAGAAAGCGCACCACGACGTCTTCAACGTCCTGTTGCAGGTGCTGGATGACGGCCGGCTCACCGACGGCCAGGGGCGGACGGTGGATTTCAAAAATACCATTGTGATCATGACGAGTAACATCGGGTCGCCGATCATTCAGGAATACTACACGACGGGCAAACTCGGCCCGAAGGAACACGCGGAGATGGAGCGCCTGGTGCGCACTGAATTGCGTTCCCATTTCCGGCCCGAGTTCCTCAACCGGGTCGATGACATCATCATCTTCCATAGCCTGGACGACAAGCAGCTTGGGCAGATTGTCGAAATCCAACTGCACCAACTGGAGAAGCGGCTGGCGCAGCAGCAGTTAACGCTGGAGGTGGACCGCTCCGCCCGCCAGTTGCTGGCGAGGGAAGGCTACGACCCGCAATTCGGCGCGCGGCCACTGAAGCGCGCGATTCAGGACCTGTTACTGGATCCGCTCGCGACGAAGCTGCTGGTGGGTGATTTCAAGGCCGGCGACCGCATCAAGGTGCAGGCGCACGATGGGGAGCTGGACTTTGAAAGGAGCTGACGGTTAATGGTTGATGGAGGGCACCCTTCACGCCGGCGCAACCGTGGGGTCAATGGCCGCTTTTGCAATGGCGGCCTCCAGGATTTCGAAGGCCTGGTCCAACTCCGCCTTCGTGATGGTGAGGGCAGGGGTCAACGTCAGCACGTTGCCCATCGTGACTTTGAAGCTGAGTCCGCGCTTAAGGCATTCGTACATCACTTGCTCAGCTTCGGCGACGGCCGGCCGGTGCTCGCCGTTTTGGCGAGGCAAGCCCAGCTCAATCCCAAGCAAGAGCCCCAAGCCGCGCACGTCGGCGATCAGCGGCTGGCGCATTGCCATCGCGCGCATGCGCTCAAGGGCATAGACGCCGAGTTTCTGCGCGCGCTCAGGGAGACCTTCCTCGCGCAAGACGTCAAGCGTGGCAAGGGCGGCCGCGCAGGCGACGGGATTCTTTTCGTGCGTGTAATGGCCCAGGGCCATCTCGCCGCCCACATCGAGCTCGTCGCGAGCGAGCAGCGCCGCCAGGGGAAAGATGCCTCCGCCCAACCCTTTGCCGAGCAGGACCATGTCGGGAACGATGTTATAATGCTCGAACGCGAACAGGCGCCCGCTGCGCCCCAGGCCGATGGGAATCTCATCGAGAATCAGCAACGTGCCATGGCGGTCGCACGCTTTGCGGATGCGCTGCCAGTATTCCGGCGGCGGAATGAAAGGCGTGTTGCGGACTGTCTCGGCGATGACAGCGGCGACGTCCCCCTCTTTTTCGAGCACATACTCCAGGTAATCGGAGCAAGTAAGATTGCAGGTCTTCCCGCAGCGGAACGGGCAACGCATCGGCTCGGGCGGGGGGACGTGTTCGCAGCCGGGCAGCAGCGGTCCGATGCCGTGCCGGAACGCGGCCTCGCCTCCGATGGAAATAGCATCGAGCGAGGCGCCGTGGAAGGAATCCCAGAGGGAAACGAACTTGAAGCGGCCGGTGGCGACGCGCGCGTATTTGAGCGCCATGCCCACCGCGGTGGTGCCGCCGGGGGCGAACAGAACGCGCTTGAGGTTGCCAGGCGCCAGGGAGGTGAGTCGGGCGGCCAGGTCGATGGCGGACTGACAGGTGTAGCGGCGTGGGCAAAAGCAAAGCTCGTCGAGTTGGCGTTTAATGGCGGCAATAACTTTAGGATGGGCGAAGCCGACCTGGTGGACGCAATTGCCATGGAAATCGAGGTAACGGCGCCCTTCGATGTCTTCAATCCAGGCGCCTTCGGCATGGCGCAGGACGTTGAGGCAGGGCGTCGAAAGTGATTGATGCAGGAAGTGCGCCGCGTCCCGTTCGAGCAATTGCCGTGCCTTGGCTCCGACATGTTCGGCCGCCCAGGCTCGGCGCGCAGGCGAGTGGTTCAGGTCGCCTTCGCCGCGAAAATCGGGAGGCGTTGGGGCGGGGTTCGTGGCAGCGGTGGCGATGGGCCTTTGTGGAATTGCGTCCTGGGGCAGGGGAGGTTTCATGGGTTAAGCGGTGGGCGCTGCGGTCAAATCGCGGCGAGGCATGCGGACGCTCATTTCTTCAAGGACTTGTTCGATCCCAGTGAGCAACGAGCGAATGTCCGGCTCGAATAGATGGCCGATGTTGCCGACGCGGAATGTATCGGCCGAGCTAAGTTTGCCGGGATAAATGAGAAAGCCTTTATCGCTGAGCCGGCGGTAGAACTCGTGGAACTGGAAGTGCGGGTCGGGCGGGTAGTGGAATGCGGTGATGATGTAGCTTTGGACAGCGGCAGGCAGATAAGACTTGAAGCCAAGGCGCTGCATGCCTTCGAGCAGGGCGGCATGGTTGCGGCGGTAACGGGCGCCGCGCGCCGGCACACCGCCTTCGGCCGCGTGCTCTTTCAACGCTTGCTCGAAGGCCAGCAGAGTGTGCGTCGGGGGCGTGTAGCGGAACTGGCCATTCTTCTCGAATCCGCGCAACTGGCCGGCGAGGCTGAGGCTGAGGGAACGCTCGCGGGTTTCATTGGCGAGGAGCGCGGCGCGGCGGCCAATCACAAAACAGAACCCGGGCACGCCCTCAAGGCACTTGTTGGGTGAAGAGATTAGAAAATCGACGCCCGCGGCTTCGAGATCGAGTTCGACCGCGCCGAAGCTGCTCATCGCATCCACCATCAATTGCAAGCCGTGGCTGCGGGCGATGCGGCCGATGGGTTCGACCGGGTTGAGAATGCCGGTGGTGGTTTCGCAATGGACCATCGCCAGGTGCGTAAAGCGCGGGTGGCCGGCCAGTGCTTCTTGCAGAATCTCAGGCGCGTGCGGTTGGTGTTCCGGGGAGCGCAGCACGGTGTGCTCGATTCGCAAGTGAGAAAGCATCGCCACCATACGCTCGCCGTAAGCGCCGTTGGCCAGCACGCAGACCTTGCCGTCCGGCGGCACGCAGGAGGCAAACACCGATTCGACCCCGAAGGTGCCGCTGCCCTGCATGAGGACCGTTTCCCACCCTTCGGCGCGGGTGACGCCGGCCACGGCGAGGAGTTGCTCGCGAATCCCATGCACCCTGGCGTTGAATTCCCCGTGCCAGGAACCGGCGTCGTGGAGCATCGCTTCTTTGACCGTGCGGCTGGTGGTCAGCGGGCCCGGTGTAAACAGCAGCGGGTCGTTCGACTCACGAGAGTTCATAGAGCCTGATTTGCGGGTTGCATTTCACGTGCTTCCAGGGGTCGCAGTGTTGGCTTGGGTGTGAGCCAGGCGCTTGCGGCTGTACAGTCCGAGGCAGAGCACGGCGGCCGCCAGGGTAACGAATCCGAGGCAGTGAAAGCCGAGGCGATAACCGCCGCGATCGAGAATTCGGCCAAAGAGATAGCCCGAAAGAATACCCGCCAGGTAGCCCGAGGCATCGACCAGCCCAGCCACTGTGGCGACAAATTCTTTTCCCCGAATTTCGACGGAAAGCACGCCGGCCAAAAGACTGTAAGGGCCGTAGGAGAGGAACCCGATCAGACCGATGGCGGTGACGACCATCCACAATTGCATGTGCGCCAGGAGCGGCAACGCGAGCACCAGGCAGCCACAGGCCGCGAGGATTCCGAACAGCAACCAGTTGCGGCGGGTGCCGGAGAGGCGGTCCAGCGCCCAGCCGAGCAGCAAGATACCGACCGCGCCGAGCGCGTCGAAAGGCGTCGAGAGCAACGCGGCGATCTGAGTTGAGAGATGACCACCGCTTTCGGTGCGAAGGAAATCGACTGTCCAGACATTAAAGGTTTCGCGTGTGATGGTGAGAATAAACGAGAGGGCGCAAACAATCCAGAATTGGGGGATTTTCGCCAGCTCGAAGATGCGGCTGAACCGCCATTCGGATTTCTGTGCCGAGGAGGTGGTTTTTTGCGCGCGGTTATTCGAGAGCACCAGCCAGCAAATGCCGATAATGCCAACCAGAATGAGAGAGGGGACGCCCATGACGGCTTGCCAGCGGTTGCCGCTGAGCGCCGCGACCTCGCCGGCCAGCAGCAAGGAACACACTCCGCCGAAGACGAAACTCAGCGAGAGGAAGGCCATGGCCAGCGCGAGGTGCTTCGGTCCAAACCAGTCCGGCACCATTTTGACCATGCTGCCCCAACCGCCGGAGCCGCAAAACCGGTTCGCGGCATAAAACACTCCCAGCAGCGGCAGGCTCACCGCGAAGGCCGAGAGGCCGCCGAACAACGCCACTCCGCCCAAGGCCAGGAAGAAGCAGGTCCGGCCCCCGATGCGATCGATCAGGAGCGGTCCCCAGAACAGCTTCCCGGCGGCATAGGCCATGGTGGCGTAGCTGTCGATCGCGCCGACTTGCGCTTTATCGGCGCCAAAGGAAGTCTGCAGCAAGGGAACGGCCACGGCGAAATTCTTGCGGCAAAGGTAAACGCCAATGTACCCCAGGATAATGCAGCCTAACTGCAAGGCCGCGCGCGCCGATGTGCCTGCCAGGGGCGTCGCGGTCGGGTCCTCCGCGCCGGGTTGAGCGCTGGTGTCGGTCCCCGCCATGGCTGTGCGATTAGAAGAACTCAACTGCATTATAAACTGAGCCGCACAACAGCCCAACCCCGCGGCCAAAGCGCGGGCGCACGCGTGTAAGTGGTCACGGGGCAAGTGTAGTCACTGGCCGCGTGGTCGCAAGTAACAATCAGGTTAACACTCAGGCAACGGGCTTTCCTTGATTCGCCGGTTGTGTTAATCAAGAGGGCATGACCACAAGGTAACGAAGGAACCGAACGCGTGATGAAAATACAACTGGTGGTATTCGACATGGCGGGCACGACGGTGCGGGACGATGACGCGGTGAACACGTGCCTGCGCGAGGCGCTGGCAGCGCATGTTCCTGTGAGCCGGGAGGACGTGAACACGGTGATGGGACTGCCCAAACCGGTGGCAATTCGCGATTTGCTCCAGGCCAAGGCCAAGGCCGGGGTGCCAGTGACGCCAGAACTGGTGAACACCATACACGAGGATTTCCTCGGACGCATGTTGCGGTTTTATCGAACGTCGCCGAACGTCGAGCCGATGCCGCACACCCTCGAGGCATTCGACCAACTCAAGCAGGCGGGCGTGCGGCTGGCGCTGGATACGGGGTTCAGCCGGCCGATTGCCAATGCGATCCTGGAGCGGCTCGGATGGGACGGGGATTCCCTTCTGAGCGCGACAGTCACGAGTGATGAAGTGCGTCGCGGGCGGCCGCATGCGGACCTGCTCCTGCGGGCGATGGAGTTGAGCGGGGTGGGTGACCCGAAAGCGGTAGCGAAGGTGGGAGACACGCCGTCGGATTTGCTCGAGGGGACAGCGGCAGGCTGCGCGCTGGTGGTCGGTGTGACCAATGGGACACACACTCGGGAACAATTGGCGGTTCATCCGCATACGCACTTGATTGGCAGCCTGCGCGAATTACCGGCGCTTGTGAACGGGGAGTGACCGGCCGCTACAACCTGGCCGGGGCTCGGGTCTGCGCGGACGAAAACGCCTTGTTCTCCGAGGTCAGCGGAACAGGCGTTTCAGCGTTAGGCAGAGCAGCACGGCGAAGCACATGGTCAGCAGCGCTATCCGAAGGTTGGATGCGCTTGCAACCGAAATGCCGACGCCGCTGAACAGCCCCACATACATTGCTATACAAACGGGGCATTTGGGCAACAAGACCAGCGTGGCGCTTGGAATGAACCACCCAACGAGCTCACCGCCATGCCGCCAGCGCGACGCAGGGCAGCGCGGCTTGCTGCGGTCCCGCGTCGCAGGCTGGCAGTCGTGGCAGGTCTTCACGCGGGCGCCTCCTCGGTGTGGCAGCACGAGCTGGCTTTCTGAGCGGACGACTCATACTTGTCGTGGTGGCGCCACCAGATGCCCGCTTCCTCCTCGTTGCGACCCTTGGGAGCACGGTCGAGCCATTGATACATGCCCCACAGGGCGTCGAGCCCACGCGCATAGGTGGAATAGGTGTGATAGACGAGGTCGTCCTCCAGTACGAAGGCGCTCATGCCGGGCGTTTCCCGCTTATATTTCGCCCAAGTCGTTCCAGCGCTCGACGCGATTCGGGTCATCCAGTCGCTCTCCTGGTTGTCAGCGGGCGAGGGCTTTTCTTTTTTGCGGAAGTTGTACTCGACGGTGCCCGCTTCCTCCTGCTCCGGAGTGTAGGCCGCCTGGAAGTCGAGGTTGAAGTCGGAACCGAATGAGGATGCCCAAGGGAAACTCCAGCCCATGCGTCGCTTGAAGGCCTGCAATTTCGCGAGCGGCGCCCGCGAGACCGCCCAAAGCATGACGTCATGATTCGCGAGGTGAATGGCAATGCCGTTGAAGCCGTCGGCAATCGAGGAGCAGGATGGACACCCGGCCGAATACTCCGGCCCGAACATAAAGTGATAGATGAGGAGTTGCGACCGTCCTTGGAAGAGATCGGCCAGGAACGTCTTGCCCTGGTCGGTCTCGAAACGGTACTCCTTGGTGATCTGAACCCAGGGTAATTCCTGGCGCTGCTTCGCCAACTCGTCGCTGCGGCGCGTCAACGCCTTTTCGGCCTTAAGCAATTCCGTGCGGGCCGTGAGCCATTCCGCTCGGGAAGCGATTCTGTGCCCGGTCGATGATTTTTTCATATGCAAATTTCCTTAAGATGAAGGATTGGTTCAAGCATGGGCGCCCGCCGTGGCGTGCTTTGAGCCGCAAGTCGCTACCTTGAGGGCCTTGCCGGTTTCGAGGAAGGATTTCAAACTGGAGAGCACACGCGGCCACCCGCCGGAAACCCTGTTCACCATGTCTGAACCGGGCTGGAAATCGCCGTGGATGACTATGAGGCGCACCTCGTCGTCGATAGGCTCGATCTCAAACGTGACGCGGGAAACGTCCGCTTCATCGGCCGGATCGGCCCACGTCAGCACCAACCGCCTCGGCGGTACGCTTTCCACCACTTTACCCGTCACCCGGATGGCACGCTCCGCGTCTCCGGTGACATGTGCCCACTTCGAACCGGGCTGCCAGTCGGAAACATTCTCATTCCCGCCCCAATACTGGCGGGCGAACTCGGGGTTGGTGATGGCGTTCCATAGTTTTTCCGGCGTAGTCCGGATATAGGTCGTATAGATCAATTCAGGTTTGGGCATAATTATCCGTTCTCTTTCAATGCTTGTTTCAGGTTAAAGAGCGCTTGAACCTGCTTTCGCTCGAACTTCCCGATCCAACGCATGTAGATTTCGTTGATCGGCACCGGGTTCAGGTAATGCAGTTTCTCGCGCCCGTGTTTCACCGAGACGACCAGATTGGCCGCCTCCAGCAAAACGAGATGCTTGGTCACCGCCTGACGACTCATGTCATGCCCCTGGCAGAGCTCGCCCAGGGTCAGGCCGCCCCTGAGGCGCAGCCTGTCCAGCAATTCCCTGCGACTGGCATCCGCCAGGGCCTTGAACACTTTGTCTTCATCGGCAACCATGCGCTGACAATATGCAACCAAACGGTTGCGTGTCAAGAGCGACGTTGGGGAATGGCGAAAACATCGCGATTGCCTGATCGGTGAGACATATTAGACCATAAAGCTATGACCACTATAATCGGACTCTCCGGCAGCCTGCGGGCTGGCTCGTTTAACACTGCGCTCTTACGCGCCGCGGCCGGCCTGACGCCGGATGGCACGCAACTGCTGGTTAAGACCATCCACGGCATCCCGCTCTATGATGGGGACGTGGAGGTTGCCAGCGGCATTCCTGCCGTGGTGCGCGAGTTGGGCGCGGCCATCGCGAACGCAAATGGGCTGCTCCTGGTGACGCCAGAATACAACAACTCGATTCCCGGTCCGTTCAAGAACGCGATCGACTGGCTTTCGCGCATTGAGGACGGAGCCAAGCCGGTATTTGCGGGCAAGCCGGTGGCCGTGGTCGGGGCTTCGCCTGGCGGGTTCGGCACCTTGCTGGCGCAGAACGCCTGGCTGTCGGTCCTGCGCACGCTCGAAACGCGGCCGTGGTTCGAAGGGCGGTTGCTGGTCTCGCGCGCGGCGGGATTATTTGACACTGAGGGGCGCCTCGCGGATGAGGGGACGAGAAAGAAGCTGCGGGAGTTTGTGGCGGGATTTGCCGGCTACGTCCAGTCATCGCGGTGATTTGCACAACGACCAAACCGCGTGAAAACCGCGTGGACAATGGATTGCTTTTGGCTTTACAACGAATCACGCAAAGCGGACATCGCGTGCATTTGTTAGCGCACAGCTACGCGGTATTCGCTGCAGAACAATGACAGGACGGATGCCCGGCTTCACTCGGAATCAATGGCGCCCGCTTCGCCACCGTCGGTTGGCCGGCGGCGTCCGGTAAAATCGTACAGGAACGGTCCGTCGAATTCCCAGGCGTAGAGTTCCGCGATGCTGGTTTGGGAGTCGGCGAGCGTGCCGCGGGCGAGACGCAGGAAGTCGAGCGCGCCTTTGAAGTGCTGACCGTCTGGCGTCCCGCCCACATACAGATCGGAGTCATTGGCTAGTGAGTCCGTCGGACCAAGCCCGCTGCCGCGGGCATCCTGTCGGCCGTCAATATACAGCGTGAAGGTCCCGGCTTTGCGGTCCGCTTCAGCGATGAGATGGTGCCATCGACCGTCGTTGACGGAGCTGCGGCTGCTCAGGTCGGCATTGCGGCCGGTGGTGCGCGTCAGGAGGGTCACGCCTCCCTTTCCGTTCAACTTCAGTGCCCAACCGGAACCGTGCCATTTTTGGATGAGCAGCGCGCTGGTCTCGCTGGGGGCCGTTTGGAAATAAATCTCGATGAGAAAGTTCGAAGTGTGGACCTGGGGATTGCAGAGGGCCGCGCCGGATATTTCGCGGCGCTCGTTCTCGTGGCCTTTTCCTGGGTTCAACGTGACCGGTCGTTCGATATCTCCGTTCTTGAGGACAGCGTACTGATCGGTTCCGTTGAAGTGCAGGGCGCCGGTAGTCCAGTTTTCCAGTGGACCGGTTTGGTAGTCCTGCAACGCGATATGGACACCGCGCAGCGGATAGGTGGGAAAGTGGTAATAATCATCGCGACTGGTGTAATACGGCGGCATGCACCAATGCTCATCGAGGATGCGCGCGGGCTCGGCGGGCAGGGGACAGAAGTTCCACTCAGCAACTGTTTCGTAGAGGCTCCAGGGTACGAATACTTTTGCGCCTCGCGTGCGGGCTGGGGAGTTGGCGGAAGGCCGGAAGTCATGGGCGGCCGCATCGCGCAAGGGAGGTTGGTCGGCCATGACTCCGACGTCCGACGCCAATGGATGGTAGCCGGCCAACGCCTCCTGGAAGGCCTCAAACGTGCGGTGCCAGCGCCCGGAAGGTTCAAACACGCCAAAGCCCTCGCCAGTGTCGTAAAAGACGTTGCGCCCGTAGGCGTCAGTATCGATGGCGAACTGCTTTGAGCTGTCGTCGCCGGACGTCGGCTCGCCCGCGGCCGTCCGCGCCGGGTCGGCGTCGCGGAAGACGCGCAGGCCCAGGCTCTGCCAGACGTTGCCGAGGAATTTGACGCGGCCGGCCTGGGGTTCCTGGCGACGCGAACCGCGCACGAAATTAAAGATGGTGTTGTTGAAGAAGGTGTTTTGGTAGCTGATGATTTCCTGAAAAGCTGAAGTGTTCGCGAGCGTTCCAGTGGGCCCTTTGGACTTGCCCCAGGCGATGTTGTTGAAGTGGTAGTTCTTGAACGCGCCATCCAGGTAGAAGGCGTGGCCAAAGCGCGCCTCCTGGCCCGGGTTCATCACGTGCTCCCAATTGCGGTAACCGCCCGGGTTGCCCGAGATATTATCATAAACGTAGGCGGGGCCACCCTGCCAGGTCTCGATGCCGCCGAAATCATCATTGTTGAGCAGCGTATCGACGGCTTTGTTGTGATGGATGAGAATCCGGCTGAACGGGCGGTCAGTGGCAGCGCCACTCTGCTTGGCGCCATGAACATCGATGCCCTGCGAGCAGACCCGCTCGAATAGGTTGCCTGCCACCTCGACGGTTTGGGCGTAGTTTACCTGGAGGGTTTCACCTTGCCCGAACAAATCCGGGCGCAGGCCAATGTGGTCGAACCTGTTCCTCATGACGCGGACATCCAGGAGGCGCCCCATGGGCGGCTGGACCATCCCGTAATGGCTGCCGTCGGAGAGTTCCACGGCGCCGGCATCCAAATCGGAAAAGACGCTGTCTTGGACGAGCACCTGATCGATAACATCCTGCGGACCACGGGCCTTCAGTCGAACGCCTCGGTGCGCGTGCTCGAAAACGCAGTTGGCGATCTGAATATCTGCGCCGCTGCCCAGCAACCGCACGCAGCCAGGCTGCACGTCAATACTCTCATGCGAGACCCAATACGGGGCAGCCAGGAGGTTCCAATAGACATTGGCAAAGCGGAATGTGAGCCCGCGTATGTGCACATGGCTCATGCCTTGGCTCTCGATAAAATGGATGCGCTTGGCGACTTCGATGTGAGCCGTATTGGGGTCCTGATCGTTAGGGAGGCGAAGGCACAGTCGCCCGCCGCGGCCCTGCTTGTCGAACCAGAACTCGCCGGGACTGTCGAGGTACTGAGGTTTGTCTTCGAGATAATAGCGGCACCCGCGAATGATTTTGTAGCTTGGCTCACCACCCCACTGGCCCGCGAAGGCCAAGGACCCGTGTTGGCGGTCCACCGCCAGGACCCGGGCTGGGAACGGGCTGCCCATCACCCAGCCCTTGGTCGTGCGCACAATCGCGTCTTGATAATATTCATCGGGGTGACCGGTATTGATATGCTCGAGATCAAAAGCCTGATGGCGCTTCTGGCCATGGAACAGGGTGTAGTTGTCAAACGGCTTGTCGGGATTTTTCCAGGTCCACCATTGGCGCTTGAGGTCGTCCGGGTCGGAAATCGTCCAGTTGGGCGTGCGGGCCAGCGCCAGGCGAGTGACAGTAGAATCCTTGCCGACCATCCATACATTGCGCGGCGCCCAATCCAGGTCCACGTACCACACCTTCTCCGGCTCCGGGAGGAGCGGGTTATCAGGATTCCTTTTCCAGCCAGTCACGCGCTCCGAGCCGCAGAGGACCGACGGTCCCTCACCCCAGGCCGGATCGCGGGTGAGAACGATGGGAGACGACAGCGTTCCCGACTCGTGGGCGTCGAGCTCGCCACGATAATCGACGCCCTGCTTGAACACGTAAGTGTGGCTGCCCTGGCAGATCTTGGCCTGGCCGGTGGCATTGGGGTCCCAGGGATGGTGTTTCCAGGGCGTCGCTTTGGAGAGCCCGTCCTGGGTATCGTTGCCGGAATCGAAGTCGATGTAGCGAATAGAGCGGCCGGCTTGGAACTCGAAGGGGTGTGGCGCCCATTCCAGGTCGCCGGTTGGCAAGACCTTGGCCTGTGGTTCCCGCCAGGACCAGGGTGGCTGCTTGGGCGCAGCGGTGGCGTTCCGAGCCAGGAGCAGCAGAGTCAAGAGAGCGGTGCTCCGCCACAGCCGAATGAGTCCGCGCGCGCGCATTCCAGGCGTAGTTTGACGACGGAGGGGTTGAGTGTCGAGCCGACAACAAACGCGGGACGAAACCACAGGCCACGGCTCACCACCCGAAGAAACGATAGGGATCATCCCACTCGGTGGGTCGTGTGAGATAGAGACCGTCGAGCCACCGGCCTACAGTGGGAGCCTGAGCGGCTAAAGCGTCAGCGTGGGTATCGGTGCTGGAACCCGCACCTTTTCCCTTCGATGGCGTGTTGGACGCGTCTGCCGGCTCGGCGAATCGCTCTAAGAGTGGCGTCGAACCGGACACGCCGAAATTCGCCAACAACCGGCTCACCGCGAAAGAAGTGCGCCCGAAAGTGCGGCGCAGGTTGAATTGCTCCGGGCCGGGGTTCATTTTGCTCACTGCAAACGGGGGCAGTTGGCAAAAGACCACGTTACCCGTCATGGCCAATACGCCATCGCCGTAAGCCGTCGCCCCTTCAACGACCAAAGCCAGCTTGCGCGGGTCGCGGTTATGCACGTCGGCGGGAGCTACACCGGCCAAAAGCGACTGCGCGTTGAATGGTGGAAACCAGGCGGCGATATGCTCGGCGGATTGCATCCTCACGCGGGTTGGCAGAAATGAGTTTGCTTCCTGCTCGTTAAGTCCGAGGGCCAGGACGCGGCCTCCTGCCTTGACCCAATCACCGATGGCGGAAGCTTGAGCAGCGAGCTGACGGCCCCCGCCCGGCGACACCACCAGCACTTCATCGGCAGCAGGCGTCTGGCCTTGGAACGGGGTGGCGTTTATCCCGCAAGCTGTGAGCCAGGCTTGGCCGGCGGGTTCGCCGGCATACACGCTTTGGCGCCGAGGAATGGGGCGCCAGGTAGCGACATATCGCAGAATGTTCGCCGCCAGAATCTCCGCCGCCGGGTCGCTTTCGGTCCGCCCGGTTACGTCCATTTGGCAGAAGAGCACCAGGCCGCTGCCCTCGCGGTATTCGAGCAGCGGACTGTACTGCAGGGCGTAGCCGCCATCGAGTATCGGCAGAAAATCGCCACGCGGCGGCTTCTCAATCAGCACCGAGGCTACGTTGCCCCAGTTGCCGCAACGCCACAGCCGGGTAACCTCCAGTCCGCACCAGTGCACGGTCGGCGCCCCGTCATAGCGAGGGCTCAAGGTGTAGTCCAGGGTAGAAGGCAGCAGAGTAGAGGCGCCGCGCCAATCGCGCAGATTCTCGGCGTTGAGGCCCGCCAATAGGGGGCTGTCCGGCACGCGCGGCCAGACCTGGCGCAGACCGTATTCCTCGACCCTGAAGCCTAGCCGCCGTTCGAGCACCTCGGCGGTCTGTTCGAACACCACTACCTTCAAACCGGCGCGCACCCGCTGCAGCGAAGGAGCCGGGCCGTCCACGGTCAGGGCGCCTTTGCCGATTAGCAGCACGTCGAAGTCTGAAAGGTCTGTCCGTGCAGTCACCATGTGGCAGGTGATTCCCAGTCCTGCCAACCATTTGGTCGTTTGGCCGAGCGGGTCGAATAGGGCGATCCTCGAGGCTGGGTGAGGCGGTACCGGGCGCGGGAGCACCTGCAAAGCGAATGAGTCTTGCTGGCGTTCTCCAGTGTTGGAGTTGAAACTCGCATTGATGTGATACGTGCCGGGCGCCAGGTTGGCCGGCAAATTCAGCCGCACTGGAACGCGCGCCTGCTCACCGGTCGGTAGCACTAGTCGGCTGACGCCGGCGAAGTTTGGGTTTAGGTCGGCCGACCACGAAGCTTGCCCAGTGAGTGTGAGGCGGGAATTATTGATGACGATCAGTTGCTTCTCAACGGTTTCACCTGGGAAGAAAGTATGGTCTTTTGACGTGAAATGCTCCGGTTTGCCGGCGAGCCAGGCGAGCAACGGCAGGTTATTTCGGAGTAATGCCTGCGCGGTGGGTGAGGCGACCCAGTCGGACCGTTCGTAAGCCAGGTCAAAGCGTGCGTAGGTGTGCTCGATGAAATCCGGGCTGTAGCCCGGCCGCTGCAGAGTGTCCCAATCGACGGGCAGGTCTCGACGCCGGGGTTGAAAACCTTCGCGCAGTTTCCAGAAGCGGTCGTGTTCCCACGGCGAGTTACCCGACAAGCCCCACGTCCGGAACGCACGCCAATTGTCGGTCGTATAGGCGGCTTGGACCGGATGCAATTCGTCCAGGCGTGCGTCGCCGACCGGGTAAGGGTAATCCCAGCGATGCCAAAGACGCCCCTGGCGGAACTGCTCCGCTTCCCACCGCAGGTTGCGTTTTTCCCGCTCACTGATCCGGTAAGCCACATCGCCGAGAAACTGAGCATTCCATTCCGCCAGGCAATATTCCCACGGCACGGCGGCGCTGCCGAACTCGCGCCGGCCCTTGTACCAGCCGCGATACATGGTCCAGTCCCAGCCAAAGGGCGCGCCGTACTCGACCAGGAGCAGCGGCTTGTTGCCTGTGCTCGACCAGTGCTCAAACCAGTCGTCCAACTCCTGGATGGGCACGAAATTAGGGTAAAAGTTGAGGGTGTAGAGTTCACCGAGGTCGCCGGAAGAGTGATGATAAACGGCTCGCGACGGATCCAGGCGTTTGACAATGGCTTCGCAGCGTAACGCCAGCGCGGCATTGCGGTCGGCCCACGTGTCCCGCGGATGGCTGCGCCCGTCCATCATCAGGGGATTGGTATCCTCGTTGTAACCGGTGGCATTGTGACTCATCGCGTAACTGACGACCGACGGATGGGTCCCGGCGACGCGGACGTAAAACGCCGCGTGAGCCGCGTAGCCGTTCGTCTGGTCGGCCTCGGGCGTCTTCCAGTCGTAGGCGCTAAAGTGCGGCTGCGACAATGCGACCAGCATGCCGGTGTCATCGGCGGCACGGAGAATTTCCTCAAAACTCAGATGCGAGCCCGGCTCGCAACCATAGTTATGAGTGTACACGAAGTTGATCCCGAAACTCTTCAGGCGCAGGAGACTCTCCTTGGCGGCTGCGTAGGTCGCCAGTGCGGCTCCCACCTCGGCGTTGTCCAGGGGCACCAAGGAGAGATACAAGCGTGTTCCATTCAGGTAGAAATCCCGGCCCTGGATCCAGAACTCCCTGAACCCGAAACGCACCGGCAGCGCGGTGTCGATCGTGCGGCCTTTTGTGTCGAGGAGCGAGAGCTCCGCGACATACTGGTTCTCAGGGGTGATGGTGTCCCAGAGCTTGGGCGGCTTCCACGACGCCGTAAACGTGGCCCAGCCGTTGGTCACCTCAAGAGTGGAGAACTTGGGACCGTTAAACTGCGCCACGGGGCGGTCATGATCGCTGATGCGAGCTCGAAGCTGATAGGGGCGGTCGGCTGCCAATTCGGCTAGCCGGGCCTTGAAGGTGATTTGGCTCTGGCGAAACGAGGTATCGAGGCGAATGTCGGCGAGTCGCGCACCGGCCGGCTCGCTGATTAACCAGAGATCGCCGCACAACCCGCGGCGTTCGACTTTCCCCTGCCGCTGCCGTGCGGTATTGGTGTCGCTGTACGATTCGAGCACGGCTTTGAGCGGCATCGCCACGACCAGGAGGCTGAGGACATGCGTAGCCCCGGGACGTACCGCCGCGGATATGTCCACTGAGCCGGCGGGAAAGCGGAGTTCGCCCACCTGCCGACCGTCGATATAGATTGCGGCATAAGAATTCAAGTAATCGGCTTGCAGGGCGATGCGGCGGCCGGCCCAATCGTTGGGGATGACGATGGTGCGTTGGTACCAGGCGCTGCGGACCTGGCCGAGATTGGTGTTCGTCCAGCTCGGGTGGGGGTAGAGCGTTTGATAATCGCTCTGCAGATAATCTTCAATGCCTGGCCAAGGGGCAGGGACCTTGTAGTAGCCCCAGGCGGCCGTGGGCACTTCGCGGGCATTGTCCGCTGCGGGTTGCCAGCGCCACAGCCCGTTGATACAAAGCCGTTCGCGCGTGGGGGTAGATTCGTGGAAGCCCTTGGCCGTGTCCCACACGGCTCTCACACCTGCCGGCAGGGCCACGGCGGGTTGGTCTTGCGCTGCCGCGGGGCATGATGGCACGAGCATGCTCCACCAGGCCGACAGCAGAGTCGCAGACATGAGCTTGGCGAAGCGATTGCCAAGCGCATAGAAAGTCAGAGGATGCATAAAAGCTTTCCGGTGATCATCATTGCTGAACAGGGCATTCGCGCAATACCAGAAAACCACCGGGCAGGCGTCCCGCCCACGCAAGCACTTCCTGCCTGGTTATTCGTTCCCATGTAAGGAATTCCCGCCTGCCGCGACCAAGTATTATGCTGCGCGTTGGAGTGCGAACGAAATTCCGGCGCGCCGCTGTGGACAGGACACGTTTGCGCACGAGCGCATCCGCGCAGGCCTGGCCAAATCAAAACGAATTGTGTTCGTTAAAACATTCGAAGCCAAACTATGAAATCATCCCTTCTTAAAAGCTCTCTCGCAATCCTGGGCCTCGGCCTGGCTGCGTGGGCAGGCAACGCCAGCGCCGATGACGCGGGTGTTCTCTTCACCATGGATAACGCCAGCGCCGCCAACCACGTGCTGGTGATCTCCCGAACCGGCGGTGCCCTGAGCGTGACCCACACGTATGACACCGGCGGACTCGGACTGGGCACGGCCAATGGTTTGCCAAGTCAGGGCGCGGTCCTCTTGAGCCCCGATTCGCACTGGCTGTTCGTCTGCAATCCGGGGAGCGATGAGATATCGGTTTTCGAGACGACGCCCGGTGGTGGACTTGAGCTCACCGATAAGACGGCCTCCGGCGGCCACCAACCCGTCAGTCTCACCCTCAAGGGCAATCTGCTTTACGTTCTGAATGCCGGTGGCGCCGCCGCCACGCCTGACAATATCACCGCGTTACATTTTGGCTGCGGCAATCTGACCATGCTCCCTGGCTCTTCCCGTGCCCTGAGCGCGGACAAAACGACACCAACCCAGGTCTCCTTTAGCCGTGGCGGCGACGCGCTGGTGGTGACCGAAAGGGACACGAGCGTGATCGATACTTGGGTCGTGGATCATGACGGCATGGCAACGGACCATCAAATGTTCGCGTCCATAGGAATATGGCCCTTCGGATTTGCGGTTGGTCGCGGCGATCGGCTCTTTGTTTCTGAAGCTGCCCAAGGGGCCCCGGATGGCAGTTCTGTGTCTTCCTACCAACTCTCGGACATGGCCGGCCTGAGCGTCATCAGCGGCGCGGTGCCAACCGAGCAGACCGCGGCATGCTGGTTGGTCGTGACCTTTGACGAGCGCTATGCGTACGCGGCTGATGCCGGCAGCCAGGCGTTGACCGGGTTCCGCGTCCACCATGATGGAAGTCTGGAGCGTCTGGACGCTTCAGGGTTAACAGCGGCGACGGGCGCCCACCCGGCCGATATGGCCTTCAGCCATGATGGCCGTCTGCTTTTCTGCCTGAATAATGGGGATGGCACCATCAGCGCCTTTAAGGTCAAGTCGAACGGGGCGCTGGAGTCATTGACCGGCCTGACGGGGCTTCCGACGACTGCGGCCGGCCTGGCGGCCTGGTGAGTGCATGGTCTGCTCGCGCGAATGTAGCCGAGCAGACTCCTCTGCATGAACCGGCTCCGCAATGCCGCGAGGTTTTGGACTGCGCCAGCCCTCTGGCGCTTTTGACACACCCTCCTCCTCCTAAAGCGCCAGAGGGCTGGCGCAGTCCAAAAACGCTGGCGCGTTCAGTTGCGGTTCTGCTTTTCACTCAATTTCTTCCTGCAAACGACGCCGGATTCGCTCGCGCGCATTTTCAGAAAGTTTTTGCGGCGTGGCCTCAACCAGGACCTCTTGATGTTCATGCACCGCCGCATGCATAAAACGCAGGTGTTGGCCGTAACGGCGGCACCACTTACAGATGAGCAGATGCAGCCAGAGGCCGAGCCGTCTGGCGGAAGTCAGCCGATGATCGAGCGCCTCGGACTGCGCTTGCGAAGCGGCACGGCAGTTGGGTGAAATCGCGGCGCAGCCTGAGCGGAGTTCTTTCCACAAGTTCATTTTGGTCGTGTGGCAGCCATACCGCCACTTTTATTGGTCGTCGTGTTAAACGAGCTTTGCACCTGTTTTACCTATGCTTTGTTAAACCAGTTGGTTTCCAGGCAGCGGCGCAAGGCCATGCGCGCCCGGTGGAGCATCACCCATAAATTGGCTTCGGAAATATTCAACAGCGCACAAACTTCTATGCTCTCGAGATCATCCACTTCGCGCAGGTTGAACACGACGGCGACTTTTTCCGGCAGCTTGCGCGCACAGTTCCGATAGGCTTGCCAGAACATTTCCTTGTCCAGGCTTTCGCCGGCGGTTGTCCATTCCTGGGGACCAAGCTCGTGAATCCAGCCGCCTTTGCCCAGGCCCTCTTCGACGAAGCGGTCACGATCTTCCTGGGCATAGAATTCCAGGTCGGCAAAGGAAGTCTCGCGGCTGGCGCGGCGGTAATGGTCAAAAATCTTGTTCTTGAGGATGCCTACGAGCCAGGTTTTCTCGGCCGACCTGCCGGTGAAGCTTTTTCCTCCTTTAAGTGCGGCGAGAAAGGTTTCCTGGACGGCATCCTCGGCGGTGGCCGGATCGCGCAGGCGCATCAGGGCGAACTTGAATAAATAATCCCCGTGCTCCTGCAACCAGCGTTCCGGTTCAGAGAGGCCGGAGGCAGGTTTCGCGTCGTTTTGGATCGCGGGAATCTGGGATTTCACAGCTTTGCTGAAAGGTGCTTAGGACCGGGACCTTATCATATTTTGGTTTGTCGCGCAGCCTGCGTGTTTCCTTACATGTAATCGAACATGAGTTTATCGGGGTTGCGCCAGGTTCAGGACAAGTTTTCCCGAATCGTTCGGATTGAGCCGGATGACGCCATCGCCCAGTTGCTGGCAGGAACCCGCGCCGTGAGACAGTCGGAGTTCATAGCCCACTCCGTTTAAATGATAGCGGATGCCGTCGGATCTGATCTGCCGCACAGCAGATTTTTGCCGTTCGCCTCCCACCAACTCCCAAGCCCAGGACAGTGGTCGTCCCTGCCGGTCCACGGCGGTGAAGGTGACATTAGCTTCGCGGCAAACAATCTTAAGTATTCCACCGCCCTGGAGGGGCTGAATAATGCCCAAATCAGTCTTATTCAACTCCGTAAGGACCGGCGAACCCTGGGGGAGCAGGGGCGATTGCTGACCGCCGGCTGAAACGTACACCGGCCACATGCCAACCTTTGTCCCTGCCCTTGACCAGAGCGCCGTATCCATTACCGGCAAGGTGTAGTAAGCCAAAGAAGTTGCCCGAAGCGCAGTGTCGTGGGTTGGCGAAACCGCCCTTTGGTCGAAACAATGCAGGTCGCGAATGCGAAAGGCGCCATCCTCCCAAAGCAGGTTGAGTCTATAAAAGCGGCTGTTGTACCAGACGGTCTTGCGGCTTGCGTGTTTCCAGTCGCTCAGGCAAACCACCGTGGTGGGTGGCGTAAGGGCATAGTGCTGACGAAACCATTGACCCGCATTGGCCAGGGTCATTACTTGGATCTGTCCGGCCCTGGCTTCCTCGGCCAGCAACGCTATTTGCATGCTTAGACCCTTTTTCATCGCCCCCCAGCCGAACGAATTCTCCTGCCCGGCCTGAGTATAGGCAAAGGCGAGGCATGGTTGGTGGACGAGGTTACTCATGAACCATGCGACCCAGTCCGGAGAACCACCGGCGTTGCGGTAAACTGGTTCCAGGGAGAACAAACCGGGCGTGGTTCCGTGCTGGTAAATCGGATCGCTGCCCAGCATGCGAAAAATTGGCACGTTAATCTGTCCGGCCCTGGTTTGGGCGGGCATATAAGCATTGAGGCGGCTGGGATAATAAGCCTGGTTCCAATAGCCGCCCCATAGCGTGTAGCCGTCCGTGCCCACTTGGTCCTTGCAGTTGCAGGAAGCCACAATACCGAACTTCTTGGCCATATACTCCAAGGTGACTTCATCGATATACCAGGAGCCGACCGTGCGAGGGTAGTGACCAAAGATCGCCTTAAAATCGGCCATGTAAACGTCCACCAGCTTGCGCCGTTCAACCGGAGTGTAGCCCGGGGAGAAGCCCACGTCGGCGGCGGGATCCCAATCATGTTGCCCCCGCCATTCAAGGCCCGCCTTTTCCACCAATTGCCGCGGTATCTCCCACCAGGCCGCCACCTCGTCTGTGGAACTCAATTGTTCCTTGAAGAGCTTTTGGTAGCGGGGATTGATCAAGGCATCGTACTGCAAGGCCCACGTCGCCGGGAGGCCGGTCGGTTTGATCAACTCAATTTGGCGTCGCGTAGCTTCAAAGAGAACATCCTCCGAATCGGAAAGACGAAAATCGGAGTGCCGGACGAAATTGTAAATATTGACGATGCGCGGTTGCTGGGCGGCGTTGACCAGCCGGGCGGTGGCCAGGGCGACGACGCAAGGAATGCCGATTGAGAGGATGCGCCTCAAGAGCGCGCGAATAATTGATTTGTTCAGAACATTCACGATGGCACTCCCGGAACGGTGCCTGATCGGCGCGTGGAGAGCCATAATTGTTTGCCGAATCACCTCTGGTCACAAGCCACAGAGGTGGATGGTCAGAAGGTCGGGGCCGAGAACCGGCGTTCTGCGGGCAGCGGCTCAGAGCAGGCCGTAGAGTGGCGTGGGAGTATCCCCTGGCCAGCATTAAGGAAACGTGAAGAAGCGGCTTTCCTCATCGAGGTTGGCACCGCATAATTCGGCTCATGCCCCTGTACGAATATCGCAAGAATGCCAGCAACCATGTCTCCGTCCCACCCGCGGTGCGGGACGAACTCGTCTGCGGGACTGGGGCCGTTCTCGAGCGCATGCTCGCGATAAGCCGAGTGAAGAAAAAACCCGGACAACCGGCCGTGGTCGCAATCGACGGCTGGTATGGTGTGGACTGGGCGGGGTTGCAGGCGGGCTGGCGCGAGGCGGGCCAGGCACAGGGAATCGCCGTCGAACTGCTGCCCACGGCGGGCTTGTTCAAGCCCGCTGCGGAAGTCGAAGCTTACCGGCGCCCTTTCGTCACCGACGATCCCTCATTCGGATACGTGAACTCCAAAGGTGTGCTGGAGGACATTCTCGCTGCGGAAAAAGTGGCGTCGTTAAAGGGCCGGCTCACCGCGCGCAGCAGTAGTCAGGCCGATATAATTGTCGTGATGGGGCCGGGCGCGGCTGTCGCCCAACTGCAGGACTGCTATGACCTGCGGTTCTACGCCGACTTCACTATGCAGCCGTTGCTGTGGCAAATGTGGGACGGCAAACTCGTCCCGTTCGGGTCCGAACTTCCGGCAAAGGATTATCAGTGGAAGAAATACTATTACTGCGATTTCTACCTGCTGCTGCGGCAGAAAAAGCAGGCTTTCAGCAGGATGGATTATTACCTCGAAGCGGTGGACGCAAACAACCTCAAGCTGATGGCCGCCGGGGCATATAACGCCATGATTGATGAGCTGGTAAAGGGCCCGATCAAACAGGTCAAAATTACCCAGCCTGGACCCTGGGGCTCTTATCGCTTTAAGGAAATCTATGATGAGATTGCCGGCCTGGAGAATATGGCGTGGAACGAGCTGGCCGGAATCGAATTGAGTATCCTGGTCAATGTTGGGGCAGGGGAAGAGTTGAACATTCCCTGTCAGAACATCATGCAACGGCCGGTTGAGTTAGTGGGCCGTTACGTGCACGAAAAATATCCTGATTTGCTGCCGTTACAGGTTTGGTTGGATGACGGTTACTTTGCCGAGCCGGTCCCCTACGAGCGGGCCAGCATGCCCATCCACAACCATCCCGACACGGAGTATAACAAACGCAATTTCAACGAACCGCTCGGCCGCTATGAAACCTATTACATCGTCGAAGCCTACCCCGACGCGGGCACGATGATGGGCTTTAAGGAAGAAGCCGACCTGGAGGAATACGAGCGCCTGTGCCGGGATTCAAAGAACCAGAAAGTGTTCGATTGGCAGAAGTTCATCCGCCGCTGGGCCACCAACGTCGGCGACCTGTTCCTGATTCCACCGGGCACCGAGCACGGGCACGGCGGCAACCAGATGATCCTGGAGATGGACACCGGCCCGAGCGTCGCTGGCACCGAGTATTCTTTCTTCACCTACGATTTTGCGCGCCACACCTGGGACGACAAAGCCAAGAGCATGACCGCCCCGCCGATGCGCATGCACCTGGAGCATTCCTTCCGCAATAATAAATGGCGGCGGGAAAAATATGTGCAGGAACACCTGCGTGCCCGGCCGATTGTCGTGCGCGGCGACGGCGACACGCGGATGGACCGCTATACCTCGCTTTCGGAAATGCCGTTTGAAATTGAACGTTTTGTTTTCACCAAACTGATGGCTTACAGCACGGAAGGGCGTTTCCTGCAAATCCCGACGCTGACGGTGGGTAAATCCGTGCTCATTCGTTCCCGGCAGGAGCCGAACCGCCAGACCACGCTGGATTTTCTTCAGGCGTGCCTCATTCCTGCCGGTTTCGGCGATTACGAATTCATCAGTCCTGACGGGTCGCAGTGCACCGTGGTGCTGATTAGGCTGAAGAAGGGGGCGTAGCACGTAGAGCGTAGAGCGTCGAGGGTGGAGCGCGTTTGACGGTGTTGCATCCATTTGTCTAGACTTCGGTCATGGTGAAGCTGGAAACTCAAGTTCCGGCGGCCCTTCCTTGCGCCGCCCGGTTCCAGCCCTCACCGTGTCAGGTACAATGGAGTTGCCTCGCCACGCTGGTGACATTGCTCGCGTGCGGTTCGGCCTTTGCGGGGTTGTCGCTGCCACAGATTTTTGGCAACAACATGGTAGTGCAGCGTGGCCGCCCGATTCCGGTTTGGGGTCAAGCCAGCCCTGGCGCTGAGATTGTGGTTAGACTCGGCGACCACCAGGCGTCAGCTAAAACCGGACCTGATGGCAGATGGCAACTCGCCTTGGCACCAGTGCCGGTGGGCGGTCCCTATACCTTGACTCTCATCGGTGACGGAAACGCTTTGACTCTAACCAATGTCCTTTGCGGTGACGTGTGGCTTTGCTCGGGTCAATCCAACATGCAACTGCCGGTGAAGGAGGTTGCCGCGGCGGAACAACAGGTTGTGTTGGTGAACCGGGCGTGGCTGCGGTTGTGCAGCGTCGCTAAAAAGCCCAGTGCGAAGCCGCTGATATCTGCCGATATTCAATGGCGAGTCTGCACCCCCGAATCGGCACGGGATTTTTCCGCCGTGGCCTGTTTTTTTGGGAACGAACTGCTCAAGGACCCGACATTGGCGAACGTCCCGCTCGGCCTGGTGGACAGTTCGTTTGGCGGCACCACCTGCGAAGGTTGGATTCCAGCTGCGGCGCTGGCCGCGTTCAAGCCGGAGGACTTGCACGATTCGATGTTCGGCATTCAACCGGCAAACCTTTATGATGGCATGATTGCCCCCCTTGGCCAAACTCCTTTCAAAGGTGTCCTTTGGTACCAGGGGGAGAGCAACTCGGGGCATCCCGATACTTACGCCGCATTGCTGACGACGATGATCACCGAATGGCGCCGGCAATTCGCCCAGCCGGAGCTGCCGTTCCTCATCGTGCAGTTGCCCGAATACGCAAACCTGTGGGAAGGGTTTTACTGGCCCTGGATTCGGGAGATGCAAGCCAAGGCCGTGCAGTCCATCTCCAAGACCGCGCTGGTGGTGACTCTTGGCACGACCGATGGCTTCGACTTGCACCCAAAAGAGAAACTTGAAGTGGGCCGGCGCGCCGCCCTCCAGGCCCGCAAGCTTGCCTATGGCGAGAGCGTCGTAGCTTCCGGGCCGGAATTCAAAGGGGCTACCGTCGAGGGTTCTTCGATTCGCGCACGGTTCGACACGGAGGGTGATGGACTCGCCAGTACCACCTCCAACGGTGTAGCGGGATTCGCTCTGGCCGGCGCGGATGGCCAGTACCGCTTTGCCGACGCCAGGATCGAGGGTGAGAGCGTGATCATCAGCAGTGCGCAAATTTCTGAGCCCAAAACCGTGCGCTATGCCTGGGCGGGTATGCCTCGGGCGGGCCTAATCAATAAGTCTGGCCTGCCGGCTGCTCCTTTCCGCACGGACCGTCTCCCCTGTACGAATGTTGAGGTCCAGAAGCAACGGCCGACGCGCCGAGTTGCCACGTCAACATACGAGGTGGTAGTTGATGCGGATGGCAAGGTGACCAGCCTGGTTTTTCAGGGCGCGCAGTTCCTTTCGAATGAGCCGGGCATGGCCGGCGGGAGCAGCATTCCGGGCTTCTGGGGAGCGAGAACGCTAACCTTGATCCACGAACTGGGTCCCCGCTTGCTGGCGTGTGCCGACGAGGAGGTGACGCTCCGGATGGCTTTCGATGAGAAGGCGATGCGATGGACGATTAACAACGATAGCAAGGACGCAATCACGTTCCAGTTAGCGCTGTCGCCACATGTGGCAGTCGCCGAGCCGCTCAGCGATGGAAAAGTGAGGCTCGCTCGCGGCAGCGCGACCTTGAGCGTGGACGGCTTTGAGAGCATCACCAATACGCCGACAGGCGCGCTGCTCCTCTGCACGATCAAATCCGGCGTGGCCAAAACTATTTCGTTCCATGATAAGCCGGGCGCGCCTTCGAATCCGCTGCGCCTGGTTTCCATTGGGCCTGACCCGGTTTACCAGGACATGCTCGGAGTACGCACCAACGGCTGGCTCGGTTCAGATGACGGCGAATCGATCGTGCTGTCCAAGGACAAGAGCCTGTGGCTGTTCGGCGACACGTTTATCGGACCGCTGAGCAACGGTGTGCGTGTGGCCGGAGCGCCGATGATTCACAGCACCATTGCGATTCAGGACCGAACGAAACCTCCGCCGGATTGCCTGAAGTTTCACTGGAAAGAAAATCACGGCCGGCCCGAAAGCTTTTTCCCTCACCAGGCCGGAACTCCGGGCGATTATTACTGGGTAACCAAAGGCATGCTGCTCAAGGGCGAGTTATTCCTGTTTGCGTGGTGCATCAGCGGCGGTGAGGCGCAAGGATTGTTTGGCTGGAAAGAGGCCGGCAGTGCCATCATCCGGGTGCCCAATCCACTGGCACCGCCGGCGCAGTGGGTCCAAAAAGTCTGTCCGCTGAAACTTGCGCCTGGCACTTCGTTTCACTCGGCGCTGCTTGTGCAGCCGCCGTATGTTTATCTATACGGGATTGTGCAGCCGCGCCAAACGGCGCTGGCGCGCATCCGCATCGGTGACCTCATCGAGGGGAAACTGACGGAGGCTTACGAGTACTGGGTTAATGGTACGCAAGGGCCGCATTGGGGCAAAGAAGCCACGAATTGTGTGCCGCAATTCCAACCGGTCAACAGTGAGTGTACGGTCCATTACGAACCTGCCTGGCAACTCTATACTTGCTTCACCTATGATATCATGAGCCCGGAGATTTTTCTGACTACCTCCAGGGCGGTCACCGGCCCCTGGAGCAAGCCTCAACCGATTTACTCTGTTCCTGAGCACAAGCGTTTCTCGTTCCCCATCATGGCCTACGCGGTTCGGCAGCATCCTGAGCTCTCGACTCGGCCGGGGGAGATCATCCTCACTTACGCCACCAATATCCCCAACTCGGAGCGCGAGCTCTTTACGCCTAAGGGTAAAGATGTTTATGTGCATCGGTTTGTACGCGCCCAGTTCGAATTAAACCCGTGAACACGAAAGCTCTTTTGGCCGCGGCGGCTGTTGTCAGCGCCCTCGCGCTGCCCACTCGCGCTGCCGCTGTGTCGAAATGCCCCCGCCCAGACGGTGTGCCTGCGCTGGATGAACTGGCCGGCGACTGGAAAACCCGGGATGAACTGTCGCAGTATCCCTCCATTCACAATTTCCGGACCGAGCTTTTAGTTAACGGTGATTTTGCGAGCGTCAGTTGGGTGGCTTCGCCGCCGTTCTCGCAAGGGTTTCACAGCGGCGTGCTGCGCCTGAACGGGAAGGTGCCGCTGGCGGAGAAATTCAAATGGTATCCCTACCAGTCCGTGCGGGCGGGCAGTGCTGAGGGGTTGGCGATCGAAACGCTCAACCGCATGGTTTTTGATGAGCGCGGCGTTTTGTGGCGGATTAATCTTTCCAACACGCAGCCCGCGGAAATCACGGCGACCGTGGCCATCGACCTCATTGGCGCGATCAGCAAGCTTACCGAGACGAACTCATGGGACTGGGCTTTTGCGCAGCCCGGCGCCGGTGGTCCCCAACGCCGCTACGAAGAGACGGAAGCGGCGCGGGAGGCAGTGGACAGGCTCCCTCCGGGCCGTCCCAGCAATGCAGAGGATTACACGGCAGGTGTGCTCCGCTCCGAAAGGGGGTTGCTGATCCGCGATACCAAAACTCCCACTGATACCCTTTTCGCCTTCCACACAGTGCCCGACCACCTTGACTCCGACGGACATCAGGGCACGGCCACCTGGCGCGTGCGCCTGGCACCGGGCCAGACCAAAGTCATTGAATTCCTTATGGCCTTTGGCGAGCGCGACCAGGTCGGACCACGCGCGGAAAGTTGGGCCCGGAATTTTGGCGAGGTTTTTGACGACGCGAAGACACTTTGGGAACAGCGGTACGCCCAGGTCTTCACGCCGAACAATGGATTCTTCGAACAGAACCTGCCGGTGCTGCAAACCGAGGACCCGGCGATTCAGCGCAATTATTATATGGGCGTAGTGACGATGCTGTTGATGCTGCGGGATCAATTGCCTTACAGCCCGCGTGTGTTCCTGGCCGGCGGCCCGCGCTACGGCGCTTCGGTCATGTTCATTTGGGATACGGGGATGATGGACACGCTGTTTGCGTTGCTCGAGCCGAAGGCGATGCGGGCTTACATCGCCAAAACCCTGCAGTGGGACCTGGATAAGTACCTGGCGTTTGATTATTACGGCAACCGCGCGTTCGGCTACCGCTACGTGGCTAATTACCCGATGCTGTTTCGCATCGCGACGACGTACTTGCGGGTTTCGCGCGACCGTGCGTTCCTCGAGCAGAAGGTGGGAGACCAGACGGTCCTGCAACACCTGGACCGTCTGGCGCTGCACTATCGCAACTACCTCATGCCTGAGGGCGGTCTGGCGGATTTCGGCGGCGATCCGTGGCATTTCCTGGAGTGCGTTCCCACCTATATCCATGCGACCGCCGGTTTCAATGCCGCCTACGTTACAATGCTGCGCGATATGGCAGATCTTTATGATTTCCTGGGGAAGAAGGATTTGGCCGCTGAACGGCGTGCGGCCGCCGAGCAACTGGTCCGGGCGATTTACCCGCAGCTTTATGTCAGCGGCAAAGGGTTCTGGCAAAGCCGCTACCCGGACGGCCGGCAGTTTGATATGCGCCACTGCCTCGATTTTCAGTTTGTGGCTCAGGGAATCGGCCAGGATCTGCCGGCGCCGGTACGCAAGGAAATGCGCGATTTCGTTGTGCGGGAACTGTTGATGAAAAACTGGATGCGCGCGCAATCACTGCAAGACCCCGCCGCCGCGCAATCCGACCGCCCGGACCACGGCCCGATGGGCGCCTATTCGGGTTGGCCTCCCGAAACCGTCGATGGCTTGTGCCACCTTGGTTATTGGCAGGATGCGCTGGACTTTTATCGCCGCTGCGCAGCGGCCACCCACGAAGGCGCCTTTTCCCAAGGCGCGGAATTTTACGGGCCGCGCAAGAAGGAATACGACGCGCCGGTGCGCATTGCCACTGCCGGGACCATCTGCCGCGAAGCGCTGTGTGGGGCTGATTTCACCGACGTTATCATCCGCACAGTGTTTGGATTCCACCCCAGCTTGAATTTAGATAACCCCAACCCGCTCTGGGAGCCGGACCAGCCGCGAGGCTTTTCGGCGCAGCTCCTGCATGTGCGCTGGGGCAAATCGCTTCTGACCATCACCTCAGGCCCGCAGGGACTAACGAGCAAGAAAGAGTAGGGTCACGGATAAGCCCGCACGCGGTAAAACGCCGGCGCGAGGGTTGTTATGTTGCACGAGGGTGGCGAAGCTCCCGGAACGGGTGCCCAGGGCCCATTAATATCGGGCGCGCCCAGAAGCGTACCGTGCTCCCAACACAAAACCAGGTTCGTGGCCGTCAACCCGTACCGCAGCATAACCGGTCCGCCCAGCATTCCCATGCGGTAGAGGTTCGTCACCTGGTCTGGGGACAGTGTGTAGTTGTAAACTGACACCTCGTCGATTTTGCCGTTGAACACCCGGTTGGAGCCGCTGGCGGTATCGGAGCCGATAGTGGTCGGTCCATCCCAGAGCTCATTGGTGTGGGCGATGGCGTTGGCGGCCGAATAGAGGGTACCGGTCGTGCCGGAGTACAGGACCGCTTGCGTGGGTGAGATGGTCAGGGCGACAAAAGACCATTGGCCCGGCGGCGTGTACAAACGGCTCAACCAGGTGTAGGTCGCGGGATTGGTTTGGTTCCACGTGTAGCTGAGCTGATCCGGCAGAATGCGCCCACCGCCAAGGTAGCCGAAACCCACAGCATAGGTGCTGGCACGGGAGAACAGGATTCCGGCCGCATTGGTCACATGGGCGAAAGGATAAACCCACGCGACGAAGCTGGCGCTGTTGGTGTTGAGGTTTAACGGCGGGCCGCTCACGTATCCGGCGCCGGCGGCAGGCACGGCCGTGTCCATCGCGACGGCCAAATTGTTGCTGGCAAACCCATACAACGGAGGGACGGGCCCGGGGACTCCGTTGGTGGTGCTGGACCCATAAAGAAAATCGAGGCGGTTGTAATATTCGCATGCAACCGCGCTGCCGTTAGTCTCGTTGAAGGGCCAGTAATAAAGCGGCGAGTCGGAGAGCACCTCAGCCGCATAATTGGTAATTGTGAACGGTGCGACCGAGATACTGATAGTCGAGGAATTCGTCTTTGCCTCCACGGTATCGTAAGCCTCGGCGTAAATGGTGTGGCTGCCGGCTCCTAGTCCTCGCAACAGGCAGTTGAACGGCGCGGTGCCAGTCGAAGCGGCCAGCACCCCATCCACGAACACGTTCACCAGTACAATGGCATCATTTGTATCCGGATCGGTTGCACTCACGGTGACCGGGATGTCCGCCAGGCCGGGGAAATTCTGCCCGTTGCCCGGTGAAGTGATTATGCAGGAACTGGGCGGATGGTTGGCATTGGCGGGACCGAGTTGCACCCAGCGTGGCGTGGGGACATACAGCGAGTTATTGTTCAGCACGTTTGTGATGCTGATGGCGCCGGTGTCGGACGAGTTATCGCAGTAGGTCAGCAAGGCGCGGCCGCTGACCGGCGAATAAAATTCGAGGTGCTCTTTAGCTGCATAATGAAACACCGGCCAGGGCATGTACCCTGGCTCGTTGGCAAAGGTTACCAGCGTGCTGGCGCCAGCCCCGCTCGGCCAACCACTGAATGGGGAACTGGAAGTTCGCTCCCAGATTCTGGCCGCTGGAAAACCATCGTCGCACTGGATATCGACATACAAGCCCAGGTCCGGATGATAGCGAATGGAGAAATCCGGCGAGCCATTGGACATTATGAGCTGCGCGTCGGAAAGGTCGGAGCCCACTGCGCTACGCCAGGCCGCCAGGGTGGTGTAATACTCCAGGTTCGGACCAGGGTCGTTCAATTGATTCAACGCCAACCGGAACAGCACCATATAGACATAATTCCACCCGCTTACGTTGACGGTTTTTGTCCCCCACAGGAACGCGTACCCGGAAGCGGCGTCCACGTAAGCCGAAACACCGACCATGAAATTGGTGCTGTCCAACACGTCCTTTTGGATGGTCAGCGGCCAGAGCAATGGGTTGCGTTCGTTCTCGACATTGTCGAGGATAGCCAAATCGGTGGCGAAATGCTGAAAACTCCACATGGTGGTTCCGGTGCGGCGCTCGCGATCCAGGAACACATAGATTTTGCCGTTATATTTGAAGCCATCGCCGACCCAATACCACCAATTGCCGTTGGAATCAGACCCGGGACTGGGAAAAACGGAGGTCATCGCGCCCTGGTCCCGGCCGCGAATATAATAGTCAATATTGGTGGTGTAGCCGTTCCAAGTAGTGACTGCCAATGAGTTGTTCACGAACCCGGCGCCATGACGGTTCGTGCCGGTATCCTGGCGCACGTAAGTGTCGCTGAAGAGCCACAGCACCCGATGCCGGCCGTCCAGCGGAATGGAAGCGGCGGTATCTGCGCCGAGCCAGCCTTGCTTTAGCGGAAATTGAGGTGTGTAGGCCCAAGCCCTTGGCGAGGCAAGCGCACTGAAGAGCAAGCCGAGTTGGACGGCACGGCGCAGGACGTCCCGGAAGGAACTGGTGTGTCCCCTCAGTGAAGGCCGGACCGGTGCCAGAACGCGGACTTTAGTCCGCAGCAACCTTCGAAATCCCCGCCCCATCGGACCGTGCAGCGGACTAAAGCCCGCGCTCCGCCCGCCTTCACTGAGTGGCCACGCACTGCTCTTGACTCGCTGGAGACATCTAACCACAATTATAGTGTTATCAGAGTGCGCAAGCTGTTTCAATCCTTCGCTGTTGAGGCCGCTAGTCACCAGGCATACCGCACGCTTTTTCAACGGCACGCTTCCACCTCAATCTTATGACCCCTGGCACGGTGAATGATCCGATGATCCGTTCGCCGTTGCCCAACGAGTTGCCGCGGGTTCTGCATCTGTTTCGCAACGCGCGCTTGCGGGCCAGCGCCCGGTTAATCGTCGCCGAACGGACTCACCCCATCCCGCGATTTGTTGGCGCCGCCGCCTGGTGGCAGGAAGGCGCGGTGGGCCGGTTTGAGCTGGCTTGTCAGCCCGGCCAAATCAAGACGGATGTGTTGCCAGGCCTCATCGAAGCCGTTTCGGCTGCCGCCCGTCAGGCCGGGTTGGAAACGATTCAATACGCCGAACTGCTCGGGGACGAAAGCGTTTGGCTGGAGTCTCTGACAGCCGCGGGTTTCGAACGGCTGCGCTCGGAACGTTTTTTCGAGATCGCTTGCCGTGATGCCTGGCGCCGCATAATGCGTTTGTACGAGAGGCACCGGGGGGCGATTCCTGCGACGTGGCGGACTGACCCGATCCGGGCGCACCCGCCCGAGGTTATTTTCGAGCTGGCGATGCCGCATCGACTAGTGCCGCCAGAAGACCTCCGGCATTTCTGGCAAGCCTCCACGGCTGGCGGATTTGACCTGGACCTGTCCTGCATTCTGTTTGAGGGCGAGCGTCCGTTCGGGACATTGCTGGCTCGGCACCTGGCAGACGTGCTCTACGTCGACGTCCAAATCGTGAAGGAACCCAATCCGCGGCTGCGTTCGCTTGGGGACTTGTGCATGTTGTATCACGATGCCCAGCGGGTGGGGCCGGATGGACTAAGCTGGGTCCGCTTTCGCAGTGGGGAAACCGAGCACCGGCAAACCGCCAATCTGGCCTTGCGCATGGGGGGCCGGGAATTGCCACGCCGGCATGTGTGGGCCCGGCGCTTAAAGGACTGAGGCGATGGGCCGACGATTGTTGCTGATAGGTTGGGAGGCGGCGGATTGGCGAATCCTGCGCCCGCTGCTCGACTCGGGCCGGATGCCGGCTTTGCAAGGAATCCTCAAGAACGGCGCCTCCGGGACCCTGCTCAGCGGCCGACCGCTGGCGCCGGCGGTCCAATGGACCTCGCTGGTCACCGGCAAACGCGCGTGGCAACATGGTGTCTGCCACCAGTTTCAGTTCGACGAGGCGGCCAACCGGCCAGTCGCGATTTCCGCACGACATCGCAAGGCGACTGCCCTCTGGGAAATGCTCGGGCGCGAGGGAACTAAATGCCTGCTGGTTGGCTGGCCGGTGACGCACGGCGCGCAAAGCCAGAATGCTTCTCTCGTTTCCAACCGTTACGCAGAGCCTACCGCCGGGCCCGGAGTAAAGCCGTGGCCTCCCGCCACCCCGGGAACGTATTGGCCGGCGGAACTTGGCCCGCGGTTGGACCCATTGCGCATCAGTCCTGAAAGCATTCAGGCCGACCTCCTCGCACGGTATGTCCCCGACTGGACGCAGGTTGATCAAAAGCGCGATCGACGACTGGGGCATTTGCGCGTCTTTCTGGCGGCGGACCTGTCGCATCATGCGGCGATGAGGCAGTTGCTTTTGGCGGATGACTGGGATTTTGGCGCGGTTCACTTTCCGGCACTGGGGGCAATCAGCGCTTTGTTTCTGCCGTTCTGCCCACCCAGGCGCGAGTGGGTTTCGTTGGAGGAATTTCAGCTTTATCAAGGCGTGTTGGATGCTGCCTGCATCGTTCTGGATCGACTGCTTCACAGCTTGGTGCAAGCCGCCGGCAAAGACGCCGCCATCGTGGTGGCCTCGGCTCACGGCATCAACCCACACCTGCCGCCGCAATACCTGCGCACACGCGACAACGAGGTCTGGAAAACCCCCTACGGAATCCTGGCTGCCTGCGGTGCGGGTTTGCGCGCGGACTCGCTGCTCAGTGGCGCCACGATTCGCGATGTTGCCCCAACGATTTTGACCTGGTTCGGCTTGCCGATTGGAGACGATATGGAAGGCCGGGTGCTGCTGGAGAGTTTTGCGGCGGCTCCCGAGGCGCGACGCGTTAGCACTTGGGATGTGCCAAGCGCTAAGGCCAGCGAACTGACCCGCATCGCACCTGAGCCGGCAGACAATCCCACCGCACAGCGGCTCAGGCTCGAATCCGAATGGAACCTCTCCCTCTCGTATCTGGATGCGGCGCGGTATGAGGAGGCGCTGCCGCTGTTGTTGAAGCTGTTCCGATCGTTTCCAGAGCGATTGGAATTCGGCCAGGCGCTGTTTCACTGCCAACTGACGGTAAAGAAAACCGCAGAAGCGGCGGAAACGCTCGGCATTCTCCTGGAGGCAATCCCGCCCGGGGTCGGTGCGCTGCTGAACCGACTGGAGTTGTTGCTGGCACAAGGCAACCGGCGCGAAGCTCGCGTGCTGGTGGAAGAGATTCAAAAGTTGAAGCCGGCAGATCCCGACGGGTTGCGGCGGTTGGGCATGAGCTTGTGGCGGCTGCGGGAATGGCCGGCGCTGGCTGAGCTTGCGCGGCAGGTGCTCCAACGTGATGAGAACGAGCCTTTAGCCTGGCTGGGCCTGGCGGAGGCGAGTTTGCGCCTGGACCAGTCGGCGAAGGCGGCAGAAGCGGCTCAGCGCGCCATTGCGCTGAATTACTTTCAGCCGCAGGCGCACCTGGTACTGGCTCGCGCGTGGGTGAATCTGGGCAAATGGGCCGAGGCGCGCGAAGCGATGCAGACGGTGATGCGTTTGCAGCCGAATAACCGCGCGGCGGACGCGTATGCCAGGCGCATAGGCCTGGGACAGCGCAACACGTAGCCCCGGCCATCCCGGCTGCCGTCCCCGGGCTTCTTGACGCCCAAGGCGGAGACCTCCAGTCGGGCGTGGCTCCGTTGCCAACTTTCGACGTCCTTGCCAGCACATCAGGGTGCCCGCTGCTTCGTAACCGAAGTTCTTCCGCGGCATTTCATTTCAGTTTCGAACTGACAAGGTGGGGCTAAGGTCCTGAAAACGCCCGATAAAACCGGATCGGGGCGTTGCTGGCGCTCAGGTCCAGCACGTCCATCGGCAGGGTATTAGCGACAAAGCTGGTGAGCGAAATCCAGGTGTTGAGATTGCTGGAGCTTTCGATAGTGTAGGTCAAGCCGAACTGCTGCGGATAGAGCTGAAACTCGAAATTCGCGTCCGCGCGCTTATGGGGTTGCTTCAGGACCGGTCTCTCCACCTTGCCCGTCCTACGTGGATTCTGACGGTACATGGGCCATGGAGACGCCGCTAGCGCGTTGGTTCCCGCGATTGCGTAGAGCTTGCTTCCAAAGGTGACATAAATGGTGCCATCGGGGCCAACCAGGGGTGAGGTGTAGGAGTAGGTGCCTGTGTCCGTGTTGTTGCCGCCATTGAACGTCCACTCTAGCTGGCCGTTGGCCGAGATGGCGTATAAAGTGCCAAACCCGGTATAGTAAATTGTGCCAGCGGAATCGACTGCCGGCGTTGGAGGCCCATAAGCCTGCCCCCACGAGGAGGGTTGCTTGAACTCCCAATTGAGAACGCCCGTCGGCAAAATTGCGCGCAGAACGATTATATATCCCAGCGGGGCCTCCGATTCCCACGCAGCAAGATATAAGGTCCCACCCTGACCAATCACCGGGCAATGGTCGGCGTATCCATTCGTACTGTAGTTCCACAAGGAAGTGCCATCCGAAGCGAACGCGCAAAGGCTGTACTCAGCCGAAACGTATATCGTGCCATCGGACGCGAGGGACACGGAATCGGAGCCGCCATTCAAGGCCCGTTGCCACTTCAATGTGCCGTCACCGTTCCAAGAGTAGAGTGCTCCCAAATCTGAGGCGCATAAATATATGCTTCCATCTGCTCCTAAAGTAGGGGATTTTTGTAAATCAACATTTCCTACTGCCGCAGTCCACATTTGCGTTCCTGTGGCAGACACCGCAAAAAGTGTTCCATTGGCTCCAACAAAATATATAGACCCGTCGAAACCGATTGCCGCAGCACCCTGTCCTGCGCCGGAACCAAAGTGCCACCGTTCAGTACCGTCTGGATTTAGTGAATATAGCGCACCGCCAACACAACAGATCCCTCCATCGGGTCCGATCGCTGGGGCCGCGCTAACGGCAGCACTTGTCGTAAACACCCACTTATTCGACGCTCCAGATCCGAAATTCGTTATCGCGTAGAAGTTCACTCCCGCCCCAAGGTAAATCGTGCCGTCGGTCCCTAGAGCTGGAGAGGAGTAAATGGTTTGTCCGGCGTCATACATCCACAATTGTGTTCCAGGCTGTGATTGCGCAATGGCAAGGCCGACATGAATTATAAAGCAACTACTAAGAATATGGGCGAGTTTCATAAATTTTCCTAAAGAGTCGTCAAAAACTAACTTTAAAATCGTACGAGCCAGAGCCCACCTCGAAAAGCGCTACACCATTCGTAATTACAGGTGAACTCAGAAG
Source organism: Verrucomicrobiia bacterium (assembly GCA_035934555.1). Taxonomy (GTDB): domain Bacteria; phylum Verrucomicrobiota; class Verrucomicrobiia; order Limisphaerales; family UBA8199; genus DASYXT01. The sequence goes on along the minus strand of DASYXT010000135.1, from coordinate 55,088 downwards.
ACCAACGAAATTTGACGAGCCCGTGCCACTCTCTGTTATATTTGCCAAATTGGTAGACCCGACAACAAAAATAGAAGCAGTGCTATTCGCTGGTACGGTGACGCTCAAGGTGTAGGTCGTTGGTGCGTTCGTCCATGCGGAAACGATCGCACCGTGAATGGAGTTGAATGCGGCAGAGCAGTTTGTAATCGATCCTCCGGGCTGAGGATAGATGATCACATTTTGAAAACCGGGGTTATTATCATCAGGATTAATACCCGCTACAACTCTCCAAATCCATTCGCCAACCGATGTATTCCATAGTTCATTGAAGGAATTGTAAGTGCCCGGACCCAGACTGGCGTAACCTCCTCCGGTCCCGGAGACCCAACCATTCCAGTGCTCCCAACACGTGCTGGCACCATAGGTCCCGCTTAAGGTGCTAGAATAAATGGCACCGCCATTAGTGACGTTATAAAGCCAGGAGGGGAACGGATAATCCAATAAAAGCGAATACGCTTCAGAATTAAAACCATTCGCCGTCAGCTCGAGAATCGCACGTGTTGTTGCAAATGCGCCTGTAGACAAATGATTCGTACATGGCGGCAGTGGTGAAGGGGGACTGTAATTATGATTATAATTAAGAATACCCTTGTTTGCAGCATTTAACAGTAAATATAGACAATTCGATCGCTGCGATGTTGGAACCATATTGAAGTAAAGGGCGTTGGCGTAATCCCCCTGCGTCCCATTTCCAACGCTCACGATATTAGTACCGGTCTGTGCATCATATGTCACCAAGCCGTTTGCTGCATTTGTAAAATACGTTCTAATATTCGCAGCGGTATTCGTGTAGGCTGTATAATTACTTCCCAAAACTGTGGCGACCGCTGTATTGCCAGAGGCTAAGGCTACATCCTGAAGAACCTGCGACATATTCGCAGCCAGATCCGCCGAACAGACGTACGCCCACAAACCCTGAACACCAGCGCTCATCTGGGCATTCGCCGCCGGCCATCCCGAGGGGACATACGAGAACTGACCCATGTTACACACATCAGCGTCGCCCGCTGATTCCCATGGTGTCAAATGATTATTGGGCCAATTAACTCCGAGGAAGTTGAGCCAGTTGCTCACCGAAAGATAATCCTCGTTAAGCATTCTGACATCGGCATAATTTTCATAAAGTCGCCAGGGCCGTATCACACCTCCACTGGAAATGCCGATGTCGCCGACACCTCCTCCACCCACGCTAGGATTGATTATGCTGTAATAGCCATGATAGAAGAATCCGCCGAACGACGCGCCACCGAATTGGTCATCGCGAATGTCCCGAATGCTTTTGGTCCAGAGTGATGCCATATCGAGCAGGAAAGCAGAGCTCTGGGCCGCAACATCTGTGTCACAAAACCATCCATAGCGCTCGTTCCTATCGGCGCAAGCGGTAGGCAGTCCATATACATTGTTTTCAAGGGTGTGATAAGCATTGGTCATTAGCTGATTCACGTCTGGCTGAGAACAACTGAACGCCCCCGTGGTTGCCATTCCTGTTCTGATAACCCAACCAACGAGCGCATTCGTAGAAAGCGCAATGTCTTCGGGGGCGTCGACCTCGACGAACCGAAAGCCATGATAAGTAAAGTGTGGCTGGAACTGCTGCACACTATTTGTATGCAAGATGACATATGTCTCCTTTTGGGCCGCCATTCGAGTGCTGCCCCAGGTTCCGCAGAGACTGTAAATGCTGATGTTTGCCCCGCGAACTTGCTGATTATTCGAGTCTAGTTGAAGGGACTCTGCGTGACGAAGATAAATGTTAGTTCCTGTGGGTTCATTCGTATTGACTAATGAAAGAACACACCATCCTTCAATCACACGTCCCATATCGTAAATTCGCACAAACCGGTTGCCAGTGGCGCCACCGTTCCTGTTTGTCCACATGTCAATAGGTTCCACATAGTCTATGCTTTGAATGGGATCCGCCGGTTGGGCAACCAATTGGGTCACGATGAGCGGCTCTGTCGCTACGGGAGCAGTGAATACATCTGCCTGTCCCGCATATTGAAACGTACTCCAGTTCGAAACCGATGCTAACCTGGTTGTGTCGCTCGTCTCACCTTGCTCGATCGAGGCATACTCGACAGGTCCATTGGTGTCGCAGGCCCAGTTGCCAGTACTTGCCACGACGTTACTCGAACCGTCGTTCTGATCTATTTGGAGTTGAACGAGAATTTGTTTCGGTCCATGCGAAGTGTTGTAGTTGGTATAATAGTAATATCCTGCGGCATCGTGGCTTATACTGCCGTGAAACCAGCCTTCTCCGACAATGGCTCCGATAGCGTGATTAGTGCCATCCGTGTTTGTCGAAAGTAAGTAAGGAGTAACGTCATAAGTTTGGTATTGGAATCGTTGGTTGTAGTCCGTCCATTCGGGCGCGAGTATATGTTGGCCTATACGTTGCCCATCAATCCAGAGCTCATAAACCCCTTTGGCCGAAACATAGGCCGTAGCCCGTTTAATATTATTTGTGAGTTGCACAAACGCGTGCCGGTAAATGGGTGAAACATTATCGCCTGGATCTGTTGAGGTGGTTAGCCACTGGGCTTGCCAGTCGTTGGTGGATAAAAGCCCCATCTGGAAGAAGGCATTAGTACTCCATGGTGAGGCAAGGCCGGTGTAGAGGTCCCAGGTCCGTACATGCCACCAGAGGCGCTGCCCCGAGGCAAGGGGCAGGCCGTTATATTCCACGTGCGTGGTTTGGGCGGAAAAAACCTTGCTACTGTCCCACATGTCGCCGTAGCCGGCATTGAGGTTATTTGTGCTCGTGGCCACTTGGATTTGATAGGCGACCTGCCTGTCAGCGCGTTGGGTTGACGTCACGATCCAATATAGCCTAGGTGGCCCGTAATTGGTAGTCACACCCCAGGGGTCGACGCGGTATTCGCACCGCAAGTATTGTGGAAGCAAAAGGTAGTTAAAATCGCCCGACGGATCCTGCCAGTTGATCTCGCCAACATTATTGGTGTGACCATCGCCTGCGGTATTCTCGAGATAATCCGGAACCACACCCCCGTCTGAATCGATGGGAATGCCGCTCGCGTCCGCGGCGACATAGTGATAACCGCAATCCAGGAAACTGTTGGTTTCCTTGATTTCGAGATTGTTGACCAGATTTGTGATGGTCGTATAATGGTACAGCCCGACCTGGTCTGCGGTGGTGTTCGTATCGGCGTTAAACAGGCGTCCGGTGCTGAGTTGGTAAAAGTTGCCGAGCGGTCCGGCCTGGTAGGCGGGCGAGTTGGAAAGGACCAGATCGCTGGGGAAAGCCGGCTTCATGTGGTCGTAGTTTGTCACACTGGCGTTATGGCCGCCCAAGTAGCCAGACGCCGTTAGATCCTCGGGGATGACCGTCTGATCGAAACAGTTATCTTGGACGATAGCGTTAGTTGCCACCATCGGCAAGAAATCAAAGGTGCCTCCAAAAAAGAGATTGTTGCGAACCACCGGCTGGGCGTTATCCTCCTGCCAAAGCCAGGAGTGCACCCGTTCCAGTAGGCAGTTGGTGAGGTTGATCGTGCTGGGAAACGCCGTCAGTGCGCCACCATGGAGTTGCGAGTCTTGGAGATTGGCAATGACCGTGGCCATGTTCAGGTGAGAAACGTCCTGGGCCAAAGAGGAGAAATCAGTGAACCGGCAATTCAGACCACCTGCGGCACCCGCCCCAAAGTTGTCGGTGATCATGCCGGCGGAAGGTTCTTCCCAAGCGCTCGTGGACTCTTCCTGCACCGTATTGTAACAAACGATTCTGCTGAGATTATTGGGTGCCCCTTTGCACAAGAGTCGGGCGCCATTCAAGATTCCGATGCCGTATGTGCCCGTGTTGGTCCCGAATGTGGCGATGACGGCTCCCGGCGTGACGGATATCGTGATAGGACTCATCGCGGCGACGAAGCCGAGCGCATAGTCCAGGGGGGCATAACTGTATCCAAGGTCCGGTATCGAGTCATTGCGCTGCGCTTGCGGGAAAAGCGTGAGGAGGTTACTGATGATCGTCTGGGCGTAAACGATTGGTGGGTAAGTCGTCCTCTTGCTCAGATCCGTGAGGAGAGAAGAATCTATGTTTGTTGAACCTGCGTTCCTAAAATTACCGCCTGTTGCAAGATAATAATTGCCGGCCCCAACGGTCTGAAAAGGGTTGATCGTTGTACTGAGCGGAGAGCTGCCAAAGGCCGCCTGGCCATTATTATTGTAAAAGCCATTATGATCACCGCTTATGGCATTCGGGTTGGCGGTCGAAAAGCTGCTTATATCGTCGAGAATGCAGTTCACAAGGTTGAGCGTCATCGTGTTAGTTGGGCCACCCGCAGGCAACAGCAAGAAGCAGGGGGTGTAAGAGGGAGGTTGCGGGGGTAAGCCATCAAAGGTGACGTTCTGCGCGGAGGCGTTCATGTAAGACAGGTTGAGGGCCGTCGAGAATTTGGCGAAAAGCATATTCCTAAAGAACGCGCTTCCTTGGCCTTCGGAATAAACCCCTGCTGAGCAGTTCACAATCTGGCCGTCAGACAGGAACAAGGTCAACGACGTCGCATCAGCATGGATAGCTTGCTGGGCGAAAGAGATCCTGAAATTCGCCAGCGTGGGTGAAACAACCCCCGAACTGGAGAGATAAAGCGCCGGGTTTGCGTAATAATTTGTTGGAGTCCCAGTTGAGCCTGCAATGGTCTGCCCACAGGAATTATCGTCGCTCGCCGTCATGGCGATTGGGCGGTACATATCGCCAAAAAAATTGATGCTAGTGCTTGTGGAAAGGCTTGCCGAAATCGAAGCGTTGGTTCCGTACTTGATCACGGTTCCACCCTCAAAGACATTGCTGCCTGAAAGGTGAATGGTGTAACCCCCTGGGATGTAGTACGTTAAATCTGACTGAAACTGATTTGTCTGGGTTGTGAGAAGAATATAGTCGAGCGCGAACCCTTTTGCGCTAGGCGGGTTGCGCGCGAGCTGAAGGCTGGGCGTTTGTTTTCCGGCCGGCCTTGGTGCCGGCAGAGGCAGTCGCGCCAGAACCCGATGCAGCAGCGGGTCCGGCGAACCTTCGAGACTGGCGGTGCCAGGGGGCGGGGGTAATCCCTGGAGTTGCGGTTGGACCGCTACAAATGGGACCTGTTCCACGAGAACGTTGCGTCCGTCGTTCGTTGAGATGAGCCAGCGTTTAGTGACTGGGATTCTGTTGTCCTCCGAGCCGAGGGCGAAGGCCGCGCCTTGCGGCATTTTCATCGCTCCGAAATCGAGGAAATCATCAATTTCTGCCCCGACGGCGGTTTCGGTGATTTGGGGCGCCGGCGCGTTGGTTCCGAAATCGGTGATCAGCTGCAACACGCACATTGCAGAGTTCAAGCCCCACTGGGCCGGATCAGGTAATTGGCTACGGATGACAAGTATTTGCTCAAGGCTGGCAACGCTGTTTTGGTAGAGAAGGTCTGCGAGGATGTCCGTGCACACATTCGTGTAAAGAACCTGATTGCCCGAAGGGAGCAGTTGGCCGGTTGAATCCTTGATTTCGGAGATCAGAATCGATTTTCCGCTAGATAAATCGGCATAAGCGAGCCCCAAGACACTGGAACTGAGTCCCTTTCCGTCCGCAGTGAGGGTGGTTATCGCTCCGGCTGAATTGATATTTCCACGAAACTGAACCTGGTGTTGCGAGTTGGTCGCCTCCGCGCCCGTGGAAGTTAACTGGATTTGATCGCTTGAATCCACCCACTGCCCGTTAACGGTGTGCTCCAATCCAGTTGCCATTTCCACGTAGGAATTGGTCCTGGCCCTAGCGGAGCCATCAAATGCGTTCGTGACCCACGTGACGCGTTGCCAAAGCCTGTGGTGCGGGCCTCTTTCAACGATGGAATAGGGCGAAGATGCCGTGCCGGAGGCAGGCTGGGCTGAACTCCAAAACGTGAAAGACAAAAATGCGATTAAGGCTGAGAACTTAGGGTTCATACTTGCGAGGGGATAAGATTTGGCGGGTGGACCCGAAAAGGGCGACTGCCCTGCTGCGTGAGCCCCGGCGGCCTTCTTGGCGACGCAACTTCGGGCGAGAACTACAAAAACCGGCGAGTGGAGCAGCCTAAAATGCAGCGGTTCCCTAATAACGTTAAGGCTTCCAGCGCCGATTGATCTAATGGAAGCGGACCCGCGGCGCGGGCACATGCACTCGCCATGGCACAGCAGTGAGTTCACATCGAGCGGCTGTGGTGAGGCGAGTCGCAGCGAACGTCGAGTGGGGCACCCTTCGTTCATAATATTGAGCTTGGACGGTGGCGCCGAGGTGTCAAGCAGATAATCTTGTCATTTCTTGCCACTTGTCATTCACGATAGAGTGCGCATCTCAGTATTTGGAGCTCCAGTCGGCTTAATAAACCCGCACGCGGTAGAACTTGCTCGAGTTGGTCGGGGATACTGTGTAAGGCGAGGTCGCGAGCGAATTTGTCGTCCAGGGACCGTTCACATTGTTGGCCTCCAGCAACCGCCCGAGCGTGCCCCAGGCCAGTTGGATGTTGTTGCCCACGCGGGTGATTTGCAGGGTCACTGGCGGCGAAATCCCAAGCGCGGCGTTGTACAGGGTCTGCAGCTCATTGGGTCCCAGCGGACGGTTGAAGACGGCGACTTCATCAACTGTCCCTTCGAAGTCCCGCGAGCCCCTGATACCGTCCGGGGAGGTTCCGATGTACTCGGGCGTGGCAAAGGCCATCACCAGATTGGTCACATTGGCGGAGAGGGCGCTGTTCGTCGCACCGGTGTTAAACACATACAAAGTAGCGTTGGAGGGGGTAATCACCAGCCCGACGAAGGACCATTGATAGGCCGGCGGCGCAATCTGCGAGTCAAAAAACAGCGCCGCATTGGCAGGGTCGTTCCAGGCATAACCTAAATCCCAGTTGGCGCCGGTGGCCTGATAAAAATAGTGAATCCCGGCAAAGCTGCTGTTGGTCGTGCCGGAGCCAATGATCCCGTTGATTTGACCCTCGACCGGGTTAGCGGGGTTTATCCAGGCGGTGAACGTGGCGGTATTGGAATTCAAATGCCAGGGAGCCAGCGTGATGAACGAGTCCGGATCGTTGGTAGCGTAGCGGGTCGCCAGGTTATTCGCAGCGAAACCCGGAAAGCCATCAGTCGGGCGAGGGCCGGCAATGCCCGACGAACCATTGGTAACATCAAGGCCGTAGATTCCGTTATAGCCGCCCGCATTGTCGAACGCGACGGCATTACTGCTGCCCGGGTTGCTGGTCTCGTTGAGAGGGTAATAGGCGAGTGGCTGGGCGGCCAGGAGGGCAGCCTGGTAAAGGCTCTCGCCATTGGCGGGCAGGACACTGAGCGACGCAACCGTGCTGGTCACCGACAGCGACCCGGCTGTGAGCACCACGTCGTAATTGCCGGTATCTGCGGCTTGGAGATTGGCGATGGCGAGGTTGGGGGTTGTTGTGCCCACCACACGGCTGTTGTCCGACAAGTTCACTCCGTTCTGCCGCCAGTGATAACTGGCCGGCAAACCGTTGGCGACGTTGATATGGAAGTGTCCCGTGAGCCCGCCATATAAGACCTGGGGTGTGGGGGAGGCGATGGGTGGCGTGAGGGTGAGGGTGGCTGGTGGACTGCTGGTGACCGCCCCCAGGGAGTTGGTGACCACGACAATATAATCAAGCGTGTTGGCCGCCAGTGCTCCACCGATGTTGAGCGTCGCGCTGTCCGAGCCTGAAATGGTTCCGCCGTCGGTTAGATTCGTGTAGATTCCGCTCCCAATGGCGCCGGCCCGCCACTGATAATTCGGAGCTGGATTGGCGAGGGCCGAGACCTGTAGTTGCGCGGCGCTGCCGGCCGGCACTGTGTGCCCTTGCGGCTCCGCATAGATGATGGGAGCGCCGACGGTGTTGGTTGAGCCGGCGATGATGCCGGTCATGTTGCTGTCCTCCCAGGCATAATCCACTATGGTCAGGGACGGCGTGCCGTCGGCGAACGCGTCATCAAAAATGATATGTACCCAGGCATAATTCGTCGTGGCCGCCGCGGTGTCGAAGAATTCCATCCCGATATAACCGTCGGTTTTTGCGCCGGTTAGCCAGTCGCCCACATAAGTGCCGTTGCCGTCCTGGTCGAAGTAGGAGCGGTCCTGGTCGGCGGTGCTGAGGTTGGGGGGCAAATAATTTTGATCAATCAGGGTGCCGAAGGCTGCGACGGGCAAACCGTAGGTGGTGGTGGTGGCATTCAATCGTGCCAGCACCGCCGTTCCGGGGTCGAAGTTCGGATAAGCGAACACATAGGGCTTCTGATGATTGGCCTGGGTGTAGCCGTTGAACCCGAAAGCCAAATCGGGTACGCCGTCGTTATTAACATCGACGTAGGCGCCGGTGGCCGGGGCTGGGGGAAGTGGAATGACGTTGTTGACCGGGCCGGAGTACTGGACGGCGGCTTGGGCCATTCCAGCGGCCAAAGCGGAACTGGAAGTGAGCAGAACGCTGCGTTTAGTGTTCATGGAAAGACCTTATTGAAGAGGCTGCATTGCGAGCATTTATTGTTAGCAGGGCAGGGTGGGGAAGCAAGACAATTTGCTTGCCGTCGGCAAACCATCGAGTACAGTACCGATGGAACTTACAAGCACACACATTCGAAGTGATGAACTCCTTGAAGCACGGGCGCGCTCCCGGCGCTTTCACCTTGATCGAATTGCTGGTGGTGATTGCCATCATCGCGATTCTGGCGGCGATGTTGTTGCCGGCGTTGCAGCGGGCGAAGTTGAAGGCGACTGAAGCCAGTTGCCTGAATAACCAGAAGCAATTGATCCTGGCCTGGAAGATGTACGCGACGGACAATGTGGATAAAATTGTCGGCCTGGAGGAAGGGGCCGGCGACGCGGCCGAATGGCGTTTGCAAAGCAATGATCCGAAAGTGAACACCGATCCCTCCTTGCGGGGGTTGACTGGTAATGCCTACGCCACGACGGTCATTCAACTCACTTACAAATATGGGGCGCTGTTCCAGTATGCTCCCAATGCGGCGATCGTCCATTGTCCGGGGGATTTGCGCTCGCAACGTTCGGGGATGCAGTTCGCCTATGACAGCTATTCGGGAACCGGTTACCTCAACGGCAGCTATCGGTTTTTGGGCGGACCGACGGCTTTGGCCAATGTGATCTATAAGGAAACCCAAATCCTGCATCCCGCCACGGCGATTGTTTGGTTAGAAGAGGCAGATGACCGGCAGAACCTGTGCCGCCCGCCTTTCACGGAGAATCTGGGCGGCTTTCTGCTGAATCTTGGCACCCCACCTGATTTTGCCGATGCCACCTGGCTTGATTACCCGGCGGTTAATCACGGAGCGAAAAGCACGATGAATTTTGCCGACGGCCATGCGGAGGGACATAAATGGGTCACTCCCGGGGGTTACCCCACGCGTTCCGGCCCAACCACTCCGTGCGTCGATGCCCACTGGATGGCTCAGCGCTATCCGGCTTTGCTGCTCAACCCCTGATTTTTCAGCAGGTTGTCAAAATTATTTGCTTGCATTTCCCGCTCGAACCGGCTCTAATTAAACCAACGTATGACCCGCCACCTGTTGTAACGGCTGCTGTGATCATACGAGTTCCATCCTGAGCAGATACCGCTATGAAGACGAAGACCTCTGTGACACTGGTTTCGGCGCTGGCTGCCGGCGGCGCGGGCGCGCTGGCCCAAAGCTCGATTGTTTATTCCGGCCCATTGAACCTGCAGCAGAACTATGATGCGGTGAATTATCGGCAGCCGGTCAGCATGACCGGCGGCGCGACGCCCGATTTCACGTTCGGGTACGACAGCAATACTCTCAAGCCGTATGTGGACACGCGCACTTCGGTCAGCACGGAAATCCCGGTTCAAAGCGGGATTGTGAGTTTGTTTGAGAAACCCGGTTCCAAAGGGTTGCCGGTCACGCCGGCGGGAACCATGATCGATGCAGCGTATGCGGCTGCGTTTCCCGTTAATTTTGCGCGGGGATACATGTACCAGGACGATACCCAGGCGGTGGCGGGTGATTGGTCCAATACGGCTGTGACTGAGGGTTATGTGGGCATCGAACTGGCGCTGGGCGACGGGAACCATTACGGTTGGCTTCATTTTATCGACGACCCGGTGTCCAATCCCAACAGCCTGACGTTGGTGGACTGGGCCTATGACAGCGTTGCCGGGGTGGGCATTCAGACGGCTATGGTGCCTGAACCTTCTGCATTGGCGCTGTTAGGGTTGGGGTTGGGTTCGCTTCTGATACGGCGCAAGGGTAGTCGGCCCTAAGGTTTGGGAGCGGGAGAGCGAGATTTAAGGTTGCAGATTGTAAACCAGGACCACAGCGACCCAGCGAGCGCAAGCCGCCAAACCTTCAACACAGCCAGCAAAGCGTCGCAGCTTTGGTTCGTAAACTGACGCGCTGCGGCAGTTCACTCCCCGCCCTCCATGTGGAAATACATAGTTTGGAGAGCGACTTTTCCCGGGCCGGTAAATCGGTTCCAGCAAATCTGGCCGGCGCTGGCAAAAAGCCCCGTCGAGAGTTTTTGGAACATCGTTTGCATTTGCACGGTGCGGTCCTTGTAAATCCAGCCGCCGGGTTCGATGTCAATCGCCTCGCCGGAAGCGAGCGTGACTTCAAACACATTCCCGTAGCCGTGGAGCCAGAGAATACCCTCGGCGGCCGAGCAGGAGAAGGTGTCGATGAAAAAGCCCGTCCCACCCAGCAGGATATTCGCAGCGCCTTTGACGCGATTGAAGGTGTAGTCAACGTTGTCGGTCGCGGCGAGCCACTGGTGTTCCCGCACATCCAGGCCCATGCCGGGTTTGAGGTGCAAGGCAAACACATGGCCAACGCCGTCGCGGCTGAAGGCGATTCGACCCGGCCCTCTGGCTCCGGTGAGCAGAAACGGCATCCCCGCCAACATCCGCTTGAGTGCGCCTTTCATCGGGTGCAGTTGAACTTGTACGGCGGGATCTTTCCAGAGCAGGATGTGGTGCTCGAAATAGACGCCGGTACTGGCCAGTTCCAAGTGCAGGGCCGGGACCAACTCGCCTTCGATGTGATAGGTGACACCGCCGAACGTTTCGTTTTGGGCGCTGGTAGGTAATTGGACAGGGACAGCCATAAATTTGAATTGGTTATTTTGAAGTACGCCTTATCTGAGCGACACCAGCCAGCCGTGTCAAGTGTGTCGGATGTCATGCCGATGAAGCGGCAAATGCCAGGGCCGCGTGGATTTTCGTTGGGCTGAGCGACCAGTTGTGAGCTCACCCTGCCTGGCAAGTTTTGAGACCGCGTTCGGCGGCCAAGCGGATCAACTCCGGGGGATTGCGTTTCAGCAGCCGTTGATAAGTGGCTTTGGCTTCCTTCGCATGGCCGGTACGTCGCAAGTTCTCCGCGCACGACAGGGAGGCATCTGCAAACACCATGACCAGCGCTGGCGCGGGGTTGGCTGCGCCCAACGCTTTGCTCGCCTCAATCGAGCCGATCCGGCCGAGCGCGATCGCCGCCGACCGAGCGACAGCCTCGTCGGCGTCGTGTAAAAGCGGGCGCAGCAACCTCACCCCCTGGCCGCGGGTCGCGAGCGAAGAGATGACCCCGATTTTGAGCGGGTCGTTGAGCTTGCGCAGTTGGCGCTCCAGCGCCAAACCGGCCTGGGGCTCCGGGATTCGTTCCAACGCGTAGCGCGCCATGTGCGACAGGTCCGGGTCGGCTAATAGTTCCTCGAGCGCCGGCACAGACGCGGCGCTGCCAATCGTGCGCAGTTGCCGGCAGACATAATCCCGCGCATCGCGCGGTGCGCTGCTCTGCAGCACCTCCAGCAGTCGGGACTCTAACTCAGCGCGGGCGGCCGGGTCATTGAGCGTAGTCACGGCTGCCTCGTCAATGGGATCGAGCACGTGCCGGTCCGTGCCATAGTCATAGGTCTTCAGGGCTTCAAAAGCGTCTTGTAACATATTGAGGAATCCTTTTGTTATTCAATGGGTTCGTGGATGGAGCGGCACGGGTTCACAATTGCCAGGGTTGGCGGCGAGCTCGGTCGGTGAACCGATTGGCTTCCGCATCGCCCGGAAACGTTTGTTTGGCGGCATCCCATTTGAGTGAGCGCTGCAGCCGATAAGCAATCGTGCCCAGATGGCAGAGGCTCACGGTGTTGACCGCAAGCTCGATGTCGCGAAACGGCTTTTCGCGGCTGCGCACACAATAGAGAAAATCCCCGATGATACTGCCTTTGCCTTTATAGCCCGGAACTGGTTTGGGCGCGCGGGTTTGGTGTTCGTCGCTGTCCACTTCCATATTGGCTTTGCCCGGTTTACAATGGGTGATCCTTATCCCGTTAGGGTAAATGAATTCCAGGTAAGCGCGGTTTTGTCCTTCCGGGGCGTGGTAAATAATCTCCTGCGGCTGCAATTCGCGGACGTCCACCGCGAAAGTCGCGCCGCCGAAGTGGTGTGCACCCCAATCGGTAATCTCGCCGCCGGAGTAGTCCCAGTACGAACGCCAGGAGTTGTCCACGGTGCTGAAGTTGCCGTCGCAGCGTTTGGAGTTGTAAGGGGCCCAGGGGGCAGGACCGAGCCACATCTCCCAGTCAAAACCTTCCGGCACCGGCTCCGGCGCAAGATTGCACGCGTGCGAGAGATTGTTGGTTATGACATTAATGGACAACACCTGGCCGAGCTTGCCGCCCCAGCACATATCGACGGTGCCGCGGTAATCCTCCAGCACGCGCTGACTCCCCCCGGAGACTACCCGGCCGTATCGCCGGGCATATTCGATCATCAACGGCCCTTCGCGCAGCGTCAGCGTCTCCGGCTTCTGGCAGAACACGTCCTTGCCGCGCCGGCAGGCCTCTGTCACCACCAACGCGTGCCAATGATCGGGCGTGGCGACGTGCACCGCGTCGATGTCCTCGCGGGCCAGCAGTTCGCGAAAATCATTGTAGGCGACGCAGTCCTTGCTGTGGTAATGTTCGTCCACCTGGGCCTTCTTGCCGTCGCGGACATTCTTGCGGACATCGCACACCGCCACGTATTGCACATCGGCGCTACCGAGAAAACCACCAAAGTCAGAGCCTCCCTGGTTGCCCAGGCCGATGCCGCCAACGCGGATGCGCTCGCTCGGCGCGACCGCGCCGCCTCGGCCCAGCGCGCTGGCGGGGATAAGCGTTGGCAGGGCTATCGCCGCCGAGGCCAGCCCCGTTGCTTTGATGAATTGACGCCGCGAGGTCCGCCACGCGACTCGAGACAAGCGTTTCTCTTCCATAAACAGGTTATTTCTTTTTGGTTGTGCGGTTCTGCACTGGTTGGTGGTGAATCAAATCACAAGACAGCGCCGGACACAAAAACAATGTTTTCACGTGCGCGCCTTAAAAAATTGCGCTGGGGTCACCGGCGTAGTATTTGCCAGTGATCAAGGGATAGTGCAGATGGGTTTTGAGTTGCGCACCGTAAGTGTCAAACCCATCGGCCCAATCGCCTGGGCCCAGAGGCACCCAGGCGCTGCGCACAAGCCGATGCTTTCATAAGAGCAAGTGACATCTTGCCCAATCCCCTCAAATCCGGCATAACCGGCGAATGAACAAAATCCCTGCCAAGGTCGTATCGGAACTCAACCGCCAGCTCAACCAGGAATTAAGCGCCGCGCATCATTACCGGGCGCTCTCGCTCTGGTGCGCTGACCAGAATTTGAAGGGTTTCGCCCGCTATTTCGCCAAGCAGATCGATGAGGAACAGCAGCACGCGGATAAATTCTCCAAGCACCTGATCGATCGCGGGGCCTTGCCGGAATTGGCCGCCATTCCCGCGCCAAAATGCGAATTCAAGTCTCTGCTCGAAGTGGCCCAAACCGCTCAGGGGATGGAGCGCAACAACACGCAAGGCATCAACTCAGTTTACGAAGCCGCCCTGGCCACCAAAGATTATGCCAGCCAGGTCCTGATGCAGTGGTTTATCAATGAACAGGTTGAGGAAGAAGCCTGGTGCCTGGAAATGGTCGAGCGTGTGCAAGCCGCCAGTTGTGCCGGCGGCCTCTCCGACCTCGACAGGCATATCGAGCGATACCTTGAGGCCGAAACGCAGGACCAAAAGTAGCCGACACGTTTTGGCTTTCACGTGAGAAGCGCAATGTGCCCGTGGAGATTTTTATTCTGCCTGCTGGTGTGCGCCAGCGCTCACGTTGACGCGAACCTCGTCCAGAACGGCGGTTTTGAATCTGGGCTAACCGGATGGCGTCCGTTTTGGAGCCGTCAACCGGGCGCCGGTCGCGTTATCGTTGAGGACCGCGATGTGCACTCGGGGACCCGCGCCGCCCGAATCGAGCATGCAGGAGAAGAGGATTGGAGTTTTGAACCAGAGTGCCGCGTTGCGGTGAAACCCGGCCAAATCTTCCAATTGGATGTATGGGCCAAGGTGCAAGGAGCAGGAGCGCTCACTCTTTGTGCGTCCACTTGGGATGGGCAAGGCAAAAACCTGAGTTGGAATGAGGGCGAGCGGACCATTACGCAGGTTGACCAATGGACGCGAATCACCAGCCGTTTTATTGTGGCGGACGGCGTGGCGCAAATTCAGCCACGTTTGCTGGGTTACGGCAAGGCCGCCGCCTGGGTCGATGATTTCTCGCTCGTTGAACTCGCCATGCCCGCAAAGGCAAATCGAGGCCGGCTTCCGCCGCAATTGGCCCTGACCAACGCCGCATTGATCGTAACGGTCAACACGTCTGACGCGACGGTGGATGTTCTGGATCGGCGCACGGATCGGGTCTGGCGTCAGAAGCCGGCCCAGTCAGGTATCGTGGTGACGGACGCTCATATCGAGCCCGACCGAATTGAGTTGAAATTGTGGCACGCTCCCTCCGCGCTCGAATTAAAATCAACCCTTCTGCTCGACAACTCCCGGCCGGAATTCACCCTGACGGTGGACGGCGACGGCGAACTTCCCACCCCGCTGAAGTATCCCTGCCCGTTTGCCAGTGCGCCAAAGGATCGGCTGATTGTGCCGATGAATGAAGGGATTTCATACCCGGTGGAGGATCCGTCGATCGAAACTTTTCGTCTCATTGCTTATGGCGGACATGGAATTTGCATGTCTTTCTGGGGTGTGACCGATGAGCGGCAGGGCTACGGCGCCATCATTGAAACGCCGGATGATGCCGCTATCAAGTTACAGCGACTGGACGGTCTGTTGGCGATCGGTCCGGAATGGGATGGGCAAAAGGGCAGGTTGGGGTACTCGCGAAAACTTCGTTACGTGTTTTTTGCTCAGGGAGGCTATGTCGCTCTGGCCAAGCGCTACCGCGAATATGTGCGCCAAGCTGGGCGGTTGAAAACGCTCGCCGAAAAGCGTCGTGAAAATCCGAATATTGATCTGCTCGTCGGCGCGGTGAACGTTTGGAATTGGGATTGCGACCCGGTGGACATCGTCCAGCAAATGCAATCCGTCGGGATAGCCCGCATTCTTTGGAGCCGAGGTGGGGAGCCAGAGGCGCTCAGCGCCTTAAACAACCTGAACGTCCTGACCAGCCGCTATGATATTTACCAGGATGTCATGAATCCCGCAAACTTTCCGCTTTTGAGCTACGTCCACCCCGACTGGCCCACTTCGGCCTGGCCCGCTGATATTATTCGCAAGGCCAACGGCGATTGGCAGCGTGGCTGGGCCGTCAAAGGCAGGGGTGGAAAGTGGTATGATTGCGGAGTTTTGTGCGATAGCCGGGCGTTGGCTTACGCCCGCGAAAGGATTTTGCCAGAACTCAAAACCTATCCATACCGATGCCGTTTCATCGACACCACCACCGCTGCGCCTTGGAATGAGTGTTTCGACGGCAACCATCCCATGACGCGGACCGAAAGCCGCCTCTGGAAAATGAAACTTCTGGGGTTTATTTCATCGGAATGCAAGTTGGTCACCGGCAGCGAGACTGGCCACGACGCCGCCGTTCCTTTTGTGGACTACTTCGAGGGCATGATGAGCCTGGGGCCGTACCGTGTGCCCGATGCCGGCCGCAACATGCTGCGCATCCTGGACGAAGTCCCCGAAAAGGTGGCCAGGTTTCAGTTAGGCCAGGCTTATCGGCTGCCTCTGTGGGAATTGGTCTATCACGATTGCGTAGTCGCCCAGTGGTACTGGGGCGATTACAATAACAAGCTGCCCAGCCTTTGGGACAAACGGGATCTTTTCAATGTCCTTTATGGCACCCCGCCCATGTTCATGTTTGATAAAGCCATTTGGCAGGCGCGCAAGCAACGATTCGCGCAAAGCTATCGAACCACCTCCCCCTACGTCCGGGCGGTTGCTTATGCCGAAATGACCGACCATCGAGTGCTCACCCCCGATCGAAGCGTTCAGCAAACGGTTTTCGCCAACGGCATCACCATCACCGTTAATTTTGGCGACGCCCCTTTTTCGCTCCCGTCTGGAGAAATGTTGCGGCCCGGCGGGTTTGCAGTCAATGGAATGTAAAATGGAATTGGCAGGAGTCTATAGCGTTCTCCACTTCCAAGGCATGTAACGGCAGGTAAAAAAGCGAGGGCCGTTCCAAACGCCGATATGCGGCCGCCGCCTGCTGCGCCCCGGATTCCCCGTGACCAACCGTAGCAGCACGCTGCTATCGGTGTAAACTCTCACCGCCTGGATTCCTCCAGGAGTGCGGCGGCGCTAATACAAGAACGCGGCGATCGCAGCGCCGCATCCAGGAGCTCGTCAATTGCGCGGGCGCGCTCCTCATCGTTTGCTTCCTCTGCGGCCGGCCGGATCACCCATAGCGGCTTTCCGTTGTCGGTGACTTGCACACTCTGGCCTGAGCGAGTCAGACGTTTCACCCGCACTGGCTCCCGCAGTAAACGGCGAAGCGGTATCGTTTCCATACTGTCTGACGTTAGCGTCTGACGCTTCCCATGTCAATGAAGATGAACTGGGGAACTGGAGACGGAATCTTCGAATGTGGTGTCCCCATTTTATCGCTCATGGCATGTAAACAGTCGGACCTTCCGCTCCCTGATGGTGCCCCGCCGCCTGAACTCAGCGGCCGCAGGCCGCGGCGCAACGAATTGACTGCCACGCAATCCCGCCATCCGCCGGAGTGGCGGATTCCCTTTTCCGGAGCCCCGCGTGCAGGTTGATTTACTTCCCCGAGATGTTCCAGTGCCTGATTTTGCTCATCTGTGCCTCAGTGCCGAAGTACACGCACCCGAAGTCCGTTCCCCCCGTGCTGCGGTAGAAACTGAGGTGCAGGTAGCCGGCATGTCTCACTGGTTCCGATAGCTCAAATACTCCTGAGCCGCTCGTGATTTCCCTGCTCTGCGCGGGCACATCGGGCTCGCCAGCCTGCGCGTTGCTCGTCAGGTACAGGCAGATCTCGAGTGCTGCGATATGGAGCCCTGAGATGGTCACACTGCTGTCATCATCAAACCGTACTACAACCCGACTTCCCTGGGATTGAGCCCGGCATGGTCAGCGCTGGGCGCTGGATGCTTGATTCCGCTCGTGGTAACAATTGTGAAGGGTTCAAATGGTGCAACTTCCAAGTGCTGGCGAATATCACCAATCATAAGGTAAACCTACAAACGCTCCGCTCCGCGCGCGAGCGCATTGCCGGCCGGCCAACGCTCTCACAGGCACGCCGGGGCAAGGGTGTTCGATGGCAAACAGAAGCGCGAAGCCGGCCTTGCAGCCGGCTTGCAACTCCTCTGCAAGCTCCCGTTTGCCACTCTACTTCTCCTCATCAGCCCTTCCCAGCCCGCACCTATTGACACTCAACGATGGGCAGTGCGCCCTTTCCGCTCTTCCAATTCCGACACCGTTCCTGGCCAATCCTGCTTTAAGAGCAGCGACAGCGAGCGATCTGCCAGCAACCGGCCGCCGGTCTGGCACCCCGGGCAATAGTTGGTCTCGTTTTCCGCATACCGAATGCGCTGCACTTTCGTGCCGCAAACCGGGCACGGCTGCCCGAACTTACCATGCACCGCCATCTCCGGCCGGAACGCCGTAACCTTCTCCGGAAAGCCTGCGCCGGTTTCCGCGCGCAAGCGGTTGATCCACTCCGTCAGTGTTTTTTGGGTTGCCTGATAAAGCCGCTCAACCTCACCGGCAGCGAGCTTTTGGCTCAGCATTACCGGCGAGAGCCCCGCCCGATGCAGGATTTCATCCGAGTACGCATTGCCGATCCCACTGAACAGCCGCGGATCGGTCAATGCCCGCTTCAGCGTGTGGTTCTCGCTCCTGAGCGCCCTCGAAAACTCGTCCAACGAAGCACTCAATACCTCGAGGCCACCCGGATTAAGCGCGGCCAACGCCGCTTCACCTTGTACCACGTGCAATGACGCCCGCCGCTTTGTCCCCGCCTCAGTGAGCATCAACCGACCGCGGTCAAACTCAAACTCCGCCTGCACTTCAGCCATTCTGAGAGCTTTTGATTTGGTTTTCGCCGCAGGCGAGGCACGCGTGACATCGCGGGTCTGGCCGGTCACGGACGGCGATTCAATCCAATGCAGCCGACCGGCAATCATCAAATGGAAAACCAGCCAGAATTGTTCGTCCAATCCCAACGCGATTCGTTTGCCCAGTCGCCGCATTTCCACCACGGTTCGCCCATAAGTTTGCTCCAGCGCCGGCGTGGCTGTGCGCAGTAAAAACGGACTCCGCACCCGCACCTTGTTGAGAACCTGACCAACCACGCGCTGGCCCAGCGCTTCGAGGTAAACAGTGATATCCGGCAGTTCGGGCACGGCTCGATCTTATCACGGCCTGCCCCGAGCGGCGAGGAAGGGGAATTCTGCCATCCAGGGCCAGCCACCGCTGATTGCGTTGCCACCTCAACGCTCCGCGGCCAAATTCGTCCGCACGGCTTGCTCGAGCTTGGCCGAAAAGCGCCGCACCGTTTTGCGCACCGAACCCGCCGAGGTGTAGGTGTATTGGCCCGTCGGATACCCACAAATTATCACGTAATCGTATGGGTGCGGCTTGCCGCGCGGCAAGTCCGTCAGAAAAACCGTTCCGACGCACAGGGCGCCCGGTTCCCGGCTCTCGACCAGGTCCGGCGCGCGGCTCGCAACGACGGTCCCGGGCACCAGCCAGGATTTAGTCAGCGGTTTGCGCAGCAGATTCGTATAACCGCTCTCAACCAGCAACCCCTCGGGAAGCACACGGAGAATCTTTCCGCAAATGGAACGCCGGCCTTCGAGACACACCGTTCGCAACTGCTCTCTCCGCTCGATCAGCAAAGGGAGCCCGTTCGTGCTCGAGCGCGCCGCCGAACCCGGCGAAGCGCTCGCTTGCCCACGGGCGGACAACACCGTCCCTAACCCCACCAGCCAAAGCCATAACCAGAGCGTGCGCAACATCGTCGCCCCACAGTATCTGGACGCTGCGGCCGAATCAATCCGCGGCCCGTTCCGGGCGTTCCACGGAAAGCGCCTCCGTAGAAGGTATGACAAAGAGTATTTGAATTGTCCCCCAGCTTATGAGATAAATTAACCATCAGCACTACACCTGCCGTCCTGGAGTTTGCCAGCCGCTTCTGTGAAGCGCCACGCGGGTGGCCCAACTATGAATCCCTCCCCCTACGCTTTACTCGGCTCGCCTCATAACTTCGCCAAATCTCTGTTGTTGGTTTCGGTTGTCCTTGCGTGCAGTCAGGCAGCACAAGCCGCATTGCCCCCGGGTTGGACGGACGCCGATATCGGATCACCCGGCCTCGCCGGGTCGGCTTCCTACAACAATGGCAACTGGACTGTCACCGGCGGCGGTTCGGACATCTGGAACGCGGCCGACCAGTTCAATCTTGCGAGTAAGATGCTCTATAGCGACGGCACCCTGACGGCCCAGGTCACCAGTCTGCAGAACAGTGATCCGGCGAGCGGTTGGTCCAAAGCGGGCCTGATGTTCCGCAATGACAGCACCGCCGGCTCGGTAAACGTCAGCATCCTGGCCACAGCCGGCCAGGGTGTCAGCTTTCAGTGGCGAAGCACCGCCGGCGGCCAATGTTCGTTCAGTGATGTGCCCGGGCTCACCGCGCCGGTTTGGCTGCGCCTGGTCCGCGCCGGCCAGACCTTCACAGGCTATTACAGTACCGATGGCGCCACCTGGGTGCAGGTCAGCAGCGACCAGATTTCGCTCAACAGCACCGTCATGGCCGGTCTCGCCGTGACCGCTCACAACAACTCCGCCCTCAATACCGCCACATTCACCAACCTCAGCCTGACGGCCGTCACCAACCTCATCATCATAAATCAGCCTGCCTTCGCGCTGGCCACCTCGGCCACTCTCAACGGCCAGGTCGTTTCTCCAGGCGTCGGCACGCCCGCCGTGACCATTTACTACGGCCCGAGTGATGGCGGCACCAACGCCGTCTCCTGGTCCAACAGTGTTTCACTGGGGCAGACCAACGGCCCTTTCAGCGCGCCGCTCACAGGCCTGAACACCAACACGACCTACTATTTTACTGCCTTCGCGTCGAATTCCGCCGCCACGGCCTGGGCGCAACCCACCTTAAGTTTTACCACCTTGGCGGCCAATCCAGCCGTTACGCCTGTCTCGGTCTTGACCTACCATTATGACAACACCCGCCAGGGGGCGAACACCAATGAAACCTGGCTGACACCGGCCAACGTGAACACCAACACCTTCGGCAAATTGTTTTCGTATGCCCTGGACGGCTACGTCTATGCCGAGCCGCTGGTGATGACCAACCTCACCATTCCCGGCCAGGGCGTGCACAACGTCGTATTCGTCGCGACCGAGCACGATTCCCTGTATGCGCTGGACGCCGACAGCAATTCCGGCCCGGGCGGCGGCGTGCTTTGGCACGTCAGCATGGGCTCAGCCGTCAACTGCGCCACTGCGCCCTTCGGCTACCGCTATAGCGGCGGCGGGTACACCGACATCGTCCCCGAAGTCGGCATGACCGCTACACCCGTCATTGACCCCGCCACCGGCACGATTTACCTCGACGCCTTCACGGTCGATGTCGTTGGGACCACGACCAATTACGTTCACCGCATCCATGCGCTGGACGTGACGACAGGCGCTGAGCGGCCGTACAGCCCCGTAGTAGTTGCCGGGTCGGTGCCGGGCCAGGGAGTCGGCAGCAGTGGCGGGGTGCAGACCTTTTCTGCCGTCCAGCACGGTGAACGGCCGGCGCTGTGCCTCGCCAATGGAATTCTGGTTGTGGCGTACGCCAGCTACGCCGATACCGACCCTTATCACGGCTGGGTTTTTGCATACAACCCAACAAATCTTGCGCTGCTGGGCGTTTTCAACACCACACCCAACGCCACCGTCGCTGCTTTCGGCTCCAACGCCGCCGAGGGCGGCATCTGGATGGGCGGTGGTGGTATTTGTGTCGATGCCAACAACAATCTGTATTTTGAGACCGGCAACGGCTCGTTCAGCGCCAACACCAACGGCGGGGATTATGCCGACAGTTTCGTGAAACTCTCAACCACCAACGGCCTGGCCGTGGCCGACTACTTCACGCCTTACGACCAAGCCACACTCGCGGTCGATGACACCGACCTGGGTTCGTGCGGTCCGTTGTTGCTGCCGGATGCGGCCGGCAGCGCCGCCCATCCGCATCTGATCGTCGGCCCGGGAAAGTCAGGCAAGATTTACCTGGTGGACCGCGATAACATGGGACACTTCCAAAATGGCAGCGACAGCCAAATCGTTCAATCGTTCAACGGCATTAGCGGATCGTGGAGTCCCCCCGCGTATTGGAACCATTTGCTTTTCTTTCAGGCAAGTTCCGCGCCGATGAAAGCGTTCAGTATCAACAATGCTTCCGTCAACCAGGCCGCCGTCGCCACCGCCCCGGTCTCAGTCGGTTCCGGCAACGGCAGTCCCGTCATCTCCGCCAACGGCACCAACAGCGGCATTGCCTGGGTAATCGACAATAATTCAGGCAACAGCGGCAGCCCGGGCACGTTATATGCCCTCAACGCGGCGAACATTTCCCAAATGCTCTGGAGCAGCGCGCAACTGGCCTCGCGCGATAGTCTCGGGCCGGCAGTCAAAATGACTACCCCCACGGTTGCCGGCGGCAAAGTGTATGTGGGCGGCCAATACACCATGTCGGTTTATGGTTTGGCTTTATTCCTTTCCGCGCCGCTCATTGCCCCCAACGGCGGCTTATTCACCAACTCCGTCACCGTCAGCATCAGCAACACCGCTCCGGGCGCTTCGGTCTTTTACACCACCGACGGGACCGCACCGACAACCAACTCAACGCTTTACACCGGTCCATTTGTGATCACCACCACGACTGTGGTGCATGCGATTGCATCCGAACCGGGGTACATCAACAGCGCGGTGGCCA
The DNA here is from genome assembly GCA_035934555.1 of Verrucomicrobiia bacterium. Classification (GTDB taxonomy): domain Bacteria; phylum Verrucomicrobiota; class Verrucomicrobiia; order Limisphaerales; family UBA8199; genus DASYXT01. Next base: position 32,774 of record DASYXT010000135.1, on the reverse strand, counting down.
GCGCGAGTTTCATCAATAGCCTCAACTATCCGCCGCCGCCGTGGCAAACCAGCGATATCGGTTCTGTTGCCGCGGTCGGCAGCGCGTTTTTCTCAAATGGCGTCTTCATCGTCATCGGTTCCGGCAATGACATCTGGAATGCGGCGGACGCCTTTCGCTTCGTTTATCAACCCGTGACCAACGGCTGCGATATCAGCGCCCGCGTCACCTCCCAAGGCGATACCGACCCGTGGGCCAAGGCCGGCGTGATGCTCCGCGATTCACTCACCGCCAATGCCGCTTACGGTTGCATGGTTATCACTCCTGGAAACGGCTCGGATTTTCAGTATCGCAGCCAGAACGGGATTTCCTCCGATGGCAACGTCGGCGGCGGCACGTTGAATCCCCCGCCTAATAATTGGGTCCGGTTGACCCGCACCAATAGCACCTTCACGGCCTACAAGAGCGCCGATGGCCTCAACTGGACTCAGGTCGGAACCGCGACGCTTTCTTTTACTAATCCTGTTTATTATGCCGGCCTGGCTGTGACGGCCCACAATGACGGCGCGCTCAGCACCGCGACCATCGACAACGTCACCGTCAACGGCTTCACCTATAGCAATTCTCCGCCCGCCGTGGTGCTGACCGCCCCGCCGGCCAACGCTACTTACACCGCTGCAGCCAGCGTGACGCTCAGCGCCGAAGCCGACGCGCTCTATGACACCATTGACCATGTGGATTTCTACGCCCGTTCGGCGTTCGTCGGCAGCGTTAGTAATCTTCCGTACGCGGTAACCGCCACCGGGCTCAGCGCCGGCAATTACGCCCTCACCGCGGTGGCTGTCAGCAGCAGTGGTCTGGTTAGCACGTCGGCACCGGTCAATATCACTGTCCTGAGCGGCAGTGGTCAGCCCTATGGTCTAACCGGTCGTGCAACCGTCGCGGCTTTCCTGAATATGCCGACCCTCTCAACCGGACCATTGCCTCCGCTGCTGTCCGGTACAGGTGTCTTCGCCGACACGGCCAACCGTACACCGGCCAGTGGATTGCTTCCGTATGCGCCCAATGCGCCGCAGTGGAAAGACAACGCCTCCAGCAGTTGGCTCATCGAAGTGCCTTACAACGGCGCGCCGATCACGCCTGATGAACAAATTCAATTCCAGCCCACCAACTCATGGGGGTTCCCTGCCGGAACCGTCTTTGTGAAGAACTTCGATCTCGTCGTCAACGAAACCAATGCAACCGTCCGCCGCCTCGAGACCCAACTCCTGGTGCGCGACAATAACGGCGCAGTCTATGGCGTCACTTACAAATGGCGCCCGGACAACACCGACGCGGACCTGCTGTCGAGTAGTTTGTCCGAAGACATTGCGATCACCAACACGGCCGGCGTGCGGACACAGACCTGGAACTACCCGAGTCCGTCCGACTGTCTGAGCTGTCACACGCCGGTGGCGAACTATGTGTTGGGGGTCAATGCCCGCCAGTTGAACGGCAACCTGACTTACGCAACGACGAGCGTGACGGACAACCAGCTTCGCACCCTCAACCGGCTGGGATTGCTGTACCCCGCGATTAATGAAGCCGGCATCAACAGTTACTCCCAACTGTCGGCGATGACGAACTTCAGCGCGTCGCTTCAGGAGCGAGTCCGCTCGTATCTGGATGTCAATTGCCAGCAATGTCATCAACCCGGCGGCGACGGGCCGACCTGGGATGCGCGCTACGACACACCGCTGCCCCAACAGCACATCACAAATTATCCCGCGCTGTTCACGCTGGGCATCTCCGATAATGCGTGCGTCGTTAAGGCGAAAGACACCTGGCGTTCGGTGCTGCTGGCCCGCATCAACACCACCAATCAGGACATCCAAATGCCGGATTTCCGCAATCTCATCGACACCAATGCGGTGCAAGTCCTGACCGATTGGATTAATAGCTTGCCCGGCACACCGGCACTGGCGCCGCCGGTGCTCACGCCCAACGGCGGCACGTTCTACAACCAGGTCGGCATTACGCTTCAGCCACCGGACGCCAACGCGGCGATTTATTACACACTGGATGGCTCACTGCCGACAACCAATTCGCTCTTGTACGCCGGTGCGCTTAACCTCACCAGCAACGCAACCCTGGCCGCCACCGCCTTTGAAACCGGCTACGACAACAGCATTGCCGCCAGTGCCTTGTTCCTGGTCCAGCCGCTGCGCTTCACCTCCGCGGGTTTCTCCAATGGAGTTTTCCAACTGCAACTCCTTGGAAGTGTGGGCAGCAATTACGTTCTGCAAGCCTCGACCAACCTGGTGAACTGGACGCCGCTGTTGACGAACGTGGCGCCGGCCAACGTTCTAAACTTAGCCGACCCGGCCTCGACGAACTATCCCATGCGGTTCTATCGTGTTCGACAACAGTAACAGCCTGGCGGCTGTTCGTTCACACGCACAGATACACATAAACGGCAAACCCGATGGCCAGCAACCCCGCCGCGGCTGCGAGGGACCAAAGCAGGTTGCGGTTCCGGGCGGCCATCGCGAACGTCGAGACAATCACCCCCAACTGGGCCCCCAGCATGCCAAAAAAGAATTTCTGGCTCCGCGCGTGGTGCCGCTCCGCTGAGAAATTGCTCTTCCGGACTTGCAATTCGTACAGGTTCGCAATCGCCTGGTTCAGACGCGCCTCGACTTCATAACGCACCGCCGTGTACCGCAGCCTCGCCACCGTGAAATCCCGGTGGACCGACAAACTGCTGCCACCACCCGTTCCGGCGGACAGCGCGGCCTGGTGAGACACCAGCGCATCCATTCGATCAATGGCCTCGTTGATCGGTTTCGTAGCGGTATCAAGCGCATCCACCTGGTCTCGGGCGGCGCGCAACGCGTCTTCGAGACTTTTAACATCGACCGGCGCGAGCAGCGCCGCCATATCGGAGTCCGGCCTCAAGGCTTCCAACCCGTCGAGCGCCGCCTGGATCTTTGGGTCCCATGCCACCACGGTGCTGTTTGACGGAACTTCACTCCGCTGCAAAAAACCCAGCGCTCGCTGTCCGTCCGGTGAGCTTATCACCGCGGCCAGTTCCGGCTTCCCTTCTGACCATTGCGTGAGTGCCGTCGGTTCAAACGGCCGCACCGCGCTGACGGCTTGCAGCAACTCGGCTGTGTTGAGTTGGAAGGCCCCGCGCATCCGTTTAGCCTGGAAAAAGCTCCACTGGTCGCCCGCTTTCGACTGCTGTTGGGCGGCCAGCGAGCGATCATATTGGGCGCGGGTCATCTCACTGGAAGCCAAACCGGCCAGCATCGTTGCCACTACGGCCATCACGACGGGCGTGGCGCTCAGAATCCTTCCAAACATCGTGGGCGGCATCTCGGCCTTCAATTCGTTGGGTATTACCACTTTCATAATAATTATCGCTTTGGCTCAAGGCGGCTTCCAGCTCGCGAAAGTACCTAATATTTCGGAATAAGAAACCAAAACCTCTTCATGCGGGGTAGGAGGGTGGCAGGAAGGGCAGGAAGGGACTGCCTCCACGATGGAAAAATCGGTTGCGGAGAAAATGGTACCGTTCAGTTGATCCAGCACTTCCGCATGTGTATAGTGGGTCCGTTCCCGTGCAAACCATATGAACCAACTCAACGTCAGCCTTATTCCATGGATTCCTGGATTTCGGCGTCTTTTCGTGCTCCTCGCCGCGCTGTTGGCCGCCGGCATCACGGCGCATGCGCTGGACGTTGATGAAATTGTCGCGCGCCACACTCAAGCGGTCGGGGGGAAGACCAGCCTGTCGGCGCTTCATTCGTTGCGCCTGGTCGGGAAAATCTCTTTCGGCAGCGGCGATTCGACGATTGAGCTGGCGTGGACTGCTTTGTTTAAGCGGCCGGGGATGTTTCGTGAGGATGCGTCGCTGCAAGGCCTGACGGCGGTATCGGCCTACGACGGCACGGAAGGCTGGCAGGTGCAGCCCTTCGAGGGGCGCAAAGATGCGGAGCGGCTATCCGCCGACGATTCGAAGACGCTCGCCCAAAAAGCCGACTTTGAAGGACCGCTGGTAGGCTGGCAAGAGAAGGGTTTTTCGGTCTCTTACCTCGGCTCGGAGGATGTTGATGGGACGCCCGCACTCAAACTCAAGGTCACCCGCCCATCAGGCGACTTCGAATATGATTTCCTTGACCCGGACTATTTCCTGCTGATTCGGGCGGAGAAGCACACTTTCATGCGGGACTCGGAGCAGATCGAGGAGATCGACTACAGCAATTACGAGCGGGTGTCGGGGGTATGGGTTCCATTTGCCATCGAGTCGGGACCAAAGGCTCAGCCAAAAAACCAGCGGTGGACAATCGAGAGCGCCGAGCCAAATGCGAACATCGATGACTCTTTTTTCCAATACCCTAAAAGTAAGGACAAACTTCGGCCGACGTCTGCGTTGGCCACCAGAGCTGCCAATTTAATCAAACCGGGCAGTTCCACCCCGCCGGCGCCGCTTGGCAGCGCCTCCGCCGTGCACTTCGACACGGCTGTGGTGAGCGGTCTTGGGATACGCAATATCGGCTCCGCCACCATGAGCGGCCGCATCGCTGCCATAGCAGGCCGCACCGAACGCGGAAAAACCACCGTTTTTGTGGGCGCGGCCAGCGGCGGGGTTTGGAAATCCCTGGATGGCGGCACAACCTTTACTCCGGTATTTGATAAGCAGCCGGTCCAGTCTATCGGAGCCATCGCCCTGGCTCCCTCGGACGAAAAAATCGTCTGGGTCGGCACGGGTGAAGGCTGGACGCGCAATTCCGTCTCCATCGGCAACGGCATTTACAAATCCACCGACGACGGGGAGAGCTGGCAATATATGGGTTTGCCCAACTCGGAGCGGATAAGCAAAATCGCCGTTCACCCGTCCAACTCCGACATAGTCTATGCGTGTGTGCCGGGCAAACTGTGGAGCGATAGCACCGACCGCGGCCTGTACAAGACGAGCGACGGCGGCAAAACCTGGAGGCTGGTCCTGAAGGGCCCCAACGCCTCAACGGGTTGTGCCTCGGTAACACTCGATCCGTCCAACCCGGATGTCATGCTGGCCGGCCTGTGGGATTTCCGCAGAAAAGGCTGGACGTTCCGTTCGGGCGGCGATGGCCCGGACGCTCCAAGTGGCAGCGGGCTGTTCCGTTCGGCTGACGGAGGGGAAACCTGGACGGAGCTGAGCGCTGACTCCTCCGGTTTGCCGGCGAAGCCCTGGGGGCGCGTCGAAGTCACTTTCGCCCCATCCGATCCAAAGATTGTCTATGCCTTTATTGAATGTAAGGATTCTGCGCTCTACTACTCCGCAGATGGCGGCAAGACCTGGGAGGCGCGCGACAAGAGCCGCAACATGGTCTGGCGCCCGTTCTATTTTGCGCGGCTGGTGGTTGATCCGAAGAACTCCCAGCGCGTGTTCAAGATGAACCTGGGGGTGATCGTGAGCGAGGACGGCGGAAGAAGCTTCTCCGGGACGTCCGGCGGCTCACACGGGGACTGGCATGACATCTGGATTGATCCCGAAAACCCGAAGCACATCATCGGTGGTGATGACGGAGGGTTATGGCTTTCTTATGACGGTGGTAATCGCTGGTGGAAAGGGGATAATCTGCCCATTGCCCAGTTCTATCACGTGACGGTTGATGCGGCCGATCCGTACCATGTCTATGGCGGCCTGCAGGATAACGGCTCATGGGTTGGCGATACTGACTATCCCGGTGGAATCTCCAACGATCGCTGGGAGGCCCTCTACGGCGGCGATGGGTTCTGCACCGCGATTGACCCCGCCGACCCTGACACCGTCTATGCTGAGAGCCAGGGCGGGTACATCGGGCGAATCGACCGCCGCACCCACTCCGCTCGCGATATTCAGCCCAAGGCAGGTTATAACGAGAAGCTGCGGTTCAGTTGGAACACGCCGATTCATATCAGCCCAACCCGCCGCGGCACGCTTTACATAGGCGCGCAGTTCCTCTTCCGCTCGACCGATCGCGGCGATAACTGGCAGCGCATTTCACCGGACCTGTCCACCAACGATCCAAAAAAACAAAAACAGGAGGAGTCAGGGGGCATCACCGTGGACAACTCAGAGGCCGAGATGCACACCAGCATTTCTTCGATCAGCGAATCCCCGCGAAACAGCCGCGTTATCTGGGTTGGGACAGACGATGGCAACCTGCAACTGACGACCAATAACGGCCGGACCTGGACTAACCTCGTGAAGAACATCGCGGGACTTCCTGCAAACTCCTGGGTTACCTGCGTTGAGGCCAGCCGCTTTGATCCAGCGGTGGCCTACGCCACCTTTGATCGCCATACCTTTGGCGATATGGACGCCTGGGTCTATCGCACCTCGAACTACGGCCGCACCTGGACCCGCATAGCCGGACCGGACCAGGGTTTGCGAGGTTACGCCCATGTCATACGGGAAGACGCTGTGAGCCGTTCAATCCTGTTCGTTGGGACTGAATTTGGTCTCTGGATCAGTATTGACGCCGGAGCGCATTGGGCGGAGTTCAAGCCGAATAAGTTCCCAGCCGTGGCGGTGCGCGACCTGGCGGTGCAGGCGAGGGCTGGCGACCTGGTCGTGGCCACACATGGCCGGGGCATTTGGATCATCGATGACCTCTCACCATTACGGACCCTTTCTGAGGCCGTGCTCTGCCGCTCCGCGTCTTTCCTGGCGGTGCGGCCAACGCAGCAAAGGATGGGTGGCGCGGGCGGCGGCGTGAATGGCGACGCGAAATTCATCGGCGAAAACCCCGTCAGCGGCGCAGCCGTCGCTTACTACCTCGGCACTCGTCATCTCTTTGGCCCCTTGAAACTCGAGGTGCTCGGCCCCGACGGCAAGGCGCTTGATTCCATCCCTGCGAGCAAACACCGCGGCATCAATCGCGTCGTGTGGTCCATGCGCGAGTCTCCGCCCCACGTTCCCCCGGCCGCCCAGATTGTTTTCAACTCTTCTCAGGGCCCGCACGTTCTGCCTGGCACATACACTGTCCGACTGACCTCTGGCAACGAGAAGCTTACCGCGCCTCTGCAGATCGAGCTCGACCGCCGCGCCCCTTATCATCTCGCCGACAGAAAGGCTCAGTTCGACGCGGCCATGAAGGTCCATGCCCTTTTCGGCAGGATGAGCGGGATTGTCGGGCGCATGGAGGCCGCCCGCAACGTCGCCCTGGCCGATGCGGATAAGTTGCCCGGCAAGGACGAACTGAAGCGGCGCCTGGGTGACTTCGCTACCAAAGTCGAAGAGCTCAGAAAGAAGATTGTGGCGACCAAGGAAGGCGGGGCGATCACGGGCGAGGAGCGGCTCCGGGAGCATGCGGACTTTCTGTACGGCGCGCTGATGTCCTGGGAAGGCCGGCCTTCCAAATACCAGCTCGACCGAATTGATGTCCTGTCCCGCGAACTCTCCGACGTCGAGCAGGAACTCAACGGACTATTCGGAAGCCAGGTCCCAAATCTGGCCCCTGACCTCGGCCGCAGGAAACTCGAACCGATCCCCACTGGCCCAGTCAAGCTCGCCGAGGATTCCGTTTCGAGCGCCGACCTCCAGCGAGGGTTCGGCATGTTTTTCGGCCGCCAATTCACCGCACCTGAAAGAGAAGAGCGCGACTGAGGGGGCTGACTTATTGGGCTGACGCTATGATTTGCGCGACCCAAAGCCGTCCGCGGAGTGCCGCTTTCACGTTGGTTGAACTGCTGGTGGTCATCGCGATTATAGCGATTCTGGCGACCTTGCTGCTCCCTGCTTTAAGCCGCGCAAAAGCGACCGCCAAAACCACGGCGTGTTTACCGAACATGCGCCAGATCGGCGTCGCAACCAGGTTGTACGTCCTGGAAAACCAGGACATTTTTCCCCAGACCAAACGAACAGATAACGACCCTGAAAAAGACGACGCCGACGGCAGCATCGAGGATCCCGATCTGGGGTCAGTGTTTGTGCCTTTGCTGCCTTTCATTTGCTCTTTGAACACGCAGAACGAAAGCCTCCCGCGGCAAAGAGTGTTCGCTTGTCCAGCGGATCCGAACCCGTTCGATCCGCTGGGCCCGACAATTTACAATCCGGGCGGCCCTTGGCTTGTTTCGTACCTCGTCAACGGCTACTTCCTTTGGGGAATGAAAGACTCCGCGGTTCGCAGCCCGTCCACTACGACCATTTTTGCCGAGCGCCGCAGCGTGGCTAATCAGAACCCGTACGCCGAGCCGTTTGCGGACGACAGTTACAAGCCATGGTTTTATCCGCCGACTAACCCCCAGGCCCCGGAAGATGACATGGATGAGTGGACCGGTGCGATTCAAACCCACCGCCACACGGATAGTGCCGTGTATATTTTCTGCGACGGCCACTCCGAGCGGTTGAAATATTCACGTACTTTCAGCCCGCCAAACGTGAATCTGCATAAGCCTTAGCGCCGACACCTATTCAGCCCCATCTCCCATTGGGGCGAGCTCGGGCTAGATCGCCGGAAGGGCAATGCAGGTCTTCTTCGCCTCTTCGATGCCGATGATACTAAACACAGCCCCCTTCTGAATCAGTGTGCAGCCCAGAGCCATCAAGCGCTGCCTCAACAGCGAGAGCGCCTCGGCCAACGTGACCGGCTGGTCGTGCCACAAGTCAATGGTGCGTTCCATCTGCACATTCCCCTTGATCGCGATCGGCAGGCCGGCTGATTGGTGCAAATGGTTCAGAACTGTTTCGAGTCGCACATTTCGGAAATTTAAATTCACCTGAGCGCATTCACATAGCGAGGCGGTTTGGGGCGTGCTTTTCATAAGTTGTTCCCTTGCGGTTCAAATCAGGTGCTTGTTGTTTCCGCTGCCATCCGTCAGCAGGAACAAGACCAACGCGGCCTCACGAGGTATTGGCGGGGGAACCGGAAGAGAATCCATTCAACCGCCGCGATAGCTGCGCAAACGTTGCTCATTGGATCCCGCGCCTCCCTGCAGATATTGCTCACTGGGGCTGGTGTCACGAAAACGAATAATTAGGAAAAAGCGCCACAAATCGCCAGCACGAACGGTACCAGGCTCGCACAGAATGTCGTAATCGCTTATGCCCCAAAGTTTCCCATGCTGCGGCTTTGTCTGTGCGCCGCGTCGGTGTCCCGCATAGTGGGTTTATAAATAGCGCAGCAACCTGGGGATGCCCACCCCGTACTGACGAGGGTCACGCACCCGAATCAAAACACCCCACTTGAGCCCGTACGGAGGAAAGCTAATTTGCCTCCGAGAAAGTTGGTTACTCGACAGCAGCGGTTGGTGGCCCCTGGATTCATAATTCGGGACAGGTTTGGCGAATCGAGATTTGTCGGGCAGCAGAGTCTGGATTATGAGGGGGAAAGTTTTTGGGATTGCAGTTGGTGTTGCTCTCGGGCTGGTCAGCGCGGCGTCAGCCGCTAATGTGACTCTGGCATGGAATCCAAGCGTCGGCACAAATGTCGCCGGGTATCGCATCTACCAGGGGGTTGCAAGCGGAACCTACACTAACATGGTGGATGTCGGCAACGCGACCAATGCCACCCTCACCAATCTCGTGGATGGGACTACCTATTTTTTCGCCGCGACGGCCTATGACAACATCGGGTTGGAGAGCATCTTTTCCAACGAGGTCAGTTATGAGCCAACCAATATCGCCGCCGCGTCCCTGCAAATAGCTCTCACGCCGGGCGGGGGATTCCAGCTCAACGGGTTGGGTCCCGCAGGCTATCAGTACAATGTTTTGGAAAGCTTTGACCTGACGAACTGGAGCGCCATAACAAATGTGACGCTGGACGCCAGCGGTACTTTTCAGCTCACGTTTTCTCCCGGCGGCATCCTCGCCGTACTGGGGGGTCTGCTTCCGTCGGGAGCCGCGCCACAGTCCGGGTACTTCAAATTACAGCAGACCTACCCGGCCTACTTTCCGCTGACGGTTGGGCTCAAGTCGGGCACCACACCGGTTTCCAAGACGGTCAACTTCATTTCTGCCGGAGGAAACCACTAGGCCCGGTCACACGTCGCGTTACGTCGCGCCGGACCATCAGCTCCGGGAGCCGAGCAGCAAAAGCTCTGGCTTGATTTTCTACTCCTAAGGTTACGGGACGAATAAGCCACGGTTGCTGTCGTCCATGGGATCATCCCGACGAGGGTAATCGCGCCAGAGCCAGCGAAGCATTTCGGGCATTATCGCGCCGCCCCGTTTGTTCGAGTGTGTGCCGATACCCCAGCAGTAATTGACGTCGTAGCCTTTTTCAGTGAGTGCAGCGGCCATTTTAATATTCTGGGCGTGCCAGTCGCGTTCCGCATTATACGGGCCCGTGTTGTTGCGGCCGCGCCCGCGATTGTCGTTAAGGCCGTCCTGGAGGAAAACGCGCAGGGGCTTGTGCTCGCTGCGACCGATGAGGTCCGGATAAACCTGGCCGCCGCGAAGGTTTACGAAACTGCCAATGGTGCTGATGACCTTGCGGAACTGATCGGGCCGCTGCCAGGCGACCGTAAAAGCGCAAATGGCTCCGGAACTGGCGCCGGCCATCGCGCGGTCATCCGGGTTTTTTGAGAGGGTGTAATCCTTTTCGAGCGTCGGCAGCAGTTCCTCGATAATCATCCGGGCGTAGCGATCATTGAGCTCATTGTATTCGGCCGGCCGGTTATTAATGGAGTCACCCCAGTTGCTGGCGCTGGACTCCGCCTGCTCGGGGGTATGGCCGGGATTGATGAAGACGCCAATCGTCACCGGCATTTCCCTACGATAGATCAGGTTATCGAAGACATAAGGGATGCGGTAAGCGCCGTCGAGGCTGACGAAGGCGTGGCCATCCTGAAAAATCATCAAGCACGCCGGCCGGCCGGGAGTGTATTGGGCCGGAACATAAATCCAGTAGTGGCGGGTGGTGTTCGTGAAAATATGGCTGGCCAACGTCAGCGGCCCGAGGACTTTTCCCCGGGGCACCCCATCGTGAGGTTGGGAATCCGGCCCGAGTCGGTACACGTCATCGGTTGCGGCGGCCAGGGTGTGCGGCGTTGGCAACCAGAGCATCAGCAGCAAAGAAAAAACCAAGTGGCGTGGCATGGCTTACCACTTAGCAGAACCCGGCGCGCATTGCACCACGATTCATTGGATTCATTAGAACCGTAGTTGCGACACCGGAATAGATGATGCTAAGTTGACCCGGTAGCCATGCCGATGCGTCTGCCCATTTACGTGCTTGCTTGTCTGGCACCGGTTCTGGCAGCGGCTGGGCCGGCGCAGGGTGCAGCGGATTTTCACAAGCACATTCGCCCGCTGCTGGAAACCTACTGCTTCGATTGCCACGCCGACGGCGTTAACAAAGGCAATGTCGCCTTCGATGAATTCGCCTCCGACCAGGCGGCGGTGGACAACCGTGACCTTTGGCTGCGTGCGTTCAAAATGCTCCGCGCCGGGCTGATGCCCCCCGCCAAAAAGCCGCATCCCTCGACCCATGAACGGGCGCAAGTGCTCCACTGGATCAAGCGCGATGTGTTCGCCATCGATCCGGCCAATCCCAATCCCGGCCGGGTCACCCTCCGGCGCCTGAACCGCGTTGAATACCGCAATACCATCCACGACCTCCTGGGCGTGGACTTCGATGCTCTCTCGGAATTTCCCCCGGATGATACCGGCTTTGGCTTCGACAACATTGGCCAGGTGCTGACGCTGCCCCCGATGTTGCTGGAAAAGTACCTGACCGCCGCAGATGAGATCATGACGAAAGTGCAAGAAAACTGGACTCACCCCGGGGGGCACGAGCACTTTTTTCCCCGAGCCACCCCCACCGATGACGCAGCCCGGCGAGAGTACGCGCGTCAACTGCTCGAAGCGTTCGCCGGCAAGGCCTTTCGCCGGCCAGTCGAGCCGGATACCTTGGAGCGCCTCGTCAACCTGGCCGAAGCGACCTACCGTCAGCCTGGCAAAACCTTCGAAGCGGGCGTCGCCGAAGCCATGATAGCGGTGCTGGCCTCGCCGCACTTTCTGTTTCACGAAGAAGCGGCGGAACCGGCCAACCCGCGCCAGCACTACGCTTTTGTTGACCAGTTCTCGCTGGCATCGCGTCTTTCCTATTTCCTTTGGTCATCCATGCCCGATGACGAATTGCTGCACCTTGCCGCCTCGGGTTCTTTGCGGAAAGATCTGGCCACTCAGGTGGAGCGCATGCTCAAGGACCCCCGTTCGGACCGTTTGGTGCGGAACTTCACCGGCCAATGGCTGCGCGGTCGCGATATCGAAACCGTGCCCAGCGAAGCACGCTTCATTCTCGCGCGCGAAGAAAAGGCCAGCGCGGACTTCGAACCGAACCGCCGGCGCTTGCGCGAATTGCGCGACAAGAACAAGGACCAGCTCACCCAGCCCGAACGCGAAGAACTCAGCCGGTTGCGGGCGGAGTTCCGGCGGCGCCTCGAGGAACGGGTTCCCGGCGAGTTGACCGGTGAACTGCGCCGGGCGATGCGGCGCGAAACCGAGATGGTTTTCTCCTTTGTGCTGCACCAGGACCGCCCTTTGCTGGAGCTGCTGGACAGCGACTACACCTTCCTCAACGAACCGCTGGCGCGGCAATACGGCCTGACCAACGTGCTCGGTCCGGAAATGCGGCTGGTCCGTTTGCCGCCCGGAAGCCCGCGGGGCGGCGTATTGACCGAAGGCACGGTTCTGGTCACGACTTCCAATCCCACGCGCACCTCGCCGGTGAAACGCGGCGCGTTTATTCTCGAGAACATTCTGGGCACGCCCGTGCCACCGCCCCCGCCCAATCTCCCGCCGCTGGAGGACGCCGCCAAAGGCCTCACCAATCACACCCCGACCTTGCGCGAGACGCTGGCCCTCCACCGTCAGAACTCCCTGTGCGCCTCCTGCCACAACCGCATGGACCCGTTGGGGCTGGCTTTCGAGAATTTTAACGCGCTGGGCATGTGGCGGACCACGGAGTTCCAACAGCCCCTGGACACCGCCGGCCAATTGATTACAGGCGAATCCTTCACAAACCCGAACGAGCTTAAGCAGCTCCTGCTGAAGGACCATGCCGGCGATTTTTACCGGACCCTCACCGAAAAATTCTTAACATATGCGCTTGGGCGCGGTTTGGAGTATTATGATGTGGAAACCGTGGACCAGATTGTTGCGCGCATTCAGAAATCCGGCGGGCGCTCTTCAGCGCTGCTCGCCGGCATTATCGAATCGGCTCCCTTTGAAAAAATCCAGAACCCCTCGGTCCCGACTGGTCTCGGCAAAGAAGAATCCCATTCGCCATGAACTCGCTCTTATCATCCCACACCTGGCAGCAGCCGCAGAGTTTTAATCGCCGCCAGTTCTTGCGCGGCCTGGGTGCCTGCATTGCCTTGCCTGCCTTCGGGTCGCTGGCGCCGCTCAAAGCGCTCGCCGGCACCAGCCCCGCTGCTTTGGCCACCACCGCCTCCGGCGCCCCCTTGCGCACCGCCTTTATTTATTTTCCCAACGGCGCCATCCCCGCGGCCTGGTGGCCAGAGGGAGAAGAGGCAAACTTCCAGTTGAATCACACACTCAAACCCCTCGAGCGGTTTCGCCAGCGCTTGCAGATTCTCAGCGGCCTGGACCACCGCAATGCGATGGCCGGTCCCGATGGCGGCGGCGACCACGCTCGCGCCAATGGAACTTTCCTTACCGGCGTCCGCGTCAAGAAGAGTGCGACCGACATCCGCGCGGCCATCTCCATCGACCAGGTCATCGCCCGCCACGTGGGCCGTCTCACGCGCTTTCCTTCCCTGGAACTGACATGCGACCCGGGGCGCAATGCCGGTTCGTGCGACTCGGGCTATTCGTGTGCCTATCAATACAATCTGGCCTGGAGCTCCCCCACAACGCCGATGGCCCCGGAAGCCAACCCGCGGCAGGTGTTCGAACGGCTGTTCGGCGCCGGTGAGCCCAAGCAACGCGCCGAGGACCTCAAGCGCCGCCGGCAACAGGAACGGTCCATCCTGGATTGCGTCCTGCAGGATGCCCGGCAGATGCAAGGCCGGCTCAGTTCGCCCGACCGCGACAAACTCGATCAGTACCTCACCGGCGTGCGCGACGTCGAAACGCGAATCCAACGCGCCGAAACCCTCGGGGACGGCAAAGATCCGCGATGCGAGGCGCCGTCCGGTATCCCGCCCACCTACGCCGAGCATATCCAGATCATGTTTGATATGCTCGTGTTGGCGTTCCAGACCGATTCGACCCGAGTGGCGACCTTGCTGCTGGCGCATGACGGCAGCAACCGTTCCTTTACCGACATTGGCGTTCCCGAAGGCCACCACGAGCTCTCCCATCATTTCCAGGACCCTGAGAAGATCCGGAAGGTAGCCGAGATCGACCTCTGGTACGTCAAACAGTTGGCACGCTTTCTGGAAAAAATGGACCAAACCAGGGACGCCGATGGGCAATCGCTGTTACACAACTCGATGCTGGTGTACGGGGGTGGAAACGCCGATGGCAATGCCCATACGCACGTCAACCTGCCGATCATCCTTGCGGGTGCCGGCGGCGGCACCCTGACTCCCGGCCGTTATCTGAAGTTTGGTTCTCAACCGGCCAGCAACTTGTTCCTCAGCCTGGCCGATCGCATGGGCCTCACCGGCCTCGAACGGTTTGGTGATTCCACTGCGCGGCTGACGCAGGTCTGACGCCGCCGCCTAATCCCTCTAATCGACTTGGCTCCTGGGTAAGCGAGTCTGTCTCCTGGCTTCTGCGGGCGATAACAAATGCGGATCGCCCTGTCGGCCAAATGAGTTCGACGGCACGCCGGGGTGTAAGAGACCGTTGCGAAACGGCTAGAGCAACATTCAGCGTGAGGTTCCCGGCGTGCTAATGACGAGCCACGTCCGTCCATGCGCGGGGATCTCCACTGTGACTTCGGCCGAATAATCCCGCGCCAGTTGAATTTCCTCGGCGCTGCCGTCCTGGTGCCGCACGAGGGCGCGGTCGGTCAGGCCGGTGTAGTAAAGCGGCAGGCGGATGCGACGCTGGAGGGGTTCGGCCAACGGATTGTAAAGCATCGCCAGTCCGCGCTCGGGTAGCTGCGGATTGACGTGCAACCAACCGTCCCAATCGCGACCGTCTGCGCGGCGCAAGTGGATGAGGTCACTGTCAAGAATCGCGCGATGCTGCTTGTAAAAGTCCACCCATTTCTTCACGACGGCCCTGGTCTCCTCGGTGTCGAACAAGCGCGGGCCACGATAACACGCCTGGACGCCCGCGCCGAAAAGATCGGCCAGTCGCGTTTCATAGTGTGGCAGATGATCTTTCAACGGCTCGATCGTGGCCGCCGCGCCCCCGCCCTGGTACTCCGTGAGCGGCACAAACATCCAGCCCATGCTCGGCGTCTTGTCCCAGGTGCCGTCGAAAATATTTTGCCGCTCGATGATTTCCTGATAGTCGCGCGGCAGCGACCAGTTGGTTTCGCGGTAGCCCATGCCGGTCTTGGTGCCGCCGTTTAGAAAATACCAGTCGGGAATGTTCAGATAGACACCGTGGCCACAGCACCATTGGTAAAAATCGGTGATGGTCTTCCACATTACCCACTGCGAATCGTCGAGGCCGCGATGCCCCGGGTGATTGGTGGCCGCGCACAGGTCGCCGGGATAGGAGCCATCATGTTCAAGCACGCCGAAGCCTGCGGTCGCGATGAAACTGCGGAGTTGCGCCAGATAATCCATGCCCCATTTGGCGCCGAGGCAGGGCATCACGCCGAAGCGCGGCGGCGAGCCTTGCGTATTATCCGCAGCGGTGGCGGCGCTTCGCGAAGCGAGCAGCGAATAAGCGCCAAGGGCGATGCCTTTTGAGCGGGCATAGTCCGCAAGCATTTTGTAACGCTGCTGATACTCCGGAACGCGGCTTTCAAAATCGAAACCACTGCCGAAACTCATGATGACCATTTGGAATCCGACTTCCGCCGCTTGATCAATCGCCTTACGCACCTGTTGGGTGTCCGAGGCGACGACATGCATGAGAATGGGATTCTCCTGGGTCCACGGGGCCATTGCGCGATACATCCGCCGTACCGCAAGTGTGCGTCGCTCACGCTCGGTCGAATCGGGTGCCAGCTCGAAAGCGCGAAACGATTCGAAACTTTTGCCCGGCGCAATGATTTGGTCCGGACCAATGGGCGGCCTGCATTCCAGAAGGCAGGGCGTTCGCCGGTCATAGTTGACCTGGGTGCTATAAAGCGGGTCGGCAACCCAATGCACGCCGGCGCTGTGGTTCGGACCGGACATGCCCCCGAACGTATAATCCGTCTCAACCAGCAGGTTTTCCGGCATCTGCCAGGCCGGGGTATCGTCAACGATGGATTCGGTTTCCACTACCGCGAGAATTTCGCAGATAAATTTATTCAACCGAACCGGTTTGGCTGCGGTGTTGTTGATCGTGAGCCATTTGCTGATCAGCGGCAGTCCGTCGAAAATTTCGTAGTGAACCGCAATGCGCGGTAAATCGTCTGCCGGCAGAGCGGGTTTCGACAACCCTGCGGACGGGCCCGTGGGTGGGCGGAAATATAACGTCAGCGATTTTCCCGGGGGTGGCCACGACGCATCGTGTGGCATCCATTCGCGCCGTTTTTGCCACGGGAACCTGGCTTTGGTCGAGCCCGTCTCGAGGTAATCAAAAACATAAGCACCCGGGGTTGCCGTCATGTGGGCCAACCAGCCGGAATCCAGATAATTATGAATCGGCTGCCCCTGCAGCCCTCCCACCGGGAAAACTTTCCCGTCAAGGGTGACTTCCGCCTCAGGCCGCACCGAACGCAGGAGCGACTCACCGGTCATCAAATTGTCGAAGGCGACCGTCGCGGCGTTTGGGGCGATTTTGATGACGCGTCGCACAAGACCGTTATCCAAAACGATTTCGTTTTCGGCGGCGTTGGTGGAAATGGCGGCGCGGAATGATGCTGGGGCAATCAACCAATCGGTCTTTGGGATCGAGTCTTTAAAGGCAAATGACAAAGCCGGCTCGAGCAGGCAGAGTGTCAATACGATTTGTTTCCACATAACATCAAAGTCTGAGCCACCCGGAATTAAAGGACGGTGGTCACTCCGGTGCAAACGTGAAGGTCCACCGGACGGCGCGGCTCCGCGGCGCGCTGATGAGCGCGCGCAGCCAGCCGGCTTCGCCGGACACCGCCGGCTTGATGACCATGGTCGTGCCGTCGGCTTTAGCCTTAGCGGATACTTGGGCGGAAAGCAGCCGCCATTTTCTTCCGGCACTGTTCAACCCGGCCACGCGCAACTCGTAAGGATCATTCCCGACCACCGCACTTAGGCCGGAAAGCGTGTTACACGAAGGGTCCCATGTTTCGCCTGTGACATCGATGATGCCCTGCGTGACATGGCGCGAGGTGCTAACCAGCACAGGATGTTGTTCTGCGGGACGAACCGCAATGACGCGGCAGGATTTCGCCGGAACCCCGGATTTGAATTCGCCAGTGAAGGACGGCAAAGGTGCGTTAGCCCAGAAGTCGAAAGCGAAATAGCTTCTATCAGGGTCCAAGCCGAGCTTGGCGCAAGTGTAATCAATGTTCAACTGGGAATCTTCCTGATTAAAAATGCCAATGACGTCACGGCGAACTGTTCCGTTGGTAGCGGTGACGAGCCAGGTGGCCGGCAGGGGATTATCGAAGTAATCGACGGGACGGGCCGTGGCATGGTGGTTGGACATGGTGCGCTTCAACACGTCAAGCCGATCGGCGGGCAGGTCCGGCAGCCAGTCGCTGATGAGAAAGAACTGGCCGGCAATCGCCACCCATGAGGCCGCGAGGCGCGCTGCCTCGAGAGTAACGGCGCCGGTCGCCGCATCATCGGCACCGCTCCTCTTGGCGGAGGCGCGGACTTTGGCGGGGTCGGGGTCGTTCCACCAGACGCGGCCATTAAGGAAATACAGGCGCGAGCCACGGAGCGGACCGGTCTTCATGCCGTGGCCGTCGGCGTTGTAATCCGGGCCGATGCGCATGGAATCGACCAAGCCGACGGCGCAAAGCTCGCGCATGTTCTGGGCAATGCAGCAGCCGGAGAAAAACACGCCGTTGCCGGCGTGTCGGCGAATCAGCTTCAGACCGCTTCGGTAAGCCTGGATGTTGCTGACGAGGGGATCGTGGAAGGGCCGATTGTTGCCGAAGTGATCGTCCTTGTAGCCGTCGTTGACGTAAATCTGCTCACAGGCCGCGCCGGTCCAGAGGCCGTCCATCTTGTAATATGTCACGCCCCACGAACGGTAGAGCTTCGCCAGGTGCGCGAGTTGCGCCTGCACCGCGGGTAAGGTCAGGTCGAGGCAGGTTCCGCCCCAAGGGGTGTCGTAGGGCTTGCCGTCGTCGCGCTGCACGAACCAGTCCTGGCGAGCCTTGTATTCCGGGTCTTGATAATTCCGGGCGAAGGGCAGCCACCACAAGCCGAAGGCCAAGCCTGACTTCGCCACCGCGGCCGCGACCGGCGCAATGCCGTGCGCGTAAGGCCCGTTGGGACGCACGCGAGCAAAGCCGCGGCGCGGGCCGTTAAGTTTAGGGCCGTCCTGCCATTCGTCATCAATTTGGACGAAACCAAAGCCAAAAGGTTTAAGCTCTTTCGCCGCGAATCTCGCGAGCTCCACGGTGGAGGTTTCGTCGCCGGCCTGGCCGTGCTTTTCCGCATACCATGAGCAATACACGGCCGCCGGCGGGTGCAGTTTGATGTGGTATTGCTGCTTAATGGCCTCGGCATATAACTCCTCGCCAATCCGTGCGTCATCGAAACGGCCGATAGCCAGGGTTTCCAGCGCGGCAGACTTTCCGGCGGGAATCCGCAAACGACCGTAGTCAACCCGGGCGCGAAAACTTACCCTGCCGTTTTTCACATCGGAAAATAAAACGCCGCTGCCACGGTCCTCGGTAAGCCAGCCGCTCACAACGCCATGACGAGTCGCCGGGTCGGCGCAGGTCAGGAAAAGGTAGCTGCCGGGGTTTAGGTCCGGCGCGAGCAGACCGCCCGTTCCCATGGTTTTTAGTTCGCTTGCGTTTTTTTCCAGGTTGATTGTGAATGTGACGGGAACGGATTGTTTCAGGTCGGTGAATTGGTTGCCGAGGTTGTGCTGGATGCCGCGAACGAGCAGGAACTGCAAACTCTCGAGCAGTTCGAGCGAATTTTCGCGGCCATCTGCCAGTTTGATGATGATGCGCCGGCCTTTGCCGAAAATGGGGTCCTTGGCAGATTCCACCTGCACAGTTAACGGTTTGCCTTCGAGTCGGCCGTTCGTCAGAAAAGTTTTGCCCGAAGCATTTTCCCGGACGGAAAAAGTGCCCGCGGCCTCGTCGTAGTCCGCAGTGAGGGTTTTGTTTTGGACGGAGAGAATGGTGGCGTTTGCCGCCAGGCCGGCCGCAACGCTGGCGGAGAATGCCGCCACTGCCATTATCCGGAAACACCGGTTGGTTTTCATTTTCCAGCGCGGCTTGTTGTTCTGACTTGCAGCACCCGCGCGTACGGGCAGGTGGTTCAAATCGCTCAATCAAACGCATTTTGACTGGAGTGCATTCAAGCAGCAAGAGCCAACCGCTCCTCCTTGCTCAGGGAGCTGATTACCTCATGAGGGTCAAGCATGCCATTAGCTCGGATGTGTCAGGCGCCGCCCTACAACACAAATAGACCTCGCCCGATAGCGCAAATCGCTTTGCTCGGCTAGACAGCATACGGCCGGCAGCTACCGTGCCGGCCGGACTGACGCAGACTTCGGCTATGAATAAGCTTACACAACCGCTGCGGCGCTGGCTCATGGCGGCCGTGGTCGGCCTGCTATTATTGGCCGGCGTGGTCGCGCTCTGGTTGAATTCGACCCGACCTGAGCGGGTGACGCGCGCCGCCGCCACAACCGCAGCCGCAGCAACGACTGCTCCGGGCATAGTCGAGCTAACGCCGACTCAACTGGAGGCGATCAAACTCGAACCGGTCGGACTGCATCCGTTTGCAATCGAAAAGAGCGCGGTCGGCAGCATTGATTACAATGAAAATGCTGCCGTGCAGGTCTTTCCTCCGTACCAGGGGAAAATCATCCAGGCGTTCGCCAACATTGGCGATTCGGTCCAAAAGGGCCAGCCGCTGTACACCGTCGATAGCCCCGACCTTTTGCAAGCCGAATCGACACTGATTGGCGCGCTCGCCACGTTCGAACGGACCCGTAAGGAACTGGGGCGGGTCAAGGACCTCAAAGGTCCCAACGGGATTTCTGAACGCGAAATCGAGCAGGCCGCTTCCGACAGGGACACCGCCGAGGGCGCGCTTAAGGCGGCGCGCGAAACCGTGCGGGTGTTCGGCAAGACAGAGACAGAAATTGATGAAATATGCACGACACACCGGATAGATTCGGCGCTGGTTGTTCGCAGCCCGGTGGAGGGCCTGGTTACTGCTCGTAACGCCCAGCCGGGGCTATTGGTCCAGCCGAGTGCCACCACGGCGCCGTATGCGGTTGCGGATTTGGCGACCAAATGGATGGTGGCCAACGTGCCCGAAAGTGACTGTCCGCTGCTGCGCGTGGGCCAAAGCGTCACCGCTTCGGTTCCCGCGTATCCCAGCCGCACCTTTGAAGGCAAGATTACTGTGGTCGGAGTAGCCGTCGATCCCAACACGCACCGAGTGATGGTGCGCTCGGCGATTGAAGATCCGCGAGACGAGTTGCGTCCGGGAATGCTGGCGAACTTCGTCATTCGGGTGCAAGACACTGCCGCGTCGGTAGCGATTCCGATGAGCGGCGTAGTGCGCAACGGCGACGGGACGATGGCGGCGTGGGTGACGACCGACCGGCGACACTTCGCGCAGAGGCTGGTGAAAGTGGGTTTGGAGAATCATGGGGAGTACCAGGTTTTGTCAGGGCTGGAACGCGGCGAACTGGCCGTGACGGACGGAGCGGTTTTCCTGAGCAACCTTTTGGACGCTCCGCCGACAGATTGATATGCTCAAATCGCTCGTTGCTTTCTCTCTCAGCCGCCGCGCCATTGTCCTGTTGAGTTTGCTGGCCTTCGCCGCCGCCGGCGTGTTCACCTTTGAGAAACTGAACATCGAGGCGTACCCGAATCCGACACCGGTGATCCTTGAAATTACCGCCCAGGCGCCAGGGCTCTCGGCCGAGGAAATGGAGCGCTATTACACCCGGCCAATTGAAATCGGGTTATACACCACTCCCGGCATTGATGTCATCCGCTCGACCTCCTTTTACGGGCTGTCCTTTGTTCGCGTCGTGTTCAATTACGGCGTGGATTACCATTTTGCCTACAGCCAGGCGGCCGTGGCGCTTCAGCAAAACGTCTCCTTGCCCGGCGGCCAGACGCCGCAAATCCAACAGAACAGCTCGACGGGGGAGATCTACCGCTACGAGGTAACCGGGCCGGAGCATTTCGGCTTGATTAATTTGCGAACGGTGCAGGATTGGATTGTGCGGCGGCGGTTATTGACGATCCCCGGCATCGTCGCGGTGAATAGCTGGGGGGGGCCCACCAAGGAATTCCAGGTGGAGGTGGACCCGCACAAGCTGGAGGCCTACAACCTCACCATCCCGCAAATCATCACGGCGCTGGGCAACGCCAACCTCAACGTCGGCGGACGCGAGATTCGCATCGGCCAGCAATCCATCAATATCCGTGGGGTTGGTTTGATTAACGATGGCGGTGATGACGACCTGACCCAGGGATATAAGCTCAAGGACATCCAGAATATCGTGCTCAACCAGACCAACGGTGTCCCGGTTTTGATTAAGGATGTTGCGAAGGTGTCGGTCGGCTACGTGCCGCGGCTGGGGATTTTAGGCCGCGACCAAAAGGACGACGTGGTTGGCGCGATTGTGGTGATGAGCCGCACCGGCAAAACCGCAGAGATGATTCCCCAGGTCAAAAAGGCTATCGACGAGATGAACACCGAGGGCAGCCTGCCCGCGGGAGTTAAGATTGTGCCCTACTATGATCGCTCGTCGTTGATTGCGGTCACGACGCACACCGTCTTGCATAACCTGGTGTTCGGATGCGTTTTGATTTTCCTCATTCAATGGATTTTTTTGGGGAACTTGCGGAGCGCAATAATTGTGGCCTTGAATATCCCGTTTGCGCTGTTCTTCGCGGTGATCCTGCTGGTGATCCGGGGCGAGAGCGCCAACCTCCTGTCGGTCGGCGCGGTGGACCTGGGTATCATCGTCGATTTTGCGGTCATTCTGGTCGAAAACATTTTCCGCAATTGCCAGCGGCGCGGCGACGAGCGGCAGGTCCTGTTGCAGCGTCTCGCCAATGGGTTCTGGGGACCTGACCCCTCCCGGTTGCCCACCGACCACTCCGCTGCCCATGGGTGGACGGACCGGTTGCGGCTGATCCTGGTCAGCGCGTTGCAAGTGGATAAAGCGGTGCTCTTTTCGGCGTTGATCACCGTGGCAGCCTTTGTGCCGCTGTTCACGATGCAAGGTGTCGAGGGGCAAATCTTCGGCCCCATGGCGCGGACGTATGCTTACGCGCTGGCGGGGGCGCTGCTCGCGACCTTCACAGTGACGCCGGTGCTCAGTTCGCTGATCCTGCCTGAGCAGGTGGTAGAATCTGAAACCCTGCTGGTGCGCGGGTTGCACCGGTTGTATAATCCCGCGCTGCGCTGGGCTCTGGCTCATCGGGCGTTGGCAGTGGCGGGTGGAGTGGCATTTCTGGCCGTGGCCGGCGCGCTGGGGTTGCGTTTGGGCAGCGAGTTTCTGCCACAGCTTGAAGAGGGCAATTTGTGGATTCGCGCTTCGATGCCCATGACGCTGGCGCTGCCCGACGGTGAAGCCGCGGCGCGGAAAATGCGCCTGATTCTGCTCAAGTATCGCGAAGTCATCACGGTGGTCTCACAGCATGGCCGGCCCGATGACGGCAGTGACGCCTCGCCCTTTTCAAATGTCGAGCTGTTTGCGCCGCTCAAACGGTTTGATGATTGGCCGCGCGGGTTAACCAAGGAAAAGCTGATCGAACAAATTCAGGCCGACTTCACCCGCGAATTGCCGGGAGTGACGTTCAACTTTTCTCAGTACATTCAGGACAACATTGAGGAAGCCATTTCGGGCGTCAAAGGCGCCAATTCGGTGAAAATCATCGGACCGAACCTGGAAAGGCTGACGCAATTGGCAGGCCAGGTGCGCGAGCAATTGAGCCAGGTCCGGGGCGTCGCGGATTTGGGAGTTTTTCCCGTGCTGGGCCAACCGAACCTGAACATCGAGGTGGATCGTGCGAAGGCAGCGCGCTACGGGTTGAACTCCGGCGATGTCAACTCGGTGATTCAGGCGACGCTGGGCGGAGCGGTGGCGACGACCGTGCTCGAAGGCGACCGCCAATTCAACGTCGCGGTGCGTTATCCGGAGGACTGCCGCGACAGCCTCGACAAAATCCGCGATATCAAAGTGGCGTATGCGACCAGCACCGGGGCCAACGCTTACATTCCGCTGAGCGAGTTGGCCGTCATTTCGCTCAATACCGGCGCATCATGGATTTACCACGAGAGCACGGAGCGCTTTATTCCGATCAAGTTCAGCGTGCGCCAGCGCGATTTGGGCAGCACCGTTGCGGAAGCCCAGGCACGCATTCGGCACAACGTGAGGTTGCCGCGCGGCTATCGCATGGTATGGTCGGGTGAATTCGGCGACCTGCAGGAAGCCAAACAACGATTGGCGATTGCCGTGCCGGTCAGCCTCGTGCTGATCTTCGGGTTGCTCTATACTCTGTTCAATTCACTGATGGAATGTCTGCTGACCCTTTCAGGCATCACCTTTGCCATCGCCGGCGGCATTCTGGCGCTTTCCATCTCCGGGCTCAACTTCAGTGTTTCGGCCGCCATAGGCTTTGTTTCGCTCTTCGGGGTGTCGGTGATGAACGGGATTCTGCTCATGACGTATTATAAACAGGCGCGGCTGCGCGGCGGCACCCCGCAGGAAACGATGTTTCATGCCGCCTCCACCCGCATGCGCCCGCTGCTCATGACCGGGCTATGCGCCTGTATCGGCTTGTTGCCGGCGGCGATTTCCACCGGGATCGGCAGCCAGGTGCAACGGCCGTTGGCGACAGTCATTGTCGGGGGCATGTTCGTCGGCCCGGTGATGCTCCTGCTGGTGGTTCCAGCTTTGAAGATGTTGGTTCTTGACCGCGAGGCGTCGCCTGCTCAAGGGTCACCAGGAAACCAGTGAAAAAGCGAGGTCCCATGCCGAAGGCCAGGACCAGGTTGCGGTGCGGAAAATTCTCAGAGCGTTGGTGGTTAAAGCTCGGCCCTGATTTGAGCTTGTCCGCAACGCTCAGATTCTGAACCTTTGAACTCGAAGGGCGCATCTGTTGCCGGAACGACGGCGGACCCAGCCGGGTCCGGACCGGCGCGTCATGCCAAGGCCCAACGGCTGATGATTCAACTGCTGAAGAAATTTGAGCAGTGTTCGCGGGCGGTCCTGGTGACGGGGGGGCTGCTCCTGCTCTTACTGATCGGATTGGTGGATTACCTCACCGGGTCGGAGATCATGTTCTCGGTATTTTACCTGCTGACGGTCGCGCTGGCGACCTGGTTTGTCGGCTGGCCGTTTGGTCTGTTGATGTCGGTGCTTAGCATCGCTGCCTGGATTGGGGGCGATATTGCCGCGGGGGCGCAGTACTCCAACCCGCTGGTGCCGGTATGGAATGCGCTGATTCTGCTGGTGCTGTACCTGGTCGTGGTGTGGCTGCTGACGAGCCTGCACACGTTGCAACGCGAGTTGGAAGCCCGGGTGGACCAGCGCACGCAGGCATTACAACAGGAGATGGCCCAGCGGCAGCGCCTCGAAGAGGAATTGCTGCAAGTCAGCGAACGCGAGCAACGCCGCATCGCCCACGACTTGCATGACGGGCTTTGCCAGCACCTCACCGCGACGGCCCTGGCCGGCCA
Source organism: Verrucomicrobiia bacterium (assembly GCA_035934555.1). Classification (GTDB taxonomy): domain Bacteria; phylum Verrucomicrobiota; class Verrucomicrobiia; order Limisphaerales; family UBA8199; genus DASYXT01. The sequence goes on along the minus strand of DASYXT010000135.1, from coordinate 7,928 downwards.
GGTGCTCGATGAACGGCTCGCCGCCAAGTCTGTTCCGGAAGCCGCTGACGCGGCGAAGATTGTCGAACTGGTCGAGGAGGGGATCACGATGGCGCGCAACGTGGCACGAGGGCTGTACCCGGTGGAGATGGAGGCGGAAGGGCTAATGACGGCGTTCCAGGAATTGGCGGCGAACATCAGCAAAGGGGGGAAGGTACACTGCGTTTTCGAGTGCGACGCGCCGGTGCTGGTCCACAACGACACCGCCGCGACGCACCTGTACCGCATCGCCCTGGAAGGGGTTCATAATGCATTGCGCCACGCCAGGCCCAAACGCATCGGGGTCAACCTCTCCGAGCGCAATGGCACGGTGGTGTTGCGCATCGAGGATGACGGAGTGGGCATGCCGGAAGCCGGCCCGGAGGGGGCTGGCCTGGGCATTCGCATTATGGCGCACCGGGCGGCGATCATTGGGGGCGCGTTCTCGATCGAACCTTCACCCACTGGCGGGACGATTGTGACCTGCAGCCTCCCTGCAGCCACCAGGAAAGTTGAGACTCAACATGCCCGCTGAGCTGACAGGTCGCAAACGCATCTTCCTGGTGGACGACCATCCGCTGGTCCGGGAGTGGCTAACCAACCTTATCAACCAGCAAGCGGATCTGGCTGTTTGCGGGGAAGCCGAGGTTGCGGCCCAGGCGCTGCAAGCAATCACCGAAAGCAAACCGGATATTGCGATTGTCGATATCGCGCTAAAGGATTCATCCGGCATCGAACTGATAAAAGACCTGAAGCAGTCCTGCGCCGATGTAGCTGTGCTGGTGCTGAGCATGCACGAGGAATCCCATTATGCCGAGCGGGCATTGCGCGCGGGGGCCCGCGGTTACATCATGAAGCGGGAAACCTCGCGCAAAATCATCGGCGCCATCCGACGGGTGATCGACGGCGAAATGTACGTGAGCGAGGATGTCGCCGCTGCGCTGGCCGCTCGGTACGTCAAGGGCCGCACGCTCACCGAACGTTCCCCAGCCGAGTTGCTGAGCGACCGCGAGCTCGAGGTTTTTGATCTGCTCGGGCAGGGGCGGGGCACGCGGCAAATTGCCGAGGTGCTGCATGTCAGCGTCAAGACCGTGCAGGCCTATTGCGCGCGGATTAAAGAGAAGCTGAATCTGGCCAGCGGCACCGAACTGCTGCGGGAAGCGGTGCGCTACAAAGAGCTCTAGAGTACTGAAGTCTTTGCTGTGTTTTGCACAGGCCGCGGCCATCCGCATTTGGGGGATAACCTGCTTTTCGTGGACAGTCGGTAATAAAGCTCGCAACCATCGCGCAGCCGTCAGGCATACACCAGCAAATGAATGTCCTCCGGCAGTTGCTCCGAGATTCGTTGGACGATATCGCCGCGGAGCAGATGCAGGAGCCGATTGCGCACCGGCGCGCCGAGGATGAGCAAGGAGGCTCCCATGGTAGCGGTGATATCGGCGATGGTGTACGCGACCGAATCGCTCACGGCATAACAGGGAAAAACCGGGTGGCCTTGCGCCAGAGTGGTTGCTTCCGAAAAAATCCCGCGCGCTTCTTCGTCGTCCTGCCAGCGACGGCCCTGATCCGTTTCACTCAACAAGGGCAAGGCGCGGATAAACAACAAATACAGGGGCCGGCGGCTGAGCTTTGCTTCTTCGATGGCAAACTCCAAAGTCTTGCCCAGGCCTCGGACAGCGCAGACTATTGGGGGCCCCTCGACTGCCCCATTGCCAAGGGGCAACGCCGGTTCCGGGGGCAGACCAAGCGAAACCGTCGCCGCGGCCGTACTGGCCGCCGCCAGTTGCCTTTTTTTGCTCGCTTCGGCGACCAGACCTCGCAGGATCAGCCCGATGGCCAGGATGCTGACGGCAAAGATTCGGGCCGCCGGCTTATCGATGAACAGGGAGACTTCGATGGCGAGCATAATGAGGAACGTGGCGAGCATCAGCGCGCGTTCCCAGCCGCCCAAGGCGACCTTTTTATCAGTTGAGGTGGCGCCAAGATTAGTGGCGATTGCGCCCACGACGCCAATTGCGTAAAGGTCTGCCAGGCCGGCCATGTCGCTGACCACCATGACGAGGATAGCGGGAATGATCGTCGCGATGACGACGGCCAAATTCGGCACGCCAAACCCGTTCAGCTTCTGAAAGACACCGGGAAGCTCGCGGTCGCGCGACATCAGGAACTGAATGGCAATTAAATCGACAATCGCCGTGTTGACCGCCGAGAGCAGAAGGAACGCAAACACAATGCTGACTGCCCAGGCGGCCACGTGCCCGAACAGCGGACCCAAAGAACCGCCGACGAAGATCTGGGCCATGTAACGGAGCATGTAGTCGCGCACGCCCGGGTGCCCGGGAGCATCGACGTCGTCTTTATCCACTTGTAATCCGGGTAGGCCATGGGCGGCCAGGCTTAGCAGCACGGTGAACAGGCAAACCTCGAGCATCACCCAGAGGATGGCCTTATTGGAAGTTTTCGAGACGTTGGGCCTGGAGTCGTCGGTGTTGGGGTTGAGCTTCATCACCCCGGTGGCATTCGCGATGGCCTCCACGCCGGATAGCGCAAGCACAACACCGACAAAGCCCTTCCAGTTCTTCAGGAACCCGCCCTGCAGCGGCTGTAAATTATGAACCGCGGCACCGAGGTGCGGGAGGCAGAAGATGCCGAGGAGGACGACAACAATGACCGTCGGCAGGGAGATTAGGAAGGCCAGCCCGCCGGTATGGCGCGGACCAAAGAAATTCAACGCGCCGATGAAAAGGATGGCGAAGCCGGCGAACACCTCCGGATGCGGCACGCCCAGGTACTGAAAGGCCGATAACGCGCTGATGGCCGCGGTGACGAGGTAATCGGCGATGAGAAGGAAGGCGCCCACAATCGAGAGGATCTCCGAGCGGTGCCGCACGCTGGCATAGACCCCGCCGCCATCGGGGTAGTGGCGGCAGATGACCATGTAGTTGGCGCCGACTAAGGCTGTCAGCACCGCCATCGCCGCGATCAACCAGAACGAGCTGTAACCGGCAACGGCAAAAGCCAGACCAACAACATAGGCCTTGCTCGTCCCCCAGTCGCCGTAGAGGATCGCCGCCGCCCGCGGCCAGTCCACGTTGCGCGGACGTTTGGTGGTGGTCGAAATCACCATCGCGCGCTGTCAATTGGCCTAAAATGTCGGCTATGCATAAAAAGCCCGTTTCGATGCGGGGCGCTGTTTTCCGTGGGTACATCACGGGACTGAAGCATCGCCCTTCCAAAGGCCGGCGAGGTTAGCTGACGGGCTTGGCCTTGAAAGTGGCCTTGGCGCTGCTCACATCGCGCCGTTCGCCCCCCCTCGGACTGTTCCGAGGAATTCGGTTCCCCCGCGTCCAGCCTCAGGAAGGAGGTCAGGACTTAGGCTGCCATGGAAAACGGATGTGAGGACTGACCGTGCCTTCCCGACCGGGCGGGCAGGCCGCCGCATCCGCTTTCGTTTGAGCCAAGTGTGCAAGGTATCAAGCGGAAGGCATGTCAAAAAAGTGGAGAAATGTATTAAAAAGTTATCAAAATTGGGTTTTGGAGGTTTGAACATTCGGAATCGTCCAAGGAGAGGTGGGCGGTCGCTTCTGTTCGGCAAATGAGCCAGGGGTAACGTCGGCAATCCCTCTTCAATGCGGTATCCTTCCTTCAGAACATAAAGTCGCCCCAAAGCTATCGCTGAGATTGCGGTTCTTCTTGCTGGTTTCGCCGGGCGTAAGGAAATAATCCGTGAATCGGCAGTCGGCTTAACGCCGGGACGGGCGAGCGGCCAATTCCTGCCAACGCTCGTAGAGGCGGGTGACATTGGCCTTGGCGAGCTCCAGGTCGGCGAGCAGGTCGTGGGCGTCCCGTGAGCGGGTGGCGTGGAACTCCGGATCGTTGAGGGTGGTTTCCAATTCCGCAACCCTGGCCTCCGCAGCTAGAATGGAACTCTCGATGCCGTCCAACTCCCGTTGCTCTTTAAAGGTAAGTTTCCGTGAGGCGAGCGGTTTGACGGCGGGAGGGATGGGCTGGCGCTGGCCGGAACTTTTGGCGAAGGAGGAGCGGCGGGCCTCGTGGGCGGCATCGCGCGCTTTCTTTTTCTCGAGGTAATACGAGTAGTTGCCCGGCTGGACAAATAAGCCGCCCTCCTCGAAAGCCAGGATTTGATCGCAGATGCGATCGAGGAAGTAGCGGTCATGGCTGACGACCAGCACAGTGCCGTCAAAGTCGGCGAGTGCTTCTTCCAACATGCGCAGGCTGGGCAAATCCAAATCGTTGGTGGGTTCGTCCAGGACGAGTACGTTGCCGCCGCGCCGGAGCACTTTGGCCAGCATCAGGCGAGCGCGCTCGCCGCCGGAAAGCCGCGACACCGGCTCGTTGACTCGTTCGTCAGGGAACAGAAACCGGCGCAGGTAGGACCGCGCGCTGAGATGCTGCTCGCCGAAAAGGACGGTCTCATTGCCCTCGGATATCTCCTGCAACACGGTGCGGTCGTCGTTAAGCTGCATGCGCGCCTGGTCGATATAATTGAAGATAACGCGCTTGCCGATTTTGACGGCGCCCTCGTCGGGGGGACGCTCCCCGAGGCAGGTGCGGAGCAGGGTGGTTTTGCCGACGCCGTTGCGGCCGACAATGCCGGTGCATTGGGCGGGATTGAGCGCGAGGGACAAATCGCGAAAGAGCCAGCGTTCGTGGGGCATTTCTCCGAATTTTGCGCCCACATGGCTCAACTGGATGGCATGATTACCAAGGGCCGGTGGCGGTGGTATAAGCAAGTCCATCTCTCTTTCCTCGGGCGGGGCTTCCAGGCCCTGGACCTGGTAAAAGGATTGGAGGCGATGCCGCGGCTTGGAACGTTGGGCGCGGACGCCGGCGCGCACCCAAGCCAGTTCCTCCCTGAGGAACCTCTGCCGGCGCCGCTCCGATTGCTCGGTGATCTGTTGGCGCACGGCTTTGGCCTCCAGGTAGGCCGTGTAATTGCCAGGATGTGAATAGCACCGGCCGTCGGCCAACTCGATGACGCGCGTCGCGATAACATCGAGGAAATAGCGGTCGTGGGTGACGAAAATGACGGCGCCGGGAAAATCGCGCAGGAACTCCTCAAGCCAGAGAATGGATTCGGCATCGAGATGATTGGTGGGTTCGTCCAACAATAATAAATCCGGCTGGGCGACCAGGGCGCGGCACAGCGCTACGCGCCGCTTTTCCCCGCCCGAGAGCGGACCGACGGGAGCATCCAGCGGCGGAGCGGCAAGCGCCGAAACGCTGGCATTGATGCGCGCCTGTAGTTTCCAACCGTCGGCGCTTTCGATGCGGTTCAGCAAAACCGCCAATTCTCCGTCCGTCGCATTTCCCGACTCATAGCGTCGGAGGCATTCCATGAGGTCCGCCGCACCGGCTTCGATGTTTTGTCGCACCGAAAGGCGGCCATCCAGCTCGAATTCTTGCGGTAAATAGCCAATACGCAGTCCGCGGCGGCGGAACACCTCGCCGCCATCAGGCTGTTGATGGCCTGCCAGTAAGCGCAACAGGCTGGTTTTGCCGCAGCCGTTGCGTCCCAACAAGCCGACCTTCTCGCCCGGGGCGACCGATAGGGTTACGCCTTGCAAGAGCTGTTGATGGCCGTAAGCCAGGACGAGGTCGTTGGCGGTTAATAAGGCGGGTCCGATAACATTCATGTGTTCGAGGCTTTGGCGACGCACGCGGCCAGCGGCAGCGAACCGTTCTGACGGCCGAGGGGCGCCGGGACGACGGCATCCGCCTGGAACTTACCAGCGGCCTGGCCGGCGCGGCTGGCAAATCAAACGCATGGAATAGAGGCTGTCAATGACCAGTTCGATAAGCCGCGGGACTTTATTGCTTTCTCATGGGCGCGAGAGGGAGGGCGGGAGTTGGTCGAAAGCCGAGCCCCAGCTCCGGTTGGGCTCGGGCCCCATCAGAAGTTCGAGTTTTCCACCGGACAAAACCTCGCGTTGGGGAGCCAGGCGCGTTGGAGTGGGCGGTCGTTGAGGGTGGCGGCTTGAATATAGATGTTGTGCTCCGAGTTGTTACGCGTTGTCACCGTGAAAGTCCGGCCTGTGTAAAATCGGGGATCAAGCCGGAGAGTGACCTGGCTAAAGACGGCACTGCCGAAGGTGGCGGAGGAGTTGACATCAACAGGCCACCCGGCGTTGGTCGAGCCGGTATCGACGCTGAGAGAGTAGATAAGATGGTGGGTGGTGAGGCCATCGGGTGTGACATCGGTGTCGAGCAACAACGAGCGGGAAGGGAGGTCAACGACGGGAGTGCCCGCAATGCCTTCGGGGTTGATGTTGCCGCAGGGCTGGAGGGAAAGGGGAATCGGCGCGCCGAGATTCACTTGCCAAAGGACGCCGCCGGAGGTGGCATTGAGCGCATAAACGTTGTTGGATTCGGTGACGGCAATAACCATAGCGACGCGGCCGGGACCGCCTTCAATGTAGAGTGGCTGGGCATAAACGTTGCCACTGATACTGCCGTTAAAAGAGGTGTCCCGCGCGAGACCGGCCGCGGCGGTATGGGTGAAGGCGGGATCGATGTAGATGCCGTCGCGGGAGAGGTGATTGTGGTACTGGGTGACGTTGACTTGGCCGGCAGGTGCAGGGAGGGGGAGCAACCCGACCAAAAGGCAAGTGACCGCGAGCAATGGGAATGCGGTTTTCATGGGGCGAACGATCGTGCAACGGGAGGGGTTTTTCAATGGGGTGTGACGCGGAGCGGAGGTCAACATCCAACAGCCAACGCCCATCAACCGCGTTTCATACGATTGAATTCAAGGCCGGTTGATGTCCTCCTAAGAGCCTTGGGACAAGAGGTTAATGAGTTTGCGATGGTGTCGGAGTTTCTTACAGTTTCGCCAGGACTCGGGGGAACCGCATGAAACCGAGGCACAAGATGGATTATGATGGAATTCTGGAGGGGAAAGGGTGTAAAGCGTCGGCAGACTTTACGATAAGAAGGGGAATACCGCAGTCGGATGCGAAGGCGGTTATTTGATGGAACATGGTGTAAATCAGGAGAATGTGTTTTGCTTTTGAAACTCGGAAGGGTGGTTGGCGCGTAACCTGCTTACTATTTGAAAGCGGATGTCTTTTTAGTGGGGGCATCCAACATAAAATGAGTACAAAGGTAATGAGGTTGGTGGTGGGGGCGGCCGCACTGGCGAGTGTGCTAGCGGTGCAGGCGGTACCAATCACGGGGTCAATCGGGTTCGAAGGGTTGGCGACGGAGAACCCAGGCCAGACGGCTTTCACCGGCTTTAGTAATCTGCTCGGGACCCCTGGTTCAGCTCCGACTGTATTGACGGCGTTGGGGGATTATTCGTCGGTACCGATGGGCACAGCGGCGATATGGACTCCATTTACATTTAATCCGCCGGCGGCTTCTGTGACGCCGTTGTGGGCCTTCACAATTGGCACAACGGTCTATAGCTTTGATTCGACTTCGATGAGTGTCACTTACCCTGGCGGGTTCGTGAATATCTCGGGAACGGGGATTGCGCACATCACCGGGTTTCAGGATACGTATGGGACTTGGACGGTGACAACGACGCCGGGGGAAGGACTGACATTTACGTTTGGGGCATCGACGGACACTGGCGGGCAGGGAGTGCCTGACGGTGGGATGACGGTGCTGCTGCTCGGCGCGGCGCTTTCGGGACTGGCGCTGCTGCGCAAGCAACTGGTGTGAGGTGGGTGAGGGCTGAAGTCCGCGCTCCGTTTTCAAGGCTTGGGCAAAATCTGAGCACGCTTTAGAGCTTGGGTAGTGCTGCGGACTAAAGCTGAAGTCCGCGCTCCGCCGTTCGCGCTCCGGGGGGCGGCGATTAAACCATTCGTTGGGAAAAGCGGCAGGGGGCTGCCGCAGTCCAAAACCTGGCGGAATGAGTGGCGTGCTGAACTCGCGACAGCGTCTTG
>DASYXT010000132.1:0-1537 GCA_035934555.1 Verrucomicrobiia bacterium | reverse complement strand
CGATTGGATCCAGCCGTACGATCCATCCACAATTCCGAACTGCAACCTGTTGTCCGTGCTCAAGCCCGTACCCGTGGAAAGCTCTTCAATCCCATTGCCCGCCGCGCCTGCACTCGCCCCACTCGCACCCGTGACTTGAAGTGGAGAAACGTCCGTGCTCGACCCCAGGCTAAAATGGCCCCCATTGATATAACTCAACCCGCTTCCAACTATCTCTACCGGATTACTGACCGCCGGGTCCTCCACAAATATATATCCACCATTGCCAGGATTCCACCGAAAGCCTCCCTGCTGGTTGCCGCCACCGTAAACGCTTAGCCCTGTATTCGCCGGACCTTCCACAGAAAGCAAATCAACGGGGCTAGTTGTCCCAATGCCGATGTTGTTGGTTGTCGGATCCTGGTAGATCGCCGAAGTGCCAAGGGTTGTGGAATTGAACCAACCGGCGATGTAGTTCGTTGTGCCGCCGGAGGTGATCGCCTCGGGGGTGGGCTTGCCCTTTTGGGTCGTCGGCGCGTTCACCCCGGCCGCACTGACCAGCCCCGATATCGTCCCCGCGCTTGCGGCCGAGGTTGCCTCCGCCGTCGACGCCAGCATAAACGCCGAGGCGGGCTTGCCGCCCAGCGTCTCGGCATCGCCGGCCTTGAGCGCATAGGGCACGCTCACCAACAGGACGCGGGGTTGCTGCTCGGGTTCAGTTCCCACCTGAATGCCCAGCCAACGGACTTCACCGGAAGTGAATAAATCGACGGGCAGTCCATCGGTGTGCATGGCGCCGAGCAGGGCGGTGTAGCGGCCGAGTTCGTCGGCCTGCACGCTCTGGGTCTCAAACCACAGAGCATCGCCACCCGCTTCGGTGTTGTACAAGGAGAAGGTCACATCAACGGCGCCGCTCAGAGGCTTACCCGCGGCATCGCTCAGCGCGCCGCTGAACTTCATCAGGCGCGGGACGATTGTTCCGGAGGCTGCTTGGCCACTCCCGGCATGACTTGTGCTCGATGCCGGCGAGTCTGGTTCTACAGGGGCAGAAGCGATCCCTGCCGCGCTAACAGAATGCGCATCCCTAGTCTCCGGCGCCTGACCCGGGACTTCAATCGCCAGCAGGAAACATGCTCCCACCACCAACATCGAAACCCTAAGACAACGCATCGCAACACCTCCGGATCATTAGGTTTCCTTTGACTTTAAACAGACTGGTCGCACCCTAATGATGGCGGACCAATTACGTCAAGGAGTAACACATAAGGTTTTGGTGAGCTTTAGGTGAGGAGCTAACTCTATGGTTTTCAATCGGGTACAGGCATCTGCGGTCAAGCACTATCGCTTTCCATGGAGCTTGGATGTATGATAGTTGTATTTCTGCGTGCTCTTGAGGGTTGCTGGCGTGAAAAACAGCGAATCGGCGGCAAACCTTGTCCGGTTTGGGGCCTTCGAACTCGACACCGAAGGCGAAGTGTTGCGCAAGGCAGGTTTGCAGTTCAAGTTGGCCCCTCAGCCTTTCAAAGTCCTCGTGCTCCTCTCCGGCCGCCCTGGGCAG
>DASYXT010000123.1:0-4794 GCA_035934555.1 Verrucomicrobiia bacterium | reverse complement strand
GCTCGGCTTGCCCGCACCGCGCCGTTGCCACGGAACTCACCGGGCATGGCCGTTGCGGCAACTTCCGGTTTTCCGTGATTCTCACGCGCCCGCTGCGCGGGTTCGTTCCGGGCAACCTGTTGCTGCTCCAACTGTTCGCTGACGGCCCCGGAGCGCCGGCTGCGGGCCGCCGCCATTTCCGCAGAGGTTGGACGGGCATCGATTCCGCCGCTGCCGCCGTTGTAGCTGATGCGCGGGCCGTTGTTATTCACCACCACTCTTTCGTTGTAAACGTTCACGACATTCACGTTGGTGATGTGGGTGACTTGGCGGTTATAGAAGAATTGATCGCCGCGCCACTGTCCACCGTAGTAACCACGGCCTGGGTAGCCGTAGCCGTAATCTATGCCTCCGTAGAAGCCAACTTCCGTTCCCCAGTAGCCCGGGTACCAGACGTACGCGTCGTTATACCAACCCCAGTAGCCAGGGGTCCAAAGCGCGCCTACGAAAGGCGCAGGCACCCAGGTACCGGGTACCCAAAAGTAGCCGTAGTCCGGGTCCCAGGCCCAGTATCCCGGCGTCCAGAAGAAGCCGGGAGCCGGGCAAGCCGGCTGGACATAAAAGGGGATCGCCGGTGGGCCGAAACTGACAAAAATGCCCACCGAGGCGGAGGATTTCGCCGGCGCCGCCAGCATGGCCAACACCAGAAGCAGCGATCCGATCAGGCCCGAAACCAGGGATCGCCGCATCCACACGCCGTGCGCCATCTTCCTGTGCTCCACGGTGCAACCCGTGGTGCCCGAAGGGCTATCGAGCGCTGCTCCGTGCGAGCTATCAATGCAGAATACTCCCTCTGCCGAGGAGCCAGACTTGGATTGGATAATGTTGATATTCTCTTCTTTCATCGAAGCACCTCCTTCAGGCACTTCCCCTATCGTTTTCCCCCTCCTATTGGCAAGCAACCTTGTATCCACTTCTGACGCCATTCAGGTAACCTGCCAATTCCCAGACTGGTAGACGTAGCTGTATAAGGTTGAGTTTCATAAACCGTCTGGTCAGATTACGCGGTTAACGTAAAATTTACAGGGCCTTCCGTGGCACGGCTATCGTGGCCGTGGGCAAACCCCGGTCGTGGGATTGAACTTCTCAGAGAGTGAGCAGCACGCCCAGGCGAAACTGGCCAGCAGCCAGCTTCGCAGTCTTGTCGCGCGAGACAAAAAACCACCCGAGCATCATCAGGTGGTCGGTCACCAATGAGCCGGCGCGGGCCGTCCGCTTTCAGGACAGGGGGCCGGGCAAAACGCCGTGGCCGCCGGGGATCGTTACGTCAACCAGTTGGTGGCCTGGCCCACCAGCTTGACCCGACTCGCCCTGTCACCTTCGCCGCCGTGCAGGGAGGACCCGTGGAGTGGCTGGCGCACGTGGATGTGATGGCGCTCAACCGCTATTACGGCTGGTGCACGCTGGGCGGCCAGCTCGACGTGGCGATCCAGGCGCTTGCCAAAGAACTCGATGCGCTGCACGCTTCCTATCCCAAGCCCATGATCTTTACCGAGTTCGGCGCGGAATCCCTGCCGGGCTCGCACGGCACGCCGCCGGAATTGCGCTCTGAGGAATACCAGGCGGAAACCATCCGCCGCTATCTCGACGCTGCGACCCAGCGGTCATATATGGCAGGGACCCTGATGTGGTGCTTTGCCGATTTCAAAACATCACAGAGCATCATCCGCACGAACGGCATGAACAACAAAGGCCCCTTTACGCGCGACCAGCAGCCCAAGCAAACCGCGCACATACTCCACGAGCGGTGGCGAAGGGAAGGCGCGTAGCACAGCGTCGACCGGCGCCGGCGGTTCTTGGGTGGGATGTCCTCTCAGGCAGCAGTGTGGAATTCACCTGCACAATTGGAGACGCGCGAGCGCGCGGGCGCTGTGCCGGGCTCAGGCAATCGCAACCCGCGTCGCTGCGCTCGCGCAACTAGTGGCGGCCGCCTCCGTCGTGGCCGTTGTCGCCCCCGTTTCCGCCGCCGTGCCGGTTTCCGCCGCCATGCTCTTCCTGGCGCGCGAAATTGCCTTGCTGTTGCGGCGCGGGTCGGCTTTCATACCGGCGCATTTCCTGCGGGCGGGCCTGTGGCTGGTTGCGCTCAAAGGAACGCTGCTGATTGTTGCTGTACGTCGGGCGCTGATTTCCCCGCTCGACGGGAGCGCGATTTTCAAAGCGCGCATTCTGTTCTGCGGGCCGCGGAGAGCCGAACGACTGGAACTCCTGCCGCTGGTTTCCGCCGCCATGCTCTTCCTGGCGCGCGAAATTGCCTTGCTGTTGCGGCGCGGGTCGGCTTTCATACCGGCGCATTTCCTGCGGGCGGGCCTGTGGCTGGTTGCGCTCAAAGGAACGTTGCTGATTGTTGCTGTACGTCGGCCGCTGATTTCCCCGCTCGACGGGAGCGCGATTTTCAAAGCGCGCATTCTGTTCTGCGGGCCGCTGAGAGCCGAACGACTGGAACCCCTGCCGCTGGTTTCCGTGCTCGACGGGAGCATGGTTCTGAACGGCATCGCGTCCATGGAATTCGCCCGCCCGTGGAGTCGCGGCAATTCCCGGATGCCCATGGTTAAAGGAGGCCCGCTGCATGCGGTCTGACCGCGCAAACCGCTCCTGTCGCATCTGCTCTCCAACGGGACCGAACCGCCTGCCCTGCTCAGCCGCCATTTGTTCACGTGTGGGACGGGCATCGATTCCACCCCGGCCGCCGTTATAGCTGACGCGCGAACCGTTTTCGTTCACAACCACTCTCTGGTTGTAAATATTCGTGATGTGGACGTTGGTGATGTGGTTCACCTCGCGGTTGTAGTAAAAGTTTTCGCCGCGCCAGTATCCGCCGTAGTAGCCATGGCCGGTGTAGCCATATCCGTAGTCAACCCCTCCATAGAAGCCGACTGTGTTACCCCAGTAGCCCGGGTACCAGACGTAACCGCCTCCATCTTCGTCCTCATCCTCGCCCTGGTCCCCTCTCGGGGCCCAGGCCCAATATCCCGGCGTCCAAAGCGCGCCGACAAAGGGCGCAGCTACCCACGTGCCCGGCACCCAATAGTATCCGGAGTCTGGGTCCCAGGCCCAATACCCAGGCGTCCACATATATCCCGGGCCTGGACAGGGCGGCTGCACATAAACCGGCAGCGCCGGCGGGCCGAAATTGACAAAGATTCCCACACTCATTCGCGCAAACGATGGCGCAGGAGCCGTTACCATCGCCAGCATCAGCAGCAGCATCGTCCCGATCAGTCCCGCCACCACAGGCCACCTGCCCGCATGCCTGGTGCTTTCAGGTTGGATGTCATTCACTTTGTGTTCTCTCATCACGCACCTCCAGCGTTCGACCCCTGCCCCGGCACATTAACCCGCTGTCCTCCTTCGCAAGCGCGTGTCCATTCCTTGGGCGGCTTACCAAGGTACTGATTCGATAAGTGATGAGAGCTGTAATGGTGGGCGGTCCGGCGGTAAGAGCCCGGCAATTTTCTCCGCAGTGGGGTAAAACTTACCTCACTTCAACAGCTCCAAAACCGAAGAATTGTTACGGAGTTACTGACTGTGCAGATAACTTTCGGGGCGGGTAATCCGCTTTGAACTTGTTGCGGGAATTGGTGACCGTAAAACCGCCGTCCGGGCGCGCGGAAACCACCAGATAATGACCATGGTCCGGCTGGTTGCTGCTGTTGGCGATGTATCGCGGGCCCGCGTTAGCATGCTTGCCGCCCGCCTCCGAATAATGCAGCTCCCACACCCGCCCGCGGCCCGGCGCCTCATGGATGCGTTTCCACGCCTCAGGCGTGCCGCCCTTCTTTGATCCATTGTCGATGATCGTCACGCGCGGCTCGAGCGCCCACACCAGCGCTTTGGAATTCGAGATGGATTCGCCGTGGTGGCTGGCCAGGAAAAGGTCAACCCGGCCCAGCCGGTTCACCGGGCACATCAGCGCGATTTCTTTGTTCCAGGTGAGGTCACCGAGACCGACAAAACGGAATTTCCCATAAGTGAGCACAATGCCCGACGATTGGGCGTTCTCCGAGGGATCGATCTCCATGGGCCTGGTATCGTTGCAATACGGGTTCGCCTGCCCCGCGCCCACGAGCGGCTGTTCGAGATGCCTGCCCGCCGCCGCAACCACGACTACTTTCACCCCGCGTAGCGGGATTGTGTCGCCGGGCTTCACCACTCGATGCTGCCCCTTTTGCGCGGCCTTCAGGTAGGCGGAATAAAGTTCGCGTTCATCCGCGCTTTTCTCTACGTCAGGGCCGTGGTCCAGGAAGTTGTCAATGGGGATGCGCTCGGCAAGCTGCGGAACGCCGCCCACATGGTCGGCGTGGTAGTGCGTGATCAGCAGAAAATTGATGCGATCGATTCCCGCCAGCTTCGCGGCCTGCAGGATGCGGTCCGCATCGCGGCCGTTAAAGCCCGGCCAGCCCGCATCCACCAGCAGCGACTGGTGAGCCGGCGTCACGATCAGCGTGGACTGTCCGCCCTCAACATCGATGACGTAGATCTTCAGGCTTGCCATATTCGCGGCCGCTTGCGCGCGCGCGGCAGGGCTGGCGGCGAAAGTAGGTTTCAACCCCGGCCCAGCGGCCAGCGCACAAAGAGCTAAGAGGATGAAGACGGATTTCAATCGCATAACGGCCCTCTCCGGGTGTGGATTGGCTTTCTCTCGCGCCATGCATTGTAGCGCGGATCGCTATGGCCCGTGGCTCTTGTTCTGGTAGCGTGGACCTCCGGTCTGGAGGTCCGCGGCCTTTTGGTCGAAAAGCACGTAAACCGCAGGCC
>DASYXT010000106.1:0-1961 GCA_035934555.1 Verrucomicrobiia bacterium | reverse complement strand
CAACGGGCCTATGCGCTGGATGCCGGAACGGGCCAGGAGATCTGGTCATATTCGCGCCCACGGACCTCCGTGACGGTTGGCGATGCTGCGCTCGGCACCAATCGCGGCGTGGCGATCCTGGGCGATAAAGTCTTCAGGGTGACGGACGACGCCCGCCTGATAGCCCTCAACCGCACAACGGGGAAACCGGTGTGGGAAGTGGTGATGCCCGACGAACCCCTGCACTATGGTTCAACCGTCGCGCCGCTGGTGGTCAAAGACATGGTGATTACCGGCGTTTCGGGTGGTGACTGGGGCATGAGGGGTTTTGTCGCCGCTTACAAGGCGTCCAACGGCGAGCGGGTGTGGCGCCAGTGGACGGTTCCCGCAAAGGGGCAGCCAGGGGCCGAAAGCTGGGGCGGCAATCCGCCCAAAACCGGCGGCGGCGCCACGTGGCTCACTGGCTCCTACGATCCCGAGACGGATACGCTCTACTGGGCTACCGGCAATCCCTATCCCGATTCTGATGACCGTACCCGGCCGGGCGATAATCTCTACACGAACTGCATCCTGGCCCTCGGCCCGAACACCGGCAAGGTGAAGTGGTATTACCAGGTCACGCCCCACGACGTCCGCGACTGGGACGCGAACGCGCCGCTGGTGCTGGTGGATGCGCAATATCACGGACAGGAACGGAAACTCCTGCTGCACGCCGATAAGAATGGCTTCTTCTATGTGCTCGACCGGACGAATGGCCACGTTCTGCTGGCCAGCCCGTTTGTGCGCGTGACTTGGGCGAGCGGCATCGGTTCCGATGGACGCCCGCAGCTCCTTCAGCAGAATGGGCTTCTCTGTCCAGGCTCGTACGGCGCCAACTGGAACGCCACGGCCTTCAGCCCCCAGACCGGGTTCTATTACCTGGTGGCGCTCGAGAAGTGCGAGGTCAGGCTCTCCGCCGGTAGTTGGAAGCAGAAACAGCCTCCGGAAGAACCTGCAAAGAAGTATCTGATGGCGGTGGATATCAATACCGGAAAGGTCGCGTGGAAGGTTGAGGAGGTCGGGCTGGCCGAAGGCAAGAGGGAGGCGGGCGTATTGGCAACAGCCGGCGGGCTGCTTTTCTATGGCGAGCCGAGCGGCAGCGTGGTGGCCGTCAATGCCCGCAATGGCAAGACGCTTTGGCGCTTTCCGACCAGCGGTGAAAACAAGGCCTCGCCCATGACGTACACCGTGAACGGAAAACAGTATGTGGCCCTTGCGGTCGGTCCCAACATTTTATGCTTTGGTCTGCCCTGAAGGAGGACATCACAGTGGACGAACATGTTTCCAGACGTGAATTTCTGAAGCTCTCGTCGGCGGGTGCGCTGGGGGGCACTATGGCGCTTCAGGGGACCAGCACAGTCGCGGCGCCCGCCACGCGCGGGCCGTTCCGAGGGACCCTCTGCTTATTTTCGAAGCCTGTTCCGCAACTGAACTGGAAGGAGCTGGCGGAGAGCACCAAGGCGGCGGGCTTTGACGGCGTCGATTTGACCGTCCGAGCCGAGGGCCACGTCCTCCCGGAACGTGCGGAGGCCGACCTGCCGAAAGCGGTGGAGGCCATCAGGGAAGCAGGGCTTAAAGTCCCAATGATTACAACCGAGCTGCTGTCGGCCGACGATCCGACTGCGAAACCGATCATCAGCACTGCGAGCAAACTCCACATCCCTTATCTGAAGCCGGGCTATTACCAATACAAGCTCGTAAACGTTGTGGAAGAGGTTGCGCAGGCCGGGCGGCGGTTTCGCACCCTGGTTGACCTGGCGAAGGACCACGGAATCCAGGTGGGGTATCACAACCATCCTCGTTACATCGGCGAGGCCATCTGGGATATGGCACGGGCCATCGAGCCGCTCGATCCGAGCTGGTCCGGCTACTATTATGACCTGTGCCAGGCCACCATCGAGGGCGGCGAAAGCGGGTGGAGAGTTTCAACCAATCTCGTCATG
>DASYXT010000102.1:0-48980 GCA_035934555.1 Verrucomicrobiia bacterium | reverse complement strand
AAAATCCCCCACCACTACAGGCCGACCAACTCCAAACACCCCTTTTCAGTTCAGGATAAAATCGGAACTTTCCCCGCCCCCTCTCAGCCGAGCGTGAGACAAGGGCTCCTCCGCTTCAGCGATTTCCCCGACGCGGAACAGCAGTATCCCGGCCAGGTTTACCTTCTGGGTCACAGTATGGGAAACGTTACCACTGGAGAAGCGTTGCGGCTTGCCGGAACCAATCAGGTTGTCAATACTTATGTTTCCAGCCAAGGTGCAGTATCAACGCATACGTACGACACGAACATTCCTAATTATTCGTTTTATGATTCGCCCTGGGTTTATCAGTGCAGAACGCCCAATATTTACGGCAGTTGGTTCCAGGGCAACTACGGTGGGGGTGCGGGGAGGGTGGTGAATTTTTACAACACGAACGATTACGCTCTGCAAAGGTCCGTCTGGCAACTCAATCAGTTATTCAAGCCAGACCAATTTGTATTGATGAACGGCACGCACTGGGATTACAGTTATCTCGGCCAGACTAACGATCCGCCGCCCTGGAATCATTTCGAGAAATATGCTTCCCTTGGGTTCACGGTATTTGACTTCGATATCGTGAACGTCCTTACAAATCGTTACGAGGTAATGGGATTGGCCGCTGAATCCTGGACAACAGCACTCGGCGCAACGCCAGGGGTCCAGAATATCAGCCGCAACATCGACCTACAGCAACTGTGGCCTCCTGATTTGACCCACCCCTCTCATCCGTTCGATGAGCATTTTTATCATAGTGCTGAATTTCGTGGTGACTACTGGCAGCAACAAGGTTACTGGCTTGAGTTATTGGGCAGCGATGCTTTCAACCTCAAATAGACATGAAAGTCTATCGCTCAACTCTTTTCTCGGTAGGTATCGCCGCGCTCTTGGTTGTATTGGCCTTGTGGTACTGGAGAAACAAAGCGACGGAAACGCCGTCCGCAACCTCAACCGAAGGCACCACCGCACCAGCAGAGTCGAGTGAATCCCATCCATCAATTGCCGGGCTTATAATGGAAACGAACGCTTCGGCATACAGTACGGGGGCACCACCTACTGTTGCAAACGTACCCCAGCCGCCACCTCAAAACAACACAGAGCGGATAGGTGAAGTACTTTCCGCATACAACGATGTCCCGATTGACTTCTACGGCAAGCTTGAGGACCAATTTGGAGATCCTGTATCGGGCGCAGAGGTGAAAGGGAGCATCAGGGTGATCAGCGGGGTCAGACGTGGAACGGATTGGCTCACTACAGCGAGCGACGCGGACGGACTATTCCAATTCCATGGCAAAGGACAAGACATTAGCACGCTGCCGTCCAAAAAGGGCTATGCTCTGGCTTCGTTGAATGGGGGTGGGAATTATTCAATGTTGGCCCCAAAGGAAGATCGAGTGCATCCAGACCCGAATAATCCCATTGTGATTAAAATGTGGAGGTTGCAGGGTGCAGAACCTCTGTTGGTCATAGAGCAGCATTACAAACTCCCTTACACGAGCGAGCCGATATATTTTGACTTGCTAGTGGGAAAAGTTGTTCCCGGTGGCGGCGACGTAAAATTAACTGTGAACCGCTCCCCCGGCGTTATCTCGGGCCGCAATAGGTTAGCTTGGAGCGTACAAATTGAGGCTGTTGGCGGGGGTGTTATGGACTCTGCGGGATTAGAGCGGATAATCTACGAGGCTCCAGATACTGGGTACCAACCGAGCATGACTTTTATTTTTTCAACGAATGTGCCTAACAAATGGTCTGGGGGATTTGACCAGGGGTTATTCTTAACCAGCCGTAACGACCAAGTGTATAGCAAAGTGGCGCTTAGCTTCGACATTAACGATGCACCCGGTGAACCGATGGCCGTAGGGTTCCGTGGCATTGCCAATGCGAATCACTCGCGCAACTGGGAGGGCGACCCTAACTCGCTAAGCACATTTGTAAGATGATGGCCTGTCTCACATCACGCCGATGCCTGTGAAGACAAGAAAGGCTCTAACTCTCGGTTTTATTGCCGGGGCTGCAATCGGCGGCGCCATGACTTTCCTTGAAGTGGCACCCGCAACGGTTGCCGTCCTGATCAAGCCCCTGGAGTGGCTCACTGAGGGGCTTCACCCCTATCCACGCCAGAGCCTCGACAACCTGGTGATAGCTTTTCCTCTCCTGTTCGTCTACTGGGGGTGTGTGGGGGCGCTTGTCACGTTACTCATACGTGTTGCCTTTCACGTGTTCGATAAACCGGAGCAGGCCAGACGCGATGACCCCGGCTCTCCTAACGGCTCATGAAACGCATCGTCGACCATGGGGTGCACAAGTGGCTGGTTTTCATTCGCCCGGTGACATTAACGAGGGCAGCAGCGCGTTGTTCCACTCAAAAATGAACGCCAAATTGGAAGGCGAGCATTCAGAGATGAAGGCAGGACCCATAGTTAAACGCATGGCCGCTTCGGTCTTGTTTGTCACTGGGGGTGTTGCAACATGGGTCGTGCTGCACATAGTGCAAGGTTTTGGAGCCTCCCAGGCCGGAATGAGCGCTGCCTCCGTTCGATCGGAGTCCTCCGGTGACGCAGTAGTAATCTACTTAAGCTGTTCTTACTTTGTGGCCGGTGCGTTGGGCGCTATGCTTGCGACCGACAAACGACTTTTATGGATTTTTTGGAGCGTCGCCCATTGTTTATTGGCCGCTGCGCTTTGCATACTCTGCTCGGAGGCATCGGCATGGGGTGCCGAGAAGTTCTTTGGAGCCATAATCGGCTTGGCATTTCTTACAGGAATTCTCATTTCCCCCTGGCTCGTATTGTGGGCTTGGTTATTCAGAAGAGCGGGTACCGATACCACGTAAACGCGCGGGCAGACTCATCTCGGACTTGCGGAGCAGAGTTCTTCAAGAAAATATTTGAAAAAGTTCTTGCGTTCGACCGGGGGAAGGTGGTAATCACCAACCCCACATGATGAATCTAACAAAGCTGGCGCCGGTCGCCGTGGTCGCCGTTGCCATGGTGGCAAGCCAAAAACTGTGCAGTCAACGGCAGGCCTTTGGGAGCCTCTGGTCGAGAAGCCGTGGCGTCGCAGGCAGCGCCGGTGGGGCTGGTGCTGATTCGGATTCGGCAATCGGATCGGCGCAAGCTGGAGGTATTGGCAAAAGGGGCTGGAATGCCGCTCGAAAAGTTTTTCCCACTTTTTATAAAAACGATGTTGACAGGAGCGGCGGAAGGTGGTAATCACCCGGGCAACATTAAGTGTTATGCCAAATCAACGGAAAGCGGGACTGAAGCTGGTGGGGGCGTATCTGGCGCCCCGGGAGCGGGCGCAGCTTAAGGCTGAGGCCAAGCGCCGGGGCCTGACGGTGGCAGACCTGGTCCGGGAATTGGTGAAGGAATACATCCGGCGGGAGGCAGAGGGCCAGGCCCGCTAGGCCGAGGACAAAGACAAAATTGGTTAGAGCGAACTATGTTGAAAGCTGAAACGCGGACAGGTGGTAACGACCCACGACCCAAGGGTGGGGGTCGGCGGATAGTGGGAGCGTATGTGGAGGAGCAGACGTGGGCGGAGTTTAACGCGCTGGCGCAAAAGCAGGGGCTGACGAGTGGGGAACTGCTGCGGCGGATAATCCGAACAAAAGTTTTGGCTCGGGGTGGTTATCACCCGGGCGGGAGATGGGGCCGGTAGCCGTATGGGTTTGCGTCAGAGACACTGGGCGCGCCGGCAAACGGAGCGATTGCGTCAGCTATTGGGCGGGCGGTGTGTGGACTGCGGAGCGACGGCAGAGTTGGAGTTCGATTGTATCGAGCCCAAGGGGCAAGAGCACCACAGGATGGAATGGTCGCACCGGCTCAAGCTTCTACCGTGCGGAATTTGCGGCGGGCAACCTGGCGTTGCGGTGCACTCATTGCAATGCGTCCAAGAGCAACCGCCAGGAGGTGCAAGCGAGTTTTCTGGGTCGGGTTCCAAGGACGGCGGTCCCGATGCAGAGGTGTGAAGAGCCGTTCTAAACAAACTAAGAAAGGCAAAGTATGGTTGGAAAGTTCAAAGTGATAGACACGACCAAGCAGGCGTGGCCAGCGCGTGACGGCCGGCCCGAGCAAATTAATCATCTGCTGATCCTGCTGGATGAGGGCGAGTGTCCGATGCGCCAGATGCCGCGTTACGTTCTGGACGCGGACGCCGGCGAGGTCGAGAAGTTTTCGGGCGGTCAGTTAAATGGTAAAAGCGTGCAAATCGAAGTGCGTGAAATGTCCGGCAAGGGCAATCCCACGATGCGCGGTCGATTGATCGTGAACGGTTCCACGCCCAAGTAGCACTTGGCCGCCCGATGAATCTTGCCCAAGCTTCCAAGGGTTTCGCCTACAGCCTCGCGCTTTTGCCGTGGGACTGCTTTGCAACCTTAACATTTGAAGGCTCTACCCCCATTGAACGGCGCGGCTGGCGGATGGCGTGGCGTCATCTGCACGGCGCGGCGGAGGCCTTGGAAGTCCCCTATGGTAAACTCCTGATTGCGTTACGGTCGGAGCGTGGGGAATTGGGCGACCGTTTTCATTTCCATTACCTGCTCGGTCGAACGGGGGCAGGCAGTAACCCGCACTCGCTGGCCTTTCGTCTGGCTTATTTGTGGAAGAGGCAGACGGGGGGCCACGCGGTGGTCAGGCCTTATGATTCGCGACTTGCTGGCGCGGATTATATCGAGGGGTGTCTCTCTGGAGGGAACCTCTACGAATTGGGAAAATTCAATCGGTCCGACCGGCTGGAACTCTCTGCCTCGGTGTTTCGGGCGGTGCGCCTGAGCTTGAGGTATACGTGTGAGGGAACAGCGCCAGGCAAGGCAGGATTGTTCAACACGGGGGATGCAGAGTCCCCTGCGCTTTAGTGGCGTGGGCCATTGATGCGACAATCCCGCAGTCCGTCCAGGCTGATGCCATGACTCTACCGCGTGGGCTTTGATGGCCCCTGCTCCGCCGATGAGGCGGGGTGTTGACCGGGTCTGTAAACGGACAAAAGGACTGCGGGCTAGATGGGTGCCTAACTTACCCGTCCTGCTCTCGAAATTACGGGGTCCCCGTAGCACCCGCGCCGCGGCAGCGGCGCGGGTGCGCGGGGTATCTTGAATATCGTATGTACTAATCGATTTCCGGGTCGGGCCTTTGGCTAACACACACTGAGCCTGGCCGGGCAGACCGTAAGCCGCGATTCGCGGCGGCGAGCGGGTGTTTACAAAACAGCGACATATGAGCGTGCGTTTAGCAGTGATTCTGATTGCGGCACTTGCTGCGGGCCTGGTTGCAGACCGGGTCTGTCGGTGGGCTCCACGCAGGGCGTTAGGCGTCATCGTGGGAATAGCTACCGCGTATTGGATTGCGCAGCTACTCGTTGGGCTCTGTTGGTAAGCATGAATGGAACCATGAAGAAAGCCCTTGTGGCTGCGGGGTGCGGCGGGTGCCGCAATTCCGGCGTTTGCTCAAACTGACGTTACCGGCGTCATCACCGCTGCCAGCGGCTATCAGACCGCAGCGGTGGTTGTGGGCATTGCGGTTCTGCTGTTCGTCATCGGCCGTAAGGTCGTGCGGAAGCTGATCTAAGGCCGGTTGGGGGGCTGGTGGGCAGACCCGGGGTTTCTTCCTTTCCGGGCTACCGGGAGCCTGCCAGCCCCTTTTCCCTTCTGGGGGCAACAATGAGCGATGCACCAAGACACTTGACGCCTGGCGTGGCATTAGGCGCGTTTTTACGGCGGGGGTCTTACCTGGTGGTGGGGGTAATTCTCAACGTTGCGCCGGCATGGGCGCAATATTCGCAGAACAACATCACCATCATCAATGAGAGTGGCTGCACGAACTCGTTTACGTTTCAGTTGCTCAACTGTCCTTCTGGCTGCCAGGGCGGAACGGTCTATGGTGGCGGGACGTTGCAGCCTGGCCAGTCGGCTTCGGTGAATTGGTTCTCGCTGTGCGGTTGTGGGTATGGCATCGGGCTGGTGGGTGGCGGAGGCATGGCCATGGGCGGGGGCTCCATTATTTACAACGCAGCGCCGGGAAGCTTCTGCGCCACAAACTGCAACCAGGTGGTTGTCAAAATGGCGGTCAAAAACAACTCGTCCGGGCCGATGGCCTACCAGATGTATTCACCTTACGGCGGCGGGGCCACGAACGGCACTTATTCCGGGGGCGCGGTTCCTGGTGCGGTCGGTGGGACTGTGAGCAACCCGACGTTTCTGTTCCTGGACGCGGGCAAGTCCGGGGTGTTGAGTACCACGGTATGCCAGCAATACACGAACGGTCTTTACGCGCAAGCGTTTCAGAATTGGAGCATAGCGGCAACGCAGGTGGGCGGCGTGAACACCCTGTGGCTTGAGGGGCTGAACGGGGATGTGGGAACAGCGGTTCCCGTCGGGCTGGCCTTCGGCACGCCTGGCAGTCCTCCGGGAAATCCGTCAGCGCCGACAGGCGGTTTCATCTACAGCGGAGCGACGTTCACGAACGGGCCGAGCGGCACGGGCATTATCTACCCCGACCAAACGAACCTGGTCGGCAGTATTCAGCAGGGCGACCAAGCGCTTTATGATGCAATCACGCACGGCCTGGGCACTCTTCACGATGATTTAACGCGCCTGACGCAAGTGGCCAGTGCCGGCACCAATGGCACGGGGAGCGGCGGCGGGTCGGGGACAAATGTGTATGTAGGCTCGTCGGTGTATGACACGAACTTGCAAACGACGGGTATCTCGGGAGCGATGGGCAACGGCACGAACCAGGCGACTGCGACAACGTCCGGGACGGCGGCAGCATCCGGCGCTACTAGTGCCATTGACGGGTTATCGAGCGGCTTGGGCAGTGCTCCGAGTCTTGGGAGCGGTAGCGGCGGCCTGACAGCGAGTTTCGGCTTCCTCAACGGCAATGTGCTTTCGGTTGATCCGGACACAGTCACGGGAATGCCCGTGTGCGCATGGGTCAAGGGCTTCATCACGCTGATCGCCCTGATTTGGTTCTGCCGGGAAATGGGCGTGATGATTGCGGACGCGGCGAGCACGTATTCGCAGGCGGAAATGGGCGGCGTGCCCAATGTCGGGGTGATGGGGTTCAACGTTCAAGCGACGGTGATCATGTTCATTGTGGCTGGGGTCTTCGTGGCAATCTGGGTGGCCCTGTTCACGTGGCTTGCGTCCGCAGTCACGTCCTGGGTAAGCCAGTTAGCGGGCTCGGCAGGCGGCGCGGCGTGCCCGTCGAGCGCGGCGTGGGGCCTGGTCACTCGCGTTTTCCCTGTGGACTTGCTGATTGGTTTGGCGTGGGCTCGGATTGCGGCCTACTTCGGGAAAGCCAAATTGATTGTGCTCTATTCGTCAATCAGTCGGTTTCTGATGGGAAAGTGAGGTTCTACATGGAAAGCATTATTGCATTCACCTGCGGCTTGTTCCTGGCCGAACTGCTCGTGAGAGCACTGAGGGAATATGTTTAAGGCTGCGTTGTGCCTGGGGGCGTTGCTGCTGTGCCTGGTGGCGCACGCGGAGCGGTTCACAGTAGTCAACTTGACGGGTCAAAGCCTGACAAATTCGGATGGCATGGTCTGGCCTGTTGGGGAGGTCGGGCTTGATGTTAACGGAACATGGGGGAGCCACTGGGACGGAACAGCAATGGCGACAAACACCACGGCGGGCACCGTTGGTGTGGTGAACGTGCGGGTCATTTACGGCGTGGGGACTGGCTACGCTGAGAGCGGGAACGCGGGCTGGATTAACTACTTTTGGCTCGGGTTTTCCTTCGGGTTCGTGATGCGCTTCGGGGGGCTTGCGGCCCGGTGGGTCCGTAAAATCATCGGCGGTGGGGGCGTGAATGAGTAAATGGGTTCGCATGGTAGACCCTATCGAGGCCGGTTGCCTGGTTGCCGTGGGTCTTTGTCTCCTGAATCAGTGGACAGTGAAGCGCCAACTTGAACGCGGGCGGCACATTGTGTGCGGCGTTGGTCCGCATCCCCAAATTGACTTCTACACCACCGCCGAAACCTACGTCGAGGCGCGGACGGTGACGAACGGGGTCGAGCTCACGGTGGTAGTGGAAACAAACCGTTTCAAATAGCTGTGGCGATTCACTTCATTTCAGGGAAGCCGGGAGGCGGCAAGACCCTTTACGCAGTCAAGCTCATTGTGGATGAGCTGGTGTTTGGGAAACGAGAGATTTTCACGAATGTGCCGTTGCACGTGGGGCGGCTCAACGAGTATTTGCAAGAGCGTTGGCCAAGTCGAGACTGCAACGTAGTCCAGCGGGTACGCCTTCTGGATGACTCGGAAACAGGCCGGTTCTTCTCGATTCGTCCTGGTGGCGTTCAAGTCCCGGTGCTCTCCAAAGAGGAATGGAGCGCAGGGAAAAAACCTGTCTACCCTGCCTTGCAGGACGGTGGGGTGATGTATGTCATTGACGAGGTTCACAACTTCTTTAATGCCCGGGCCTGGGCGGAGACTGGCCGCGACGTTCTCTTTTACCTGAGTCAGCACCGCAAGCTGGGGGACACCGTTATTTGTATCACGCAAGCCGTGATGAATGTTGACAAGCAATTCCGGTCGGTGACTCAGGATTACACTTACCTGCGCAACCTCAAAAAGGAGTCTTACGGCTTTTTCCGGCTGCCTGGAGTTTTTGTCCGCCGAACGTTCACCACCCCGCCAAGCGACACAAGCGAGGCGATGGAGACTGGCACTTTCCGGTTGGACGTGTCGGGCCTGGCCAGTTGCTACGACACTGCGCAAGGTGTGGGCATTCACGCGCGAGGCGCGGACAGGGAGGAAAAGCGAAGCGGCTTGCCCTGGTGGGCGTTCGTGGTCGCGGTTTTCCTGCTGCTATTCGCTATCGTTCAATTTGTGCCTCGGCTCGGCGGTTACTTGTTTTCGAGCAAGCGGGCGATGGCCAAGGCCGGTATTGAATCGCCTGTGAGGGGGACGAACGCGGACAGCGTTGCGAAACGGTTTGACCTGGCGAGCCCTGGCCCGGACACGTCGCTAAAGTATCGGGGCCGGCCAGAGGACTATGCGCCGCCAGCGGAAACAAACACGGTTAAAATGGCGGGGTATGCGTTGCTCAATGGCACGGTTACTGTCTTCCTGACTGATGGGCGGTCGGTGCGGTATGACTCGGGGGACATTAACCTTTTCTCGCCTTCGGGCGTGGTGATTCGAGGGCGGTATTACGAACGGGCGACACCTCCGAGGGGTATTGAATCGGTCGGTGCGGTGCAGCCGGAGCGGCCAGCGTCTACTGGGGTTGTCCAGGCCGCTGAGCCTGGGGTGCCGCAGTCCACTGTCGTGGTAATTGGGCAGAGCTGGTCTCAGACGCGCTATCAGCCGCAGCCCGGGTTCCCCCGGCCTTCTACTGCCTTCCGATAAACGTATGCAGCGGCAAGCAATTCAGAACGGGCGGGGGCTTCCGGCGTGCGTCGGAGTCGAAGAGGCCGCCGCAATGTTCGGTTGGCCATTGTACTTCCTGCCGGCGCTGGTGAGAGCAGGGCACCTGATTCCTTTGGGAAAGCCGGGTCAGAACTCACGAAAGTGGTTCGCTACGGTTGAACTGGAGGAGTTATGCCGTGACCGGGCCTGGTTGGATAAGGCCATTCGCATTGTTGAAAGGCACGTTCAACAAATGAATGGGAAGCAGCGCGAAAAGCTCATCACGAACTCTTTCCCTCAAACTGAAACAGCTTCTTTGGACTCCACTTGCCTCTCGTAATCTTCCAACGAAGGGATTTTGACAAGAGCGCGCTTGGCGTAGGCACGGTGAACAGCTATGGAATTATGTCCGAGCGCTTGTTGCGCAAACCGCTCGGGATAGCCGGCGCTCTTTGCGCGCTCCGCCCAGGCATAGCGGTAAGAATGGAGGGAAACCCCAGACACCCCTGCCAATCTGCAACGACGGATAAACGCCTTGCCGCGGCTTGCCTCTTTCCAGAGAGCAATCATTGGGAAGAGAAACCCCTTCTGTGGTCGGAATCTTAGCAGGTCCGCCACAGTCTGCCCGAAATGGATCACCGAAATACTACCGGTCTTGATCCGTTCGTAAGAAATTGTTTGGTCGGTCCAGTTAATATCCTCGGCGCGCAAGGTTGCCATGTCGGTCTGAGAGCCGCCCAGGTGCCACAGCATTTCGTAATAGCTGCGCCACTCGGGATTCTTCTCGGAGGCAAGAATTCTCTGATGCTCCTCCCATGTGATCGCACGTTTCTGTTTGAACTTAAGCACGGGCCAGCGCTTGGTCGGCAGAACGACCCACGGGAGCCAATTCATGTCGAGTGCAAACCGGTGCATCCGTCTCAGGTATGAATTGGTCGAAACCGAGCCTTGTTCGAGGACATCGAGAAAATGCTCGGCTTGCGTCTCGATGAGGAGTCGCGAGCGAATCAAATCGAATGCTTTGTCTTTGGCAGCAGTCTGCCATCGGTATTGCGTCGGCCCGGTTTGGATTTTGATAATCTCGTCAACGACGTTTTGCCAGGTACGTTCCGAAACCAGCGGGTCACTATGCTTCAAATAAACCCGGGCCAGGCTCAGGTTCATTGCAGGCTGCTTTCCAGCCTCGTTCATGGCGAGGAGCAAGCGCTCGGCCTGGGCTTTGTCTTTGGTCTTGAGGCTCTCGAAGGTCTTGGTGGTGTTGTCGAAAGCGTAGTAAATGCTCTTGCGACGGAGGAATAAGCGGTAGCGGTCTTTCATGGCTCGTTTCAGTCAACGAGCCTACCTTGGAGTGGATTCGTGCAGTTAAGCTATTGTGGCGCAATGATGCGGCAATTGTGGAACAATTGTGGCGCAATCATTTTCGCTGTTAGCCAAACTGTTAGCCATCGGCTTCCCGGGCGTCCTAACTCCTTGCCGCACTCACGGTTAGAGCTGGAGCCAACGGTCAGAATTGAACTGACGACCCGCGCTTTACGAAAGCGCTGCTCTACCAACTGAGCTACGTTGGCGCTAAGCGTTGGGAAACAACAGAAACCCAACCAATCAAGCCTTTCGGCGATGCTCTCACTCATAACAGAACCGGCATTGAGATGCAAGCGCCGACGGGCTCCAAACGGCAAGAACGTATTATCCGTTCCATTTGTGGGGCGGTGTGAGGGGACTCTCGGGACCCCGGGCGGCCAAATGGCAGCGGCTTTCCGCCAGTCAGCCCGGGTTGAAATCCAGGCCCACAACGCAAACGTCGTCGGTGAATCCCTCTTCCGAAGCGAACTTGCGGATTTCCTGGAGCAAATCATCGAATAACTGAGGGGTGGGTTCAGCGAGCCGCGCGCCAACCGCTTTGGTCAGCATCTGGGAGGTGTAAAGCTCTCCCGCCGTGTCCTGCACCTCGATTAATCCATCGGTATAAATCAGGACAGAATCCCCAGGCTCGAGCGAGGTCTCGAGGCTCTGATAGACCGCCCCTTCCATCAACCCGAGCGCAGGTTGGCTGCGCCCTGTCCCGGTGAGGGGAACCACCCGGGCCGAGGCTCGCCGAAGGTGCAGCGGCTTGGGATGACCCGCATTGGCAAAAGACACCCGGCCGGTCCGCGAATCGGCCAGCAAGTAAAATGCCGTCGTCAACAAGGGTGTGCCGGTGTGCTTGAGGATCGAACACAAATCACTATTCAGCTTGGTGAGAAACGCGCCCGGATTGGTCGCCAGCGGATTCAATTCCTCGACCAGCGCGCGAATCATCGCCGTAATCAAGGCCGAGCGGACGCCGTGCCCGGCAACGTCGCAGACGAATACACCCGCCTGGGTTTGCGACAAGGCGGATACCGCGAAAAAATCCCCGCCGACACTGCTGGTGGGCAAATAACGGTGCGTAAAGACAAAGGCGCTGCTTTCCGGCGCACCGGCGCGCGGGAAAACCGGGTACTGCTGCGGCAGGATGGTGAGCTGAATTTCCCGCGCCATTTTCAGGTCGTCTTCCATCTGCACGTTGCGGGCGTGGAGTTCCTCGCGGCTTTGGGCCAGCGCGAGGTTGGCGCTGCGGATTTTCTCGTCGGCGAGCCGCTGTTGCGTGATATCCCAGAAGATCGCCTGCAGGCCGATGATCCGGCCATCGGCCTCGCGCAGCGGCGTTTTGACTACCTGCACATAAATCTTGCTGCCACCGGGCGGTTGGTGCTCCTCGACCGTTTCATAAGCCTCGCCGGTTTGCAGCACTTTCCGATCATCCTGCTGGTACTTTTCCGCCAGCGTCGCCGGGAAAAAGTCGAAGTCGGTTTTCCCGAGCAAATCTTCGAGTGACACCCCCAGAATTTTGCAGAACTGCTGATTGCCGAAGGTGAAGCGCAATTCGAGGTCCTTGCGAAAGATATTTTGCGGCAAGGTTTCCACCAGCGAATGATACAGCGCCTCGGAGTGGCGCAGCCGGCTTTCAGCCTGGCGCCGCTGGGTAATGTCTTCGACGGTGCCTTCGTAATAGAGCAGCCGGCCTTTGCGGTCGCGCACCGCGCGGCAGTTCTCCGAAATCCAAATCGTGCTGCCATCTTTGCGATGCACCTCCGACTCGAACCCCTCGATGGTGTCGTGCTCCTGCATGGCGAGCACGAACTCCTCGCGCCGGCCCGGCTCGACATACAGGCGCCGGCCGATGTCCGTCAGGCTGTGCATCAGTTCGTCGGGCGTCGCGTATCCGTAAATGCGAGCCAGGGCCAAATTGGCCATCAGGTAGCGCCCGTCGGGCGTCGTTTGGAAAATGCCTTCTACGAGGTGATCGAAAACACTGTGGTACTTTTCCTCCGCTTCGAGCAAGGCCCGGTCCAGGCGATGCCGCTCGATCGCATAACGCAGCGAGCGCTCCAGCCAGCCGGGAGTGAGGTGTCCTTTAACCAGGTAATCGTGCGCGCCCGAGTGCACCGCCTCCAAGGCGACCCGTTCGTCCTCAGAATCTCCCGCGACGATGATCGGCAGTTGGGGTGAGTCGGCGCGAATCAGGGCTACGTTGGCCAGGCCGGCGCCATCCGGCACCGACAAATCCAGCATCACCACGTCGAAATGGTCTCCTGCCAGTGCCGACAGGCCCTGGCTCAAATCCCGCGCGGGGCGCACCTCGGCCGCGAAATCCAGCGCCTGTGCCAGCATCTCGCTCACCGTCCTCATGAACCCGGTATCGTGCTCGATGAGCAGCACTTTCAACTGATCCTGCGTTCCAGTCATCGCGCCGGCGCTGCAAGGCGAATCAACCGCAGGGCCGGTAAAAGCAGAATGACAGAACCGGGCCGGTGAGCAAAGCCTAAACGCTTCCCGCGCTACGACCTTGCCGCCAGTTTCCGCTCCACTTTGCTCTTCTCCAACGTGACGTACTTGGGCAACCCACCCTCGACCGGGAATTTGACTTCCCCCTCGATGAGGGGGCGCGCATACGCAACAAACTTTTCATTGGGCAGGAACCCGTCTTCGCTGATCCACTCGCGCGGGATGAAATGCTCGACGTTGGCAATGTCTGCCAGCGGTTGCAGTCCCGTGCTCCAGGCCACCTTTCCATCCGCCTGCTCCTGCCGGACGATCTTCACCATAAACCCGCTTTGGCCGGCGACCGCTGCCTGCACGGCGGCCTCACCACACGCAAACGCATTGGTTGAATCGGTTAGACTGGCAAAATGCTCCGCGGCGCGCTGCGCATACCCCAACTGTACCGTGCGCGTCTTGGTGTTGAGCTTGCCCTGGACGATTTGTTTCAGCTTCTCCGCCGCGCCCGCCAGCACGGGGTGCCCGAAGGCATCCAAGCGCGTTTTGTCCGCTCCCACTTCCTCACCCGCCGCATTCTTAATCCCTTCGCCCACCACCACAACGCAGTACTTATACGCATCGACCGTCTCTTTGACTTTCGCGAGGAACTTGTCCTCTTCGAACACCAGTTCCGGCAACAGGATGATGTGCGGGGGTTGCGAGTCCTGGCCGCGTTTGGCCAGCACCGTCCCGGCCGCAATCCAACCGGCCGACCGGCCCATCACCTCGATGATGCAACAGGACCCGTCGTCGGTCGCCATGCACGCGACATCGACCCCCACCTCCAGCACGGTGGCGGCGTTGTACTTGATCACCGATCCGTACCCCGGGCAATTGTCGGTGTGCGGCAGATCATTGTCGATGGTCTTGGGCACGCCGATGATCCTCATGTCGTAGCCGCGCTTGACGGCTTCTTGGTGAATCTTGTGCGATGTGTCCTGCGAATCATTGCCGCCAATGTAAAAGAAATAACGGATGTTGTGCGCCTGAAAGACCTCGAATAGCCGGTCCATGTCTTTGGCGGCCTTGTCCGGGTTCTTCTTGAAATCAATTTTGTATCGGCAGGTGCCCAGGGCCGCCGCGGGGGTGTAGCGCAGACCCTCGATGCTCTTGGCCCGCTCGTCATTAATGTCGATCAAGTCTTCATTGAGAATCCCCAGGATGCCGTTTGCGCCCCCGTAAATCTCCTCGATGCATTCGTGCCGCCCGGCGCCCTGGATCACTCCGGCCAGGCTCGAATTGATCACCGAGGTTGGGCCGCCGGATTGGGCCACCAATAGATTTCCTGACAAGTCTGCCATAGGTCAATGATTGCTGTTGTTAATTGCTTCGCGCATCGCACGCTCGCTCGCGCTCTAAGACCGGCCGCACAGAGCCTCGGCCGGCTTGGATTTCCGATGCCGGCAGGTCCCGCAACTCTGCCGCAAATGAACCGCCACGTTGCCAATCCGCCACGGCAATGTCAAAAACCATTTCCGTCTAATCTCGCAGCGATTCGCAGCGAACAGCATGGAACTGCTTGACCCTGTGCGCCGGCTCTCGCATTTTGGCAAGCTGTGTTAAAGAAGAGTTTTTTGACGTTGGCCGCCGCCGCGTGGGTACTCTCGAGCCTGGCAGCGGCGCCCGAGAGGTCGGTCGTCCAAATTATTACCTTTGCCCAGCAGCCGGTTTGGGACGCGCCGTGGCGATTCGATGCGGTGCGGCGGCTCGGCGGCTCGGGCTTCGTCATTCGGGGCAAGCGCATCATGACCAACGCGCACGTCGTGAGCTGGGGCCGGCAAATCATCGTCCGCCGCTACCAGGACCCGCGGCCATACGTCGCCGAGGTCGAATACGTCGGCCATGATTGCGACCTGGCGGTGCTGACCGTGTCCGACCCCGGTTTCTTCGATAATCTCGAACCGCTCGATTTAGGCGAGCTGCCCAAAGTCCGTTCCACGGTCGTCACGTACGGTTATCCCGCGGGCGGCGATGAGATTTCCTACACGCGTGGAGTGGTTTCCCGCATTGAGCTGCAGACCTTCGCACACATCGGCAACCGACGATTGTTAAGCGTCCAGACCGATGCGGCGATTAACCCGGGCAACAGCGGCGGGCCGGTGATCCAGGATGACAAAGTCGTCGGTGTTGCGTTTCAGGGGCTAAAAGGCCTCGAGAACGCCGGGTTCTTTATCCCGACTCCCGTCATCAACCACTTTCTCAAAGATATCGAAGACAAGCAGTACCACGGCTTTCCGAATGCGGGCATCCGCGTCGTGCCGCTGCAAAATCCCGCCTATCGGGCGTTGCTCAAACTGGAGGACAACAACATGGGCGCGCGAATCGACAGCCTGGCCGACGTGCCCACAACCGAAAAACTGCTCCGGCGCGACGACGTGCTACTGAAGGTCGGGGACTTCCCGGTTGCCGATGACGGCACCATTTTATACCAGGGCAACCGGTTGTCGGCTGCGCTGGGGTTTCAACTGGCCCAAAGCGGCGAGGACGTGCCGCTTAAGCTGTGGCGCGACGGTCAACTTCTGGACGTCTCGCTGCCGGTGTTCCCCTACACGGCCGATCGCGCCGCCGGTTACCAGTACGACACGCTGCCGCACTACTTCGTTTATGGCGGCCTGGTGTTCACTCCCTTGAGTCTGGATTACCTCCGCACCATCGGGTCGGACACCCCCACCACGGCCATCGGCGATTTGTACTACGAGTTATATTACCGGCGGGAGGAGAAGCCCGAAACGGTCCGGCCCGAGCCGATCGTGCTGGCCTCGGTGCTGGCCGACGGAGTCAACGCCAACCTGGCCGTGCGCGGCCGCGCGTTTGTGGATAAAATCAACGGGCGGCGGATTGAGAAACTCGAGGATGTGGTGCAGGCCTTCGAAACCTGCACCAATGCTTACGATGTGATCGAGTTCCTCCCGCACCATACCGTCGAAACGCTCGACCGGGCGGAGGTCGCGAAGAACAATTCCAAAATCCTCGACACCTACGGGGTGGCCAAAGACAGGAGATTATGAGAGAAGTTCTATCGCGCATCCAGCAGCGCAACCCGTCGTTCCTCGCCGGTGGAGGTATCCCGCGGCTCGCGGTCAGCTTTCGAACCGCGTTGCTGCTGGGGTGGCTTGCCCTTTGTTTGCCGGGTCCGCTCGCCTCGGCCTCGGCTCAGCAGGCCAGGCATAGCGCCCCTTCGGCCTGGGAACACTCGGTGGTCACACTGGAGATTGGCCTCAAGCAATACGATTATTATCAGCCCTGGACACGCAAAACGGCCCGGCTGCAAAAGCCCGGCCTGGTGGTCGGCGAAGGGCAAATCCTCACCACTGCCGAGGAGCTTTTTAATCGAACACTCGTGCGGGTTCAGAAGCACGGACGTGGTAAATGGTGGACCGGAGAAGTGACGTGGATCGATTACTACGCGAACCTCGCGCTGCTGACGGTGCGTGAGCCGGATTTTTGGAAAGACCTTAAACCGGCGGTGTTGAACGGCGCGATGCCCGCCGAGAGCACGTTGCAGATTCTGCGTTGGCGCGCAGGCAATCTGGAAAACCGCCACGCGGAGTTCACTCAGTTCACCGTCCGCGAGGGGCAGTTGGCCCAGGTCAATCACGTGGTGCTGGAGGCCGATTCCGACATCCAAGGCGCCGGGTGGGGCGAACCGTTGGTGGCCAATTCGCACGTCGTCGGCCTGGTCAGCAGCCAGGATGGCCGCACCTGCACCGCCATTCCCGCCACCTTCATCCAATCCATCCTCGAGGCTCGCAAAAAGGGCCAGTACCACGGTTTGGGCTTCTTCCATTTCTATTGGGAACCGGCGCAGAACCCGGCGTCCCTGGCGCGGTTGAAGCTGCCCGGGGAGGCGCGCGGCGTCATCGTCATCGATGTGCCCAAGCGGCCGGACCCTTTGCCCGCCGTGCTTAAACCAGAGGACATCATCCTGCGAATTGACGGGTTCGACCTCGACATCCAGGGCGATTATGAGGACCCCGAGTACGGGCATCTGATGTTGGAGAATCTTTCCACACGCAGCAAATGGGCCGGCGACGAGGTGAAACTGCAAATCTGGCGTGAGGGCAAGTTGATGGACGTCGCCTATCGCCTGCCGAAGTTCCAATACTCAAACTCGCTGGTGCCGATGGCCGAGTACGATCGCGACCCGGATTATTTCATTGTCGGCGGCCTGGTGTTCCAGCCGTTGACCGATTCCTACCTGCAAAGCTGGGGGACCGACTGGAAGAGCCGCGCGCCTTTCCGGCTGATGTACTACCGCGGAGAGCCCTCCACCCCCAAACGGCCCGGCTTGGTGTTGCTGTCCCAGATTTTGCCCGATCCCTACAACATCGGCTACCAGGAGCAGAAATTTCTCGTCCTGGACAAGGTCAATGGGCAAAGCGTGAGCCGGCTGACGGACCTGCGCGACGCCCTCACCCACCCGGAGAACGGCTACCACATTTTTGATTTTGTCCGAGGCGATTCTTTGCAGCGGCTGGTACTGGCCGCCGGCCCCGCCGAACAGCAAGCGACCTCCCGGGTGCTACAACGCTACGGGATTAGCCAACCCATGCATTTGACCCAGTGAGTCGGGACAAAAAAATACGAAGGTCCAACATCCAACATTGAAGTCAGGATTTCCGGACGGCGGACTCCCGACGATGGAGAAGAGGTTCAGTCCACCCGAGATTGAAAATTGACAATTGAAAATTTGCAATTTCCGATTGCCGGGCCGCCGCCGCGGGCCAATTGAGGCCGCGCGACATGCCCGCCCGCATGCGCGTGGCCGCCGGAGCATCACTCACGTCGAGCCCCTGGAACGAGGACGCGCGGGCCTCACCCGATGCTTTCCTCGTAAGGCGTTCCGAGGCGGCGGTGCTTTATCCCTAGAAGGTCCAATCGCTGCAGATGCACTTGCAACCGGGTCCAAAAGCTTTGCCAATTGCGCAAGGGCTCGGGTGACCATACGACTTCGGCGAGCGCACACATCCGCGGAAACTCCATGTATTCCACCGAAGCCAGCGAAGGCATGTATTCCGTCCACAAATTGGCCTGCGCCCCCACAATCCGCTGCCGTGAAGCGGAGTCCAGGCCGTGGAGGATGGGTTCAAAGGCATAGACTTTGCTCAGAGGCAGATCGCCACCGGCGGCGGCGGGTTCGTGCGTGCGGTCGCGCGACTGGTACAAATCGAAGTAACAGGAATCATTCGGACAGCGCACCACGTCGTGCCCGGCGGTGGCGGCAGCGCGGGCGCCGCCAATCCAATCCATCAGCATGGCATTCTCAGGCAACCCGTTTTGACTTTGGCCGAGCTCGCTCCAGCCGAGCAGCGTGCGGCCATGCGCCTGGAGAAACGTGTTGATCCGCCGCACAAAATAAGCTTCAAGCTCGCGCTCATTGGGCAAGCCTTCGTGCTGCATTCTTGCCCGGCACAACGGGCAATCATGCCAGTTCAGCTTGGGCACTTCGTCGCCACCGATATGAATATATGGGCCGGGAAACAGCGCCATCACCTCGGTGAGAACATTTTCGAGAAACTCAAACGTTTGCTCTTTGCCGGCGCAATACACGCCGGCGCTGGCATCGTCGGCCGAATCAGTAGAGTACGGCCCACCCGAGCAGCTTAGTTCCGGATAGGCGGCCAGCGCCGCGCTCGAATGCCCCGGCATTTCGATTTCAGGCACCACCGTAATGTGCCGCGCCGCCGCATACGCCACGACCTCCCGGATGTCGTCCTGAGTATAAAACCCGCCGTAGCGGCCGTCCGGCCCATAGGCCGTGCTCGATTTCGGGTCGAGGTTGAAGCCGATACGCTTGCGCCAGGCGCCAACCTCAGTCAGACGCGGATATTTTTTGATCTCGATGCGCCAGCCCTGGTCGTCGGTCAGATGCCAATGAAACATGTTCAATTTGTGCAGTGCCATCCCTTCCAGCACTTGTTCGACTTCGGATTTGGTGAAGAAATGGCGGCTGACGTCGAGCATCAGGCCGCGCCAGTGAAACCGCGGTTGATCCTCAATCTGGAGGCAGGGCGCGCGCCACGCGGCATTGGTGGGGGCTGAGGCGAACACTTCCGGTGGAAATAGCTGCAGCAGAGTTTGCACGCCGTAAAACAGCCCCGCCGCGTTGGGCGCACGCAGCACCACAGAATCCGGGGTTATACTGAGGGTGTAACCTTCCGGGCCAAGACTGGCGGGAGCCTGGTTGGTGGTTAGCAGGATGCATCCGCCGGCAGGGTTCGTGGCACTCGCCGAGATTGGCAGGGGATAGCCGGTGCTCTGGCGCAAGCGGTCGGCCAGGTATTCGCCCGTGCCGCGCGCCGCGTCATCCACCAGCAGGCGCGTGTGAGCGTCCATCAAGAAATGGCCATGACGTTGCTCGATATGCGCTGGCAGCGGCACCAGCGGCAGCGTTTGAATGGCGCCGCCGCCCATTTGCCGCATCGAGAGCGTCACCACAGTGAGCCCACCCAACAGCGCGCATAGATAAACGCCCAGCCTGGAATTAAATCGGTCCGACATCCGAAGCCGTCAGTATATCACAGGCGCCCCGGCGGAAAAGCCTTCAAATTGGTCAGGAGCAGCGGTCTGCGGTGGAGGAGTGGCGAGTGGTTTTTAAGATGCCGCTAAATTGGCGCTCTTAAATTCCTTGACGCCCCCCATCGAACACCACCAGGCTCACACCTTGATCATGAAAGCAAATTCTCGCCGAGGCACCAAATCCCCAGCACTGGCCGCTTGGCTCACAACTCTCCTCATCGCGACCTCGGCGCAAGCCCAAGGGAGCTTCCAAAGCCTGGTCTCCTTCACATTCACCAATGGCCCGGATTACGGGGCTTTCACCGTCGGCTCGCGCGCCGGAGCGTTGGTCCAGGGGCCGGACGGCGACCTCTACGGCACGACCCCCACCGGTGGTGTTCTCGACTCGGTACCCGGGTACTACGGGACCGTCTTCAAAATCGCGCCAGACGGCGCATTCACCAGTCTGTACCTGTTCGGCACGGTATTCTACGGGGCCGGCGGGAACGACAACGGCCACTGGCCACAGGGGAATCTGATTAAAGGCCTGGACGGGCTGGTCTATGGCACAACTCAATACGGCGGACCACCCAATGGCGGAACGGTCTTTGCCATAACCACCAACGGGCAACTCAACGTGTTCTACACCTTCGGAAACGCAGCCGGCTACGATACTCGGAATGGGTGGACAAACTACGACGGCGCCAGTCCCATCGGCGGCGTCATCCAGGCCAGCGACGGAAACTTCTACGGCACCACGCCCGTCTATGGCGCCTACGGCAACGGCACCGTTTTTCAACTAAGCCCCGGCGGAACTCTGACCACACTCCACGCGTTCAGCCCGTTGGACAGTGCGAACTCCTATGAGAACGCCGACGGAGCCAATCCCTATGGAGAACTGGTCGAGGGGCCGGACGGCGCTTTCTACGGCACGACGACAGCGGGCGGGAGCAACGCCTACGGCGAGGGCACCGTATTCCGCGTCAGCGCAGACGGGCAATTCGCCACGTTACACAGCTTCCCCTACAACGCCGGAAGGCCCCTGGGCGGCCTGGTGCAGGGCCAGGATGGGAATCTGTACGGCACCACCTCGAGTGGGAGCGGGTCCGTTTTCCAGCTCAACACCAATGGGACCTTCAGCACACTGCACACGTTCGCGGGCCCCGAAGGCTCAAATCCGATGGCCGCGCTCACGGTCGGTTCAGATGGCAACTTCTACGGCACCACGGAGGTCGGGGGGCCGACGGGGGATGGCACCGTGTTTCAAATCACGCCCGGCGGAGCGCTCACCACGCTGCATGGGTTCAATGGCACGGACGGAGCCAACCCTAATGCCGCGTTGATGCAAATCGCCAATGGCGATTTCTATGGCACCACCAGTCGTGGCGGCGCAGGCTACGGAACCGTCTTCCGGCTCACCATCCCGCCGGTGATAGAAACGATCACGGCGGCCGGGGGCCAGGTGCAGCTCGGCTGGCACGCCATGCCCAACCAGACCTGCCAAGTGCAATACACCACCAACCTCAGCCTGGCCGCTTGGCAGGACCTCGGCAGCCCCATCACCGCTACCAATACCAGCTTGTCCGCGGTGGATAGACCCGCGGGCGACGCGCAGCGCTTCTATCGCATACAACTCAGGTAATGGGACGGAGCCGTTTCGCAGGGCCATTGGGCCATTCCTCCTCGGCCCGGCCGTTTCGCCGCAGCAGCCAACAACCCCACCGCCCCCGCCAAAAATCCGCAGGCAAGCCCTCCGTAGCCAGCCTTCCACTCCCATCCGTTTCCTGGCTCAAAGGACGCCAGAAAACCGAAGGCAAAAAAAAGGCCCAGCGCCACGAACACCAACGCTCCCGTAACGCGCAGGAGAGCCCCGCGAACCTGCGCGGCGCGCCGCTTAGCGCCTCCGCGATTAGGCATATTCGATGAGCCGTCACTTATTGGGATTTTGTTAACGTTCACGTTCCGACTTTCAGGCAGCTTTCCTAATCGGTCATATAGATAGATCTGATACAGACCTCGTTCAAATCGATGAAGCACCAAAGGGGCTGGTGAGGCTGGTGTTTGGCGCTGCGGCGGCCCTCCGCTTCGGCGTCAAACGGCTGGACGAATATTGTGCCATTGCACAATTGTTTGCTTGGATGGACCTCATAAGTCCTGCCTATATCCGCTTAATCACCTGTTGCCCCGGAGAAAGTACGGGATACATTACTGTGCTTGCTTGATGGGTCAGGTGGACGGGCCTGGCGCCGGGCCGCAAGCCGGCCGATTATTTATGGTGACATTCGCACACCGCTACAAGCAGAACCGCTTCCAACAACTTCGGGGCTTTTGTTACGCGGCGGCGACCGGGAGCATTTCAAAGGCGGCCAAGCGAATGAATCTTAGCCAACCTGCTGTGTCTCAACAGATTCAAGGGCTGGAGAGCGAGCTGGCCGTTCGCTTGTTCATCCGTCACGGCTCGCGCATCGCACTGACGCAGGACGGAGAGTTGCTTTACCAAATGGCCCAGCCGCTGATCGAACAATTGGAACACCTGGACGCACAGTTTCGCTTGCGCCGTTCGGAAGTCGATGAAGGCCACATCGAAGTTGCGGCCGGCACCTCGACGATCCTCTACTTCCTGCCAAAATATGTCGAGGCGTTCCGGCGGGCGCACCCGCGCATTGAGGTGCGTTTGCACAACGTTACCGGCCTTGAAGGCTTGGAGCAGTTGCGGTCGGGGTTGGTGGATCTGGCGGTTGGTCCGCTGATGACGGTGCCCGACGACATTGAGTTTCATCCGGTGGTTTCGTACGAGCCGGTGGTCATCACCTGCCTGGGTCATCCGCTGGCGTACAAAGGCTTATCGCTAAAGGAAATCAGCCGGTTCCCGTTAATTCTGCCACCGCGCGGCTTGAGCACGTGGAACCTGGTGGACGCCACCTTCAAAAAGCACGGACTCTCCTACCAGGTGGCGATGGAAGTGGGCGGATGGGAGGCCATCAAGAAGTATGTCGAGCTGGGGTTGGGCATTTCCCTGATCATTAGCATTGGGATTAGCGGCCAGGAACGGCTGGAGGTCATCCCGGCTGGAGATTTCTTCCCCAAACGAACGTATGGAGTGGTGTTGCGAAAGGGACGCATCCTAACCCCGCAGGCGATGCGGTTTGTGACGCTGTTGCTGGATTCACGCGAACCGAACGGAGAACCGGGGCCGGAGCAGGAAGTCCCGCCGGATGGCGGCGAGGCCAGACGCGTTGGTTAGGATACTCTCAATTTCAATTGAGACTCGGTAAGTCTCTCCTCGGGTTTTCCTTTCCGCTGAACCGCTGGTGCACCATCTTGCCCGGGTGTCAGGAATTATCGCCATCGTCGGCCGTCCCAATGTCGGCAAGTCCGCCCTGTTCAACCGCCTGGTGGGCCGGCGCATCGCCATCGTGCACGACCAACCCGGCGTCACGCGCGACCGCGTCAGCGCCGAAGCCGAATGGCGCGGCCGGCCATTCACGCTGGTCGATACCGGCGGCATCGGGTTGGTTCGCGGCGAAAAGTCCGGTGACCAGATCACCCGCGCGGCGCTGGGGCAGGTCGAGTTGGCGATCGCCGCGGCGCAGGTCGTTTTGTTGGTTGTGAACGTGCAAGAAGGAGTGGTGCCTTTGGACCGCGAGGTGGCGCAGCGACTGCGTCGCAGCGGCAAGCCGGTGCTGGTGGCGGTCAACAAAGTCGATACGGCGGCGGCGGAGCCTGGCGCGCTCGAATTCTCCGAACTGGGTTTCGACAAAATCCTGCCGGTCAGCGCGATTCACAGCGAAGGTATTGAAGCTCTGATGGACGCCGCGACGGCCTTGCTGCCGGTTGAGGACGTGCCGGCTGAAATTGCGGGTGGTGAATCGGAAGCCCCCGGCCCGCTGAAGCTGGCGATCGTCGGCCGCCCCAATGTCGGAAAATCGTCGATTATCAATGCGCTCACCCAGTCGGAGCGTGTCATTGTCAGCCCCATTCCGGGCAC
The DNA here is from genome assembly GCA_035934555.1 of Verrucomicrobiia bacterium. Lineage (GTDB taxonomy): Bacteria > Verrucomicrobiota > Verrucomicrobiia > Limisphaerales > UBA8199 > DASYXT01. Next base: position 25,284 of record DASYXT010000102.1, on the reverse strand, counting down.
GACGCGGGATGCCGTCGATGTGCCCTTTGAAGTGGAGACCGAAGGAGTGCGGCAAAAGTATGTTCTGATCGACACGGCCGGCATTCGCAAAACACGCAGCGTCGATACCTCGGTTGAATTTTTCAGCGTCAAACGCGCCGAGGATTCCATCCAACGCTGTGATATCGCCGTGTTGGTGCTGGACGCCGATGCGGGCATCACCGAGCAGGACAAGAAAGTGGCCGACCGCATCGTGGGCCACCATAGAGCCTGCATTGTGGTGGTCAACAAATGGGACCTGGTGGACGCCGAGGTGCGCGAAGCCCGCATCCAGGAGGTCCAGGCGCGCCAACGCAAGGACCGCTCGCGCGGCCCCAAGCTCATGACCACCCTCGGCGAATTCGGCGAATGGGTTCAGGGTCAGCTTTTCTTCCTGGATTACGCGCCAGTGATCTTCACCTCGGCGCAGTCGGGTTTTCACCTCGACCGCCTTCTGGAAGCGGTGCGTTACGTCGCCGCGCAGTTGCAGCAGAAGATTCCTACCGCGCTGCTCAACCGCGCGCTGCAGGACGCCATCGAACGGCGCCAACCGGTTTCCGCCCGCGGCCATCGCCTTAAATTCTATTACGCCACCCAGGTCAAACAGGCGCCGCCTACTTTCCTGCTGTTCGTCAATCACGCGGCGCTCTTTTCCGACCCTTACAAAAAGTATCTGAGCGATCAGCTCCGCGCCGGCTTCGGCTTCGAGGGCTGCCCGGTCGTGTTGATTCCCAAAGCGCGCCCCAAGACCATCGAATCGGTGCGCAAGCATAAGCCATAACTGAATCGAATGACATGATAGTCAAATCGGACTGATGATCATCGCGGGTTTTCCACTGATTTTTGAGCAAATTCCGTCTCAACGCAAAAACTTTGAAAATTTTCTTGCTCCCCCATATGTGGGGTGTAAGCTTCGCGTAATCCCCTACTAATGGGGGGTGCGAGTCGGTCTCGTCCACGAGACCTGGGGTGCAGCAGGGTACAATTTGACTGTAGTCCGCGTTCGTCTGGGCATTGAGGCTGGGCGAAACGAATTAATAAAATTTATTACTATGATTAATACCAGCGAAGAGGTTGTCTCGATGCCCGCCGAAGCGTCCCGCCGTCGTCCGGCCGCAGCGGGGGCGCGCAACACACGGCGGGGTGAGGAGAAGAAGTCGCTGGCGATTGAGCGCGTGTTCAGCGATGCCAACCTGAAGCCGTTTGACCAGTTGGAATGGGAACGGCGGGTGGCGGAAATCACGGACGATGCGGGGAAGGTGATTTTCAAACAAGAGAACGTCGAGGTGCCGAAGAACTGGTCGCTGCTGGCGACCAAAGTCGTGGTCTCGAAATATTTTTACGGCGAGCAAGGCACCGCGGAGCGGGAAAATTCGGTGCGCCAGCTCGTGCACCGTATCTGCCGCACGATTGCGGACTGGGGCGTCAAGGATGGTTATTTCAGCAAAGCGGCGGGAGAGGTTTTTTACGACGAACTGTGCTGGCTGTGTGTGAACCAATACGGCGCGTTCAACTCGCCCGTCTGGTTCAACGTCGGTTTGTTCCACCAATACAACGTGGGCAATGCGTCGAGCCGCGGCAACTGGTTCTACAACCGCAAGACCAGCCAGCCGGAGCGCGGTCGCACCCAATACGAATACCCGCAGTGCAGCGCCTGCTTCATCCAGTCCGTCGAGGACAACATGGAGTCGATCATGCACCTGGCCTACAGCGAGGCGATGTTGTTCAAGTTCGGCTCGGGCACGGGCACGGATTTGTCCCCGATCCGCTCCAGCAAAGAGAAGCTGAGCGGCGGCGGTCGGCCCAGCGGCCCCCTTTCTTTCCTGAAGGTTTATGACCAGGTCGCCAATGTCGTGAAGTCCGGCGGCAAGACACGGCGCGCCGCGAAGATGAACACGCTGCGCGATTGGCACGGCGACATCGAAGAGTTCATTGACGCCAAGCAGAAAGAGGAAAAGAAGGCCTGGGCCTTAATCGAGCAAGGCTATGATGGGTCGTACAATGGCGACGCTTATGGCAGTGTCATGTACCAAAACGAGAATCTCTCGGTGCGCATTAGTGACGAGTTCATGCAGGCAGCGCTGGACGGGCGCGAGTGGTGGACCCGCTCGGTGACCAGCGGCAAGGCGCTGGAAAAGAAGGATGCCAGCGCGCTGTTGACCAAGATTGCCGCCGGCACCTGGACCTGCGGGGACCCCGGCCTGCAATACGACGGCGCGATCCAGCGCTGGCATACCTGCAAAGGCACCGAGCCGATTCATTCCACCAATCCCTGCTCGGAATATGTCTTTCTCAACAACACCGCGTGCAACCTGGCGTCGTTGAACCTGATGAAGTTCAAGCGCCAGGACGGCACGTTCGATGTTGCCCGGTTCAAGTCGGCCGTTCGGCTGTTCATTACCGCCCAGGAAATTCTTGTCGATAATGCCAGCTATCCCACGCCGGCGATCGCCGAGAACTCGCATTTGTTCCGCACGCTGGGCCTGGGTTACGCCAATCTCGGCTCGCTCGTCATGAGCTACGGCCTGCCGTATGACTCCGATGAAGGGCGCGCGCTGGCTGGCGCGCTTACCGCCATTATGACCGGCGAAGCGTATGAACAATCCGCCGAAATCGCCGGAGTGATGGGGCCGTTTAAGGGCTACAACGACGCGCATTGCGCCCACGTCCCTAAACCGCTGGCACCCGACAACGTCGCGGCCATGCACGGCGTCATTCAACAGCATCGCGAGGCGGTGGAAAGCATTCAGCCCAGCGAGGATTTTCATTACCTCAAAGAGGAAGCGCGCCGGACCTGGGACAATGCCAGCGCGCGCGGCCGGGAATTGGGTTATCGCAACGCGCAGGTCACGGTCCTGGCGCCCACCGGCACGATTGCCTTTCTGATGGATTGCGACACCACCGGCGTCGAACCCGACATCGCGCTGGTGAAGTACAAGCTGTTGGCCGGCGGCGGCATGCTCAAGATTGTCAATCGCACGGTGCCGGAGGGTCTGCGGCGCCTGGGCTACAGCCCCGAACAGATCGAAAAGGTCGTCGCTCACATCGAGAAATTCGACACGATCGAGGACACGCAAGAAAACGGACAAGCGGTGCGCAGCGGGCTGAAACCGGAACACCTGCCGGTGTTTGATTGCGCGTTTCGTCCGCACCTGGGCAAACGGAGCATTCATTATTTGGCGCATTTGAAGATGATGGGGGCGGCGCAGCCGTTTATCAGCGGCGCTATTTCTAAGACCGTCAACATGCCCAACGAGTGCACGGTCGAAGACATCCGCGACGCCTACGTGCAGGCGTGGCAGATGGGCTTGAAATGCGTCGCTATTTACCGCGACGGCTCGAAACGCTCGCAACCGCTCAACACCAAGCGCACCAACGAGGGCGGCGACAAAACGGCCGCCGCCATTGTCCCGGAAATCGCGTCATTGGAAAGCCGCATTCAACAGTTAGAGAGCGAAGTGACGCACTTGCGCGAGGAAAACGGCAAGGTCCTGCGCCGCCGGCTGCCCGATACGCGCAAATCCATTACGCACAAATTCGATATCGCCGGCCACGAAGGCTACCTCACGGTGGGTTTGTTCGACAACGAGCAGCCGGGCGAACTGTTCATCACGATGGCCAAGGAAGGTTCGACGATTGGCGGGCTGATGGACGGCATCGGCACGCTTACCAGCCTGGCAATGCAATATGGTGTGCCGCTCGAAGCGTTGGTCCGCAAGTTCGCCCATGTCCGATTCGAGCCCTCCGGCTTCACGAAGAATCCGGACATCCGCAGCGCGGCCTCGATCACCGATTATGTGTTCCGCTGGATGGCCTGCCAGTTTATCCCCGGCTATCGCGAGGAGCACTCGCCCAATCGCAATCAACCGGAACTGGCGATGCCCGGCCTGGCCGAAGCCGAGAAGCGGCGCATCAACCGGCCGGTGCCGGAGCTACCGCTGGCCGATGACAACGATGTGGTCGAGGGCAAGCACGGCGGCAATGGCAACGGTAACGGCAATGGACAGGCGCCGCAAAAGGTCAGCGCCCTTCGAGTGAAAACTCTTAATGATGCGGTCGCCCATTTCCAGGCGGATGCACCCACCTGCCCCAGTTGCGGTCACGTCGCCGTGCGCAATGGCGCCTGCTACAAGTGCCTCAACTGCGGCGAGAGCCTGGGATGCAGCTAGGCTAGAACTACAACAGAATTAAGGCGCGCGCACGGGAACTGCGCCGCACGTTCCGTCAGCAATCCGTGCTGGTGATCTCAGCCGGTGTAGGTGAATTCCTTACCTGACCTCGACGATTCACGCCAGTGTCAGAAGCTGAATTGGGAGCGCCGGCTGTTCATGGTACCCGGCTGCCTGCACTGCGGCGGGGGACCCGGGGCGAGCGAGGTCGATTGGCTGTCGGTGATCGTGGACTGGTTTGAGCATGGCAAGGCGCCGGATAAACTCATCGCCGCGAAGAGCGAGCACGGCAAGACTCTGATGACCCGCCCCCTGTTTCCCTACCCCGAGCGAGCCTTTTACAAGGGTAGCGGCGACCCCAACTCCGCGGATAGTTTCGAGATGCGACCACCGCCGCCACGGTGAAGCGACTCATCGCCAGGCCGATCAGGAACGCGAACAGCCCGCCGGAATTCTGACTTTTCTTTCGCGACCGTTGATGGTAAGGGCTTAGCCTGAAATCCAAGAATAATTATGAAAGAACTCGATCGGGCCGTTTCGATTTCCAGATTCGGCTTCGTCAACGCTGTCCTGCGAAAGTTTTGCGAGACATAATCGCCGGCAGAATTCGCCGGACGCTTGCCGGCAGGCAAACAGCGAATTCTTATCGGTCCAATGCGCGAACGGGCAGCGTCGCGGGCATTCAATGGTGTATGCGCTCAAACAACCGCTTGGCGATCAGAGCGATTGCTGCTTGAATTACTTCAATGAACAGCCCGGGGCAATTTGCACGCGCCACCTTGCTTTTAACTTTGGCCGTGATGGGCTGTTTCACCGTTTGCCGGGCGGGCACGCCGCTGTACTGCATTACTGACCTTGGCACCTTCGGGGGCGCTCAAAGCTCCGCCAACGCTATCAACAACCTGGGCCAGGTAGTGGGGCGCGCGGACTTGACCAACTCCAGCCCGGTTTGGGCGCACGCATTTCTTTACACCAACGGGGTCATGACCGACCTCGGCGTGCTGGGCACTTACACCTCCGGGCCGGCCACGGTCAGCAGCAGCACGGCATTTGGGCTTAACAACAACGGTGAAATCGTCGGGCAATCCTCCACCGCCAGCGGCGCAATGCACGCGTTTGCTTTCAATAAAGGGGCAATGACCGATCTCGGAGTGCTGCCGGGCACACAACAGTCCACCGCGCGGGCTGTCAACGACAACGGCCAGATCGTCGGGTGGACGATTCCCGCCGGCCCCCAACACGCTTTTTTGTATGAGAACGGCACGATGAGCGATCTGGGTACATTGGGCGGCACCGCCAGCTTCGCCTATTCCATCAACAATTCCGGCCAGGTGGTGGGCGATTCGTGGCTCACCAGCAGCGGCTTGTCTGATACCGCTTTCATTTACAGTAACGGCATCATGAGCGCGCTGGGGGCTCTCGGCGCCTACCCGCCGATCCAAGCCGTCGCGATCAACAGCTACGGCCAAGCCGTCGGTTATGCCGGTGCAGTCAATACCGGCGGCCCTACCGTCACGCGCGGTTTCCTCTACAGCAACGGCTCAATGACCGACCTGGGCGATTTGGGCGGCGCGCAAACCAATGTTCTACCCGCGGCCATTAATAATCGTGGTGAGATTGTCGGCACCGTAAGCGCCTACCAGGCATCCGGGCGCGCGTTCATTTACGCCGGCGGAGCCATGACGGATCTCAATACCCTGCTTCCCGCCAACTCAGGCTGGACGCTGCTGCACGCCAACGGGATCAACGACAGCGGGCAAATCGTAGGTTCGGGACAAAATGCATCGCACCTGACGCACGCCTTTCTGCTCACGCCAGGCCTCTTCCCTCAAATCTCCCTCACGGGCTCCAACTCGGTTCAAATCCAATTCACCGCGCCGCCAAATGCTGGCGCTTCTATCGAATATCGCGATTCCCTCTCAGACGGCGCCTGGCAATTGCTTGCGGTCCTCGACCCCGTCGCCATCATCCACGAGGTCCTCATCACCGACCCATTATCGCCCGGCACAACGAAACGCTTCTATCGGGTCAGCACCCGGTGAGCAGGGCACCTATGAGCAGCAGCGGCAGATTAGTAGCTGCGGGAATGGCGCTCATTCTGAGCAGCGTAGGTATTCACGCTGCACCTCGGCGATTCCCGGATTACAGAACGCTCGCGACCGGCCCCTCGCAACTTCGCTTGTTGCCAGGTCAACGGGAGTTCGTGTTCACCATGTATGGAGCACCGAGTGAACTCAACTCTCTTCGCCGCGTGGTGACCCTGATGCAACAACACAACCTCGGCAACGGCTTCGATCCCGGTCCGGCCGCGCGGGCGGTCAATAAGCCGTCGTTTGATTACCTGGCGACCATCGGCTGGCCGGTTATGGCTTATCCCGGCTGCGCCGATATGCAAATCAAAGGCGGCTGTGCGCTCGGCCCCGAGGATGCAGCAGCCTTGGCGCCTCTCGACCGAGCCGGAATATTCAACGCGGTCCAACTGGGTGAATGGGGCTATTACTTCCATAATCTGGCGTGCAACGAAGCGTGGTGGCGAGACGTGTATGGGAAGGAGTTCGCCGCGCACAAACATCTGATGAAGCCCCCAGGCCTGGCGGGCTACGATCGCCGGCCGAGCAGCCGCCAGGAATGCTACGACGTGCTTAAGGACTACTTTACCAGCCGGAGCCGGGCTCTGCTCAATCGGACCATCAGCGTCACTGGACATTCGCATTACGAGGCCTACGCGGCCGAATGGGGCGCTCGCTGCGTCGGACTGGAAGTCGGCGAGAATATCGCCTTTACACAATCAAAGCTGGCGTTTGCCCGCGGCGCATCCCGGCAATGGCAGCGCCCATGGTCAGTGCAGGTCAGTCCCTGGTTCAACGGGGCCTGCACCACCAGCGGGCCGCTCCGGCAGGAACCCGGCGGCGCCAGGGGCCTGGACGCCGGCCACTCCTTGAGCTTCTACGAGCGAATGTGGCTGCACGCCTGGTTTGCCGGCGCGGCAATGGTCACGCCGGAGAACAGCATCGCGATCTTTTTTGAGCCGGACGCTCAACCCGCCGCTCTGACCGCCCATGGCCGCAAGGCGGCCGAGGTCTTTCGCTTCATGCGTGAACACCAGCGTGGCATCCCCTGGACACCCGTCGCCATCGTCCTTGACCATCTGGCCGGGTATAACGCCTACATGGATAAGCCTTGGGGCATCCTCGAACCGACCGCCGGCGACAGGGAAATCCGTGATTTGTTCGACCATCAGCTCTTTCCTGGCAGTGACCATATTCACACCCCGCCCGACCGGATCAATCCCGAAGCGAGCTATCTGCGGCCGACGCCTTACGGTGAAAGCTTTGACGTTCTCCTGACCACCGCTTCGCCGGAGGTCCTCGCGGCGTACCCCGTCATACTGCTGGCAGGCGACATCGATTTTGACCGTCCTTTCCTCGATTCGCTGACTCAGGCGCTTCGGCGAGGCTCACGCCTGTTGATGAGTGTCCGCCACCAGAAAACCCTCGGAACTGAGTTTGAGGTTTTGAAGCGGCAAGGAACCATTGAGGTGCTTGCGCCCTGGATAAACCCACAGACAGGGCGCGCCTCCGCAATATCCGACCAAGTGCTCCGACGCATTACGCAGGAGTTCCAGCCGCTCCGGATCACGGGCGACCCTATTCAATACCAGCTCAATCGAACTGAACGCGGCTGGGTCGTCGAGTTGGTCAATAACATGGGGGTAATCAAGACACCGAATCTGCCGGCGGTGATTGACCCCAAGGCGGTGGCGCACGTCCGGTTAAGGCCGCAAACCCCGTGCCTCTCAGCCGTTGAATGGCACTCGCGCCGGACCTACGAGAAGCCCACGAGCATCGAGGTAACTTTGGGACCGGGCAGCAGCGAGTTTGTTGAGTTTATTGAGCCCTAGCGAAGGCCCGGGCTCGTTCGATGTCCGTCCCTTCTCATTATCACTACCATTGCCTGAAGGTCGGGAAAAGCGCGGTGGAAGAAACCGTAGGCCAGCGACGCTGCCTTATTTGATTACCCGTGTACCTTGAACGACACCATCCAGCACGGTGCTCGCGAGCGTCTCACCATAGAAGCTCATGCTGGCCTCGTAGCCGCCTTTTCGGTATTCCGCCGCCGGCAGCATGTAGCTAATCCACTCATCGGCCAGACCACCGATCGCTACGCAATGGACGCCGGTGGTCTGCCGCACCCTGGACTTTGCCTCGAGCCCAAGCTGCGCGGCCATCTCTCCTGGCACTCCCAGGATCAGCAAGTCTCCCAGCCGCAGACAGGTGCTATGTGTTTGCGGCGGAACCAGCCGCTCGAGGAACTCCCCCATCCTCGCCTCGTTCAGCCCATATTCAGCGCCGCCGGTCTTCATAAAATCCGGATGTGGCTGCCGTTTGGGCAGGACTATTGTCTGGGTGTGATATTCCAACACCCCGCCTGGTACCGGCCGAATCTTCTCCCACGCGCGCCAGGCGATAATACCCATCTCCCGGCCATAACGCTCCGCCCGTTCCCAATGGCTCGGGCAATCCTCGGGAGGCACGGGCGATTGATCCCCCTCGGCGCCATTGTAGAACATCACCGTAACGCCCTCACCGATGAGCGCCTCCATGCTCCGCTGCAAATGGCCCGGCCAGCCCCCGGAAAACCACATGTCTTCCGCATCCATGAAAGTAGGATGCGCCGTCCAGTTGACGAGCACGGCCAGGGGCTTTCCAGCCGCCGTGTCGATTCGAGTCACAGTTAAGTCCGTGTCGTGGATATCGCCCGCGTGGCGGCGGTTGCGATTACGATCGGGGACAGAGCTCGTCGCCGAGGCGGTCGAGATCGTTGCCAGGTCCTTGCTCGCCTCACGGATGACCTCGGCCAGTTGTTCGGCCGTGCGCTCGAACAATGCTTTGTGGAACAAGCCGACCTGCGGGATCCCGAACACATTTCCTGGATGCAGCGCCATCATATCGATGCTGGTGTGGGAATGACTGGCTAACAGGAGAACCTGGTTCGCATTCCAGCCGTTGGTGGCGAGACGTTCCATCACGGCCGCCTTAAACCCAGGTGGGAATGCCAGAACATCGGCGGTCACTAACGCGAATTTGCGGTCATCCTGCGCCAGCACCAGCGCCTTGGCCCAAATCGCATCATGCACGCCCACAGCCGGTTTACTCATGCGTGCTCCGTATCCGCCCAGCGCCGCTTTCATTTCCAAGGGCGGAGTCAGATTCACCCGGGCCACGCCGGCGCGGAGGCTTGAATCCTCGGCGTAACTCTGCGCAAGCCCGAGGATTAGCAGCGTGAGTGCCACCACCGCCCGTTGAGGGGTAGAGAAAAGGTTGGTCATGACGACGGATCGTTTGCGCCGGACCCGTGGGGTTGTCAAGCGCATGCGGCCATGGGATTGTGAGGCCGGCCGACGTTGGACAACCCATCGGCAATAAACATGGTTTTGTTGTGGAGCGGCTGATGTGAGCTGCAACTGAGGGTGGCAACCGGGGTGCTTTGACGACGTTTGGATGGAGGCGATTTGCTGTGCCGGCTCCACACGAACTCAAAATCGGTTTGATTGGCGCAGGAGGTTTTGTCGATTTCCTGTGTACACTCGGTATAGTGTTGCGATGCGCAAACGGGTCCAAATCGCGGGAACCGACTCACTTCCCAGCGCTCACTTAACGCTGCATCCCAGATAGCAAAGGGGAGTAACCCCGATAAACGATTCCAATGAAACAGGCATACAAACTATCCAATCCCGATCATACCCTGAGCCCGCTGACAGGGATGAGCCGGCAGCACTATATTGACTGCGCCCGCTACGTGCTGGAGCGGGCGTTCAAACATGTGCCGTCGTTTGAGACACCGATCATCTTTCCAACGCTTCCCGGCAGCAAGTCCTATCCCCAGCCGAACGATCCACCCTGGCGCACGCGTTCGCATGAGTTTGAGGCGCTGGAACGCACCTTCAATCTCGCCGCGCCGCTGATTCATCTGGATCCGAAGGCCAGCATCCACGGCATCAACCTGCGCGATTTCTACCTGCACCACTTTTACAACGCCCTGACGCCCGATCATCCGAACAGCCTGCCGATGCCCGACGAACTGCCGGACGCCACGTATCAGTTCACCTGCGAATTCGGAGGCTGGACCAAGACAATGTTGCTGATGCCGGAGGTGCTCTGGCCGCATTGGACCAAGAAACAGCAGGACCAAGTCGCCGCCGCCATCTCGAAATGGGCGCACCATCGCACGACGCAAAACAACTGGCGGCTGTTCAACATCTGCGCGCTCTCGTGGCTCAAGCTGAAGGGCTACGCAATAGACGACGAGCTGCTGAAAAGCCATCTGCTCTGGATCGGGTCGTATCACGCGGGCAACGGCTGGTATCTGGAACAGAGCTACAACTATTACACCATCAGCCTGTTCGTGGTTTATGGCACGATCTGGGTTCGCACGTTTGGCGACAAATATTATCCCGAAATCGCCTCTGGACTGGAGAAAAGCTTCGACGAACTGTTCAAGACATATCCAAACTTTTTCGGCCGCAACGGTTACATCAACATGTGGGCGCGGAGCATCTGCTATCGCCTATGGATTTCAGGCGGCTTTCCGGTGTCGTTCCTGCTCAAATCCCAGCCGCTCGATCCGGGTTGGGCGCGCCGGCTCTGCTCCGGCTCGCTGTTGCAATTCACTACGCGCGAGGATTTTTTTGTTAACGACATCCCGGCGCTCGGCTTTTACGGCCATCGTGAATTTGCCATCCAGAACTACAGTTGTCCGGCCAGCCCCTTCATCATGTTCCTGCCGTTCATCGCGCTGGCATTGCCTGAAGATTCGCCCTTTTGGACCGCCAAGGAAAACGACGGTATGTGGACTGGCCTGGGGAGACAATCCCAGCGCACCGTCCTCGCCAAGCCGGGCCTGACCCTCGTCAACCACGGCAGCAGCGGCACGTCGGAAATCATCTCCGGCAAGGTGTATGATGACGACCACAACTATTCCAAGCTGGTTTTCAACACGCATTTCCCGTGGGAGGATCACAATCCGCAGGGCGGCACCTCCCAGGAATATGCTTTCCGCAGCCTTGACCCCCGTGATCGGAGCGGCTTGGACATTAATTTTTACCTAACCGGCCGCGCGGTGGACAACGCTGCCTCCAAAAACGCAGGCTACTCAACCGCACAAAGCATTTTGTTCAACGGCGTGCGGGATGGCGTCCTTTACCGGCAGTTGCTCATGCGCAAACCGCCAGCCAACGGCGTGGGTTATATCATTGATCTCGCGGAAATCACCATCCCGGGCGGCGTCATCCGGGTGGATCGCTGCCGGCTGGCGTTCGAGCACGAACTCACGCTCGGGCACTTCGGGCTGCCACACTACGCAGACCGGCCGGCGGCACTGCAGCGCCTCGAGGACGGTACCCGACGCGTGCTCACCGCCTCCATTCCGGGCCGGCAAGTCGCGCTCATCGCCTGCCACGGCTGGGACAGCGTGAACGCGCAGGTGCATCGCGGATTCAGTGCCGAAGCCGCCGAAAGCACGGTGCTGGGCGCCTATCGCAAGCGCACGGCAAAAAATCCCGCCATGGAATTGATGATCTGCGTGATGCTGCACAAGACGGACGACAGCGCGTGGAGCGTGGAGGAACTTTCACCCCTCCGGGAGATCAAGCTGATGGACATCACACCCTCTGGCTCGGTCATCGGGGCGGAACTCACATTGGCCAGCGGCACAAAGCATATCGTTGATTTCAAAGATATAGACGGATTCAAATCTTGTTGAACCATGCACCTTTCGTTTTGAATCCAGGGTGCTGTGTCGCTACCGGCCTCTTTGACAGTGAAGACGAAAATTGCAGACGAGCTTACACTTCTGCCTTGGCCCCGAAAAAATCAGGGAGGTTGGAGCGGGTGATGGGAATCGAACCCACGCCGCATTAGTGCCAACCAAGTCCGCTCGGTGCCGATATAGCCCTTGCGTGAGTGGCTCAAGACGGCCCGGAAGTAGTGCGGCGGCTTGCGCTTGCCACCCACCACGACCCAAGCCCCTTGTCCGAAATCCACCTGGGCCTCGGCTCCCGCCTCGACCTCCATCCGCACAAAAAAAATCGGCTGGGTCTCCCGCAAATGCCGCACGAATCGTTTGACGGCTTGATAACTGCCCGTGAAAGCGTGCTCAGAAACCAAGTCCTGATAAATGGGTTGGGCGCTTAGGCCCACCGCCACCGCAGCCTCGACCTGAGTTGAATGCGGCAGCCAAAGACTCTGGCGACCAGCGGTTGACCGGAGGTCGAAATGGCTGGTTTTGAATCCGGCGGTGGTTCAGAGCCGGAGGTCGAAATGGCCGGTTTTGGCCGCGCCAGTAAAAGCTACTTTCCTACTGTCTCCCGGTTAATGCCCAGTTCACGGGCAATGCGCCGGTTGGACCAGCCATTGCCTGCCAAAGTCACTATCGAATGCTGCAAGTTCACGTTGAGTTCGTTCATCGCGCACAGGAGCAGCCCAGGCTGCCGTATGCGCAATGCTTCCCTCAAAGTGGCTGGTTTTGAATCGACCCTTCATGGCTGGTTTTGACTGACCGCTGACATCTGCTCGGGCAAATACCGGCGCAGGCTCTCGGCGTGATGTCCGTAAACCAGCCCGCAGTCGGGAGCCGGCTCTCCTGCCACCACAGGCCCAAAGTGCTCCGTTCCTTTCCCTCCTCTCCATCCGCCCAAAATCGCCCCATCAAAAATCGTCAAGCTGTGCGCCCCACGGCCACGCCACTGCTCTGCCTCCAAAACAATTTTCAAAAATTCGCTTGAATCAACTCTGATACTCTTGACCCTTTTACTTTTCTGCAAGGTCGAGGCTTGACCCTTTTTATCTTTTTACCGTTAGTTTTGCGGAAGCAGATGTAGCCGGTAAATGCGACTTAAGCCAGCCGCTGTGGAATCGATCGAGATGGCGCTGCGGTTGGTTTCTGTTACGGCCAAACCAACATTCATCCAGGCGGAGTCGTCAAAGTTGGATTTGTATTGGAGTTGATAAGCACGGTCTGGCAACGGAGTCCACGCCAGGAGTGTCGTGGTGTTTGTGTGGCTTATCGTTTGAATAAACGGCTGCGCGAATGCCGCGTTGCTAAGACAATAGACGGTTCCGAAGCCATAAGCGCCGCCAGATCCCGCAACGCCATAGAGATTGCCATTACCTGCTTGAATTAGCCCCGCCCAAGGCATGCCGCCGTCGGCATTGGTGCCGGATTGATCTTCGCGAGTGAACGAGTAAACGATATCAACCGCGCCTGCGCGGGTCATACGAAACACCATCCCGCTGCCGCCGGCGCCGCCATAAAACGTCGTGCCGTACCAGGCGCCGTCCGTGCCCGGAGTAAGCTCCACAAATTCGGGCACTGCGCCGTCGGTTGGATAGCCATTGAAAAAGTGCAGAGTCGTGAGAAAGCCGGATTTGGTTACTTTGAAAATCGTGCCGTTTCCTGAGTAGGCCGAGCCATTGAAACCGATGCCTCCACCGGAGGTGGTCCCAACGAGACTGCCGTCAGAGGCTTCGAGGAGCGCACCTACTGGGTTCGCGCCATTGGTGCCCGCTAACGACGCGAGGCTGGTAAAACTGCCGTTTGTGGTTATGCGAAAGACGGTGCCAAAACCGCCGTTGGTCCCGCCTGCCGTTGTGGTTCCGTACAGAGCGCCATCGCTGGCCTCGACGAGAGGGGCCTGAGGACCTTGGCCGTCTAGTGAGACGCCGTCGGCGTTGGTCCTGGTGCCAAAACAGTATATCGCTGCGAGATTGCCATTCGTAGTCAGTCTGAATACGGTGCCAAACTGGCCGTATCCGTTGGTACCGCCTTGCCAGGCGGTGCCGTAAAGAGTTTTGTCGTGCACCTGAATTACGCCGTTAGGTGTGGCACCGTTGGTCCAGTCCAACGCGGCGAAAGCGGCCAATTGGCCATTAGTCGTCATTCGAAAAGCTGTGCCGGCGCCGTTCGCGCCGCCCCAGCCGGTAGTTCCGTACAACTGTCCGTCAACTCCCTCAATCAGACCGGATTGGGGTTCGTATCCTGTCAATGCCGTTAAGCTCGTTAGGACCGAAAAGGTTCCATTGGGATTTATTCTGAAAACTGTGCCGAGGTTGCTCGCGCCACCCGACATCGTCGTTCCGTAGAAATTGCCGTCACAGGCCAGCAACAATCTCGATTCTGGCACCGAACCAGGCGCGAGGCCATTGGTTCCCGTAAACGACGCCAGGAGAGTAAACGTGGTCTCGGCGCTGATTCCGGTCATGCTCTGCAGGGTCAGCAAGCACCCCAGTACAATAAGCGTTTTCCCAGGCAAGGTCCCGAAAGCCGAGGCGGTTGTTTGTGGTCTCATAGATTCATATCGTGAATTCCCAAGCGTCCCCGCTACTCACTTCAGCACAACTGAAAAGCTCGCGAATACCTTCCGCTCCGGCCGGTTTTGTGCTCGGCGACGCCATAATCTTCTATCTGGCACGGCGAAAAATCGAGCCTGCATCGGATGCCCGCTTCTCAGTGACCTAAGGCGACAGAACGCGCGCCCGGTAATACCGCGTCGCATAGTTGGATGCAGCCGGGTCGACAAACTGGAAATTGCCGAACGCTGCTGGATTGGTGAACAGCGGCGCCCATTGATCGAGATTTGTCGAGGCTTCAACCACAATCGAGCCCTGACCCGTTAATCCCGATACGGCAACGCGGAATTCTCCTTTCGTGTATTGATTGCCGCCGCCGGTGCTGATGAACAAAGGCGGTACTCCGGTGACGCTCAGCGTGACGACGGAACTTGTGATCGCTCCGTAAGCATTCGTGACTACCACGTCGTAATATCCCGCATCGCCGGCTTGGACGTGATTAATCCCAAGCGATGCACTCGTGGCGCCCGGAATATTCGTAGAGTTAAACTGCCACTGATATGTCACCGGACCGTAACCACTCGTCTGAACCGTAAACGCAACCGGTGTGCCCGCGCCGGTGGTTACGCTCGTGGGCTGAATGTCGATGAACAGTGGCGGCGCAACCCAGAAGATACTTCCATCGGCTTGAGGACCCCCATACTCGGTCGTCCCATATAGCAAGCCGTTCTGCGCTAGAAGCAGTGCTGCAATTGGAATCGTCCCTTCTGTCGTTCCGCTGCTAAAGCTGTGGAACACGCTGTAACCGCTGCCATCGATATAAAGTCGAAAGAGGGCTCCGTGATTGTTGGTCCCGCCGTAAGCCGTCGCACCGTAGAGGGCACCATCGCTGCCCTGTACGAGGCCCGCCCATGGCTCTTGGCCATCGCCGAAGAAGAAGTGGTGTAGCACGGTGTAACCGCTGCCGTCCGGATTAACCCTGAACGCGGTGCCCTGGCTGTATGTCCCACCCAGGTAAGTCGTTCCGTACAAAGCGCCGTCGCTGCCCTGCAAGAGGCCTGCCGAAGGATTCGCCCCGTCGCCATTTGTGCCCGCGAACCCGTAAAGCACTGAATAACCAGCGCCATCAACATTGAGCTTGAACAGCGTACCGAAGTTATGACTGCCACCCGTGTATGTCGTGCCATACAACGCGCCATCGCTGCCTTGCACCAGCGCGGCATACGGATTGGCGCCGTCACCGTTGGCGCCAATAAATGTATGCAGCACCGAATAACCGCTACCGTCGGCGTTCAGCTTAAATACGGTTCCATTGGTAGCGACCCCGCTCCCGCTGAATGTCGTGCCATACAAGGCCCCGTCGCTGCCCAGCGTCAGCCCCGCCACAGGATAGGCGCCATCCCCGTGGGTAATCCCGAAACTGTGGAGCACGGCATACCCACTGCCATCGGTATGCAGCTTGAAAATCGTCCCATAATTACTGGTGCCACCGTAGGAGGTGGTGCCATACAATGCGCCTTCTCTGCCTCCTGTCAGCGCCGCCCATGGATGCCCGCCATCGCTGTCCTCGCCTCTGAAGCTGTAGAGAACTTTGTAGCCGGCACCGTTGGCTTCTAGCTTGAACACCGTTCCATTGCTGCTGCTCCCCCCATAAGCGGTCGTGCCATACAGCGTGCCGTCGACTTCCACCAGCGCAGCATACGGATTGGCCCCATCTCCATCGGCGCCAGTGAAGCTGTAGATTGGATTGAACCCGCCGCCGATGGTCAGCGTGGCCACGCGGCTGGTTACCGACCCATAGACGTTGCTAATCACTACGGTATAGCCCCCGGCGTTCGCCGCACCCACGCCATTGATGGTCAGCACGCTGCCGGTCACCCCGGAATGCTGACCGCCGTTCATGAGGTTCGTTCCGTTGAACAGCCACTGGTATGTTGGCGCCGGCTCGCCGGAGGCTGCCACAGTGAAAAAAACCGAAGTCCGTGCGGGGGCAACAACATCCAGGGGCTCAGTGGTAATTGTAGGCGGATATGGGCCGAAGAAGAGAGGGGCGATCGTAACGAAGCCATTGCCAGCGTTTACGCCTGATTCGAGAACTGAGTCTGCCCCCAGGTCCACTGAACCGCCGCCTCCACCGCCGCCGAAGCCACCCCCGCCGCCACCCCCGTAGCCGCCGCCACCGCCACCGCCCCAAGCGCCACCGCCGCCACCGCTGCCAAAACCCCCGGCGCCACCGTCGCCAGCCAGGACTCCTCCGGCGGCGAAATTACCTGAAGTTCCCCCCCCAAGTCCGTTCCAGCTACCACCGGGGGATACAGGGATCTGTGTGAGGGCGCCATTACCACCAGCACTAAACCAACCTGCGCCCCCTCCGCCATTGCCCGCTTGATCGACTGTCCCGACAAAGGTACCCCCCCACCAAATGTACTGGGCTTGGCCCCCTTGCCCGCCGAAACCGGGGCTCCCGCCGCCCCCCCCCGGTCCAATCGCCGGATGTGCCTGTCGCAGAGGCAGGGCCCGGCACTCCGCCGTCATGTTGACCACCGCCTCCACCACCGCCGGCGACCTCCAATAACTCAGTCGACCCATAAACGAAGGTACCACCCCCGCCGCCGCCCGCGCCGCAACTGTACGTGTTAGGGTCCCAAGCGGCGCCGTTATTGCCCTGGCCACCGACAACAATGTTGAGAACCTCTCCCGCGGTCAGATTAAACTCGCCGCTGACCTCGGCACCCAGGCCGCCCAACATAGCACCGTAGTCGCTCGCGGAGTTGCCGCCCTGCGCCCCGAACGCGGTGATCTGGTAGAGGCCGGCTTGAGGAACGATCCAAGTCTGAATTGAGCCGCTAAACGCAATATACGCTGAATTCGTGAATTGGCTCACCCCGATTGAATCCACGAACGCGGTGGCATCCCCAGCAACAGGTAGATTTGTAAAAGTCAGGAAGTGATTTCCTGGAACGAGCGGGATTGGAGTCGTCTGAAAGGAATACCAGTTGGTATCAGCAGGTGTAAATGAACCTACACTTATGCCATCGACCAGCACAGTAATTGTCTGTTCTTGCGATTCGAACGATGCTCCAACGCTTTCTCGCTGCGACGCAAAAAAACTGAATGCAAACGTGCCTGGCATAGAATTCGAGAAAACCTGAGAGATTGAGCCACCGATACCTCCTGAGCCTTGCAGGAACGCGAATTGGTTCCCGTCGGGACAGATTGGGTGAGGGGCATAATACATCATGCCGCTGCCGTTAGCGGCAATGCCAGCGTTGCAGCTAAAGGTCCACACGGCGCCCGTCGGATTGTATTGAAAGCTCCAAAAGTTATTAGCCAGACCGACTAACGGCGTCTCGAAACTGGAATTTTGAATGATTTGTGCCTCCGTGCCCAGGGTCAATAAAGCCGGAGTCACCAGCGCGAGGAAGCAGGGCGCAGCAATCGTTATTCTTCTCATGCGATGTGGGGTGTTGGATTGTTGGGGAAAAGCCCGAGCCATCGGGTTTCCAGAGCTGGAAAAAGGTGGAAGGAACTTCACGGGAACGCTCATTTGGCACAGTGAGAAGCTTGAACCAGCGGAAACGCCTTGGCCGATTTATTGACTCAACCTGAAGAAGCGTTGCGCCCCCGATAGGCCAATGGTGGCCGTCCACCGCCCGTCGAGATTGGTTAGCGGTGCAGAGACTGCGCTCCAGTTGATCGGCGGGATCAGAGTGCTGGAAGTTTGCAGCGAGTAACCCGCGGCTGCCGCAGGCCAGCTCAAAACCGCGTTCGTTCCCGAAACATCAATGGCAAGCGAAGGTGGAGCAAGGGTGAATGCGAAAATCACCCCGGCTCCATCGGGGCCGCCGGACTGGGTCATCCCATACAAACTCGAGCCCGCCACCGCCAGCGAGCCCTGGGGCCCCGCGCCATCGGCGGTACCGCCCGAAAAGTGGTGGATGACGGTGAATTCCATGCCATTGGTGCCAAGACCGAAGATGGTGCCGAAGCCGTAGGTGCCTCCGGCGGCCGTGACACCGTAAAGAACTGGACCGACACGCGTCAGGGAGCCCACCGGCCTCCAGCCGTCTAGGCCCTTGAAACTGTGGAGGATCGCATAGTTACTCCCGTCGGTGTTTACGCTGAAAAGGACGCCGTCTCCGAAAGCGCCTCCCGCGGGGCAGAGGCCGAGAAGTCTGCCTTCGAGAACTATTGGAGCGCCGGGAGTGCCTAAATTATTGGCGCCATCGCCAGCGGCGCCAAAGGTGTGAAGAACGGCGTAGCCCGTGCCATCGGTGTTGACCTTGAAAAGAACGCCCTGGTTATTCGTGCCGCCGCCGGCAGCCGTCAGCCCAAAAAGAGTCGAGCCGATGCTTGTCAAGTCTCCAGGCAGGCCGCCATCGGCACTTCCGCCTTGAAAGTTGTGCAGGACCTGAAACCCGGTGCCGTCGGTGTTCAGGCTGTACACGACGCCAGCATTGGCCGTTCCACCCGATTCAGTCGTGCCAAAAAGGTTCGAGCCCACCTGGGTAACGGCTCCCACATCGTAATTGGCGGCGAAGCTGGCTTGCTGAAGAAGTCGGTACCCGGTGCCATCGTCCTTCATACTAAAGACCATGCCGAACCAGTCGCGAGTCGTGCCGAACAGGGTTGGGCCGGAAAACGTCAGAGTCCCCGAAGGATTGGCTCCGTCAGACGTTCCGCCCGAGAAGGAATGCAATACGGAATAACCGCTCCCATTGGTGCCGATTTCGAAGACCACCCCGAGGTTATTGGTGCCACCGAGCAGGGCGGTGCCGAAGAGATTTGAGCCCGAGAGAGTCAAAGAGGCCTGAGGCATTCTGCCGTCGCTCGCTCCCGGGTCAAAGCTGTGCAGCGTGGAATAGCCCACACCGTTCGTGCTGATGGTGAACAAGGTGCCGACGTTTCCGGTTCCTCCCGCCGAGGTCAGACCATAAAGCTGTCCGTTCAGAATTGTCAGATTTCCGGCGGGATAAAGCCCGTCGAAAGGCGCCCCCATAGGTCCGTTAAACGGCCGCAGCACTTCAAAGCCGGTTCCGTTTGTGCCCAAAGTGAAAATGGCACCGTACCCGTAGGCACTGCTCGTCTCAATCATGCCGTATAGGTTGGCGCCCTGCAGCGTCAGACCGTCACCCCAGGCTCCCATTCCCGAGTTCCGCAAAATCGTATATCCGCTGCCGTTGGTGCCGATTTGGAAGAGAATTCCATCATTGTTAACGCCCCCTTGAGCGGTGGTCCCGAAAAGCGACGCGCCGATCACGGTAAGCGGTGCGGTCGGGGTGGCTCCGTCGTTGGGGTAGCCGCCAAAATCGCGCAGATCCGTGTACCCCGAGCCATCCGAATTGATTCTGAAGATCGTCCCCTGTCCCGCGGTTCCCCCAGCCGAGGTTGACCCGACCAGGACGGTCCCAGCTATCGCCAGGGATCCTTTGGGATGGCTCCCTGCCGGGAAGTCATACAACACAGAATATTCAACGGTGGGCGACAGACTGATCCTGAAAATCGTTCCGCCGGCGTTCGTCCCGCCACTGTAGGTTACGCCGTACAGGTTTGTTCCCGATATGACTAACGACCCCTGAGGAAAAGCACCGTCATCGCCGCCGCCGAAGGAGTGCAGCAGCGCAAAACCGGTTCCATCGCTGTTAACCTCAAAAACAACTCCGTCCCCATGTGCCCCTCCCCCCTGGGCCACACCATAATAAACCGACCCGACGGGCAGCAGGTCACCATTGGGGTTTGCTCCGTCATTCACCCCGCCACTAAAGGAACGCAGAGTCGCGTAGCCGGTCCCGTCGGCGCTGATGCTGAAGATCGCTCCTGAGCCGTTGATTCCGCCGTAGCACCCCATTCCGTAGAGCCGTGTGCCCGATGCGACCAGCGAGCCATACGGCGTATTGGCTTCGGCATTACTATGCCTGAATGCTCGGACGACGCTGTACTGGCCATAGGCGCGAGCGACTGTAAGCAAGAGCAATGTCGGAACAACAACGGCCATCACCCGATACGCGCCCTTGCGAAAGGGCGGACCCGAAACTGGACGCGGTCTCCTGCTCATCGGCAGGGCACGGCCGAGCATGGACGCTTGAATGAAAGCCGGACGGGTGTCTGTTCGGATCGGTTTCACGCCTGAAATGATTCTCCCGCTCACCAAATCCGTCTGTACGCAATCTTGCGTATTTTCTACCATGTGATAAAATTGGGCAGCCGCGTGGGTCGTATCCGTACGAGGTCTGTGTACTGTTAGAACGTAGCGATCAGCATGATACGACTGTCATCTCGGGATTTGGGGGTGTGTTCCGAAGCCGTTCGCGCGCTGTATGCCGATTTTTGTCTCGAAGCTTTTCCCGAACGGGCGCTCGCAACGGTATCCCGACTCGTGTCGGTGGAGCACATCACTTACAACCAACTCACCCTCCAACCGCGCAAGCTCTTGGTGAAATTTCTTCCGGAACGCCCCGATGCGGAACTTTTGATCCCGCAATTAGCGGCCCATTTTAACACTCATCCACTCGCCAAATTCATTCACAGCACGGAACCGCGCAGGATTGTAGATGTGACCAGCTTTCGGCAATTCAAGGAAACGGCAGTATTTCGCGAGTACTACGGTTGCATCGGCGTGACCAATCAGATGGTTTTCGCGCTTGAGAATACTGGAGTCCTGATTGCACTCAATCGCCGAGAACGGGGCTTCTCCGATCGCGACCAGGCAGTAATATCCTTTCTCTCACCCCATATCAGCCAAGCATATCAAAATGCGCGAGCGCGAGCGGAACTGTCGGCGGACATTGGAGAGATCGGCAAGGGGCTGGCGGCCATCGAGCGTGCAATTATTTTCGCCGATCGCGGAGGTCGAATCGTGTGGCTCACCGCGCTCGCGCGCGAATGGCTGCTGGAACTGTTTCCCGGGAGCATCAAATCGGGAATGCGTTTGCCACCACCTTTTGCGGCCCGAGTATCTGCTTTCGAACAAAGCCAGAGTAAGAAATCCTTTTTTGAAACGCATTTGGCCGCGGGTCCCGAGCAACAACTGACTGCCCGCTTTATAAGGACCAGTTTAGGCAAGTTCTTGATCGTGCTCGACCGCGAGCGGGCTGCAATTGCGGGTGCAGTGGCAAACTCGCTGGGATTGACTCGACGCGAGGGAGAGATCCTCTACTGGATTTCGGAGGCGAAGGCGGACCGCGAGATCGCGGTCCTGCTGGGCGTCAGTCCTCGCACCGTTCACAAACACGTTGAGCACTTATTCGCCAAGGTTGGCGTTGACAATCGAGCCGCGGCGCAGCGTTTGGGATGGGACTTGCGTCGGATTTGAGTGACTCAGCCATGCCTTTTGCCACGAGCGCTGATGGGACGGGGATTCACTACGACGTACAAGGGACAGGTCCGTTTCCGTTGATCTTTCTCCACGGCTGGGGTGGGAACGCCAGGACGTGGGATGCGGTCCTGTCGCATTTAGACCCCGCGCGATTTCGAGCAATCACTTTGGACATACGCGGCCATGGCCAATCCGAGCGGCCCCCGACTGGATTTACCTGGATGAATTTTGATCAGGACGTGTTCGCTGTGGCGGACCAGGAACAGGTGACGCAATTCGTGTCGGTAGGTTTTAGCATGGGCGGGAAATTGGCGTGCCACCTGGCGGCGCGACATCCGCAGCGAATTCCCGCGCAAGTTCTCGTTGCACCTGTCGGGCCAGGCTTGGTTCCGATTGAGAGAGAAGCGGGGTTGAAGATCTGTCGCGCGGCCGATGACGAGCAGAAGAATCGAGATATTTTCGGAGCTTGGTTTGGCCCAAGAGCGACGGACGCCATGATAGCGGCCTGTTGCGCCACCATCGCCTCAACGCCAGTGTTCGTGCTCGAAGCAACGGCAGAAATGACCTTGTGGACTTCAATTGAACCCATAGTTGATCGAACTGAACTCCCAACTTTGCTCGTGTTAGGCCAAAGCGACCCTGTTTATGGGCAACTCTACCAGCGCGAGAACATGCTGCCATTTCTGAACAATGTTCAAACAGTTTCGCTGCCATCCGGGCACTTCATTCCTTTGGAAGCTCCAGCACGTTTAGCAGAGCTGACCAACGAATGCGTTCCCAAGCTTTTTGGTAGGTGAACATTTTGCCAAGGACAGCCGGTAGTGCAGTAGTTTCGAATCGGAAAACGCCCAAAAAGAAAACGGAAGGAGGTCCACGGTTGAAGCTGCGACCGTTGGCGAAAGCTCATGGGATGGCTTTTACGTGTCGCGAGTCTGTTATAAGCCGTTGAACGCACATAGGTTGGAGCCACAGGTCAGAATCGGCCCGAGGACGGGCTGAAGGTCAAGGCCGAAGCAAACGGCAATGGCGGGGATGATGCCCCCGGCGTCCTCGGGTAAGTGCCTGGCCGTGATAGAACTCATCGCGGAGATGACCGCTATGGAACTCGGAAATCAAGAGCGCGCGAAACAGGGGCCCGGTCGGCGCGCGAACCACTTGTGCACCGCCATAATGGGGCGGTAGTTCTGTTGGATCTGCTTTTCACGCAGAGCCAAACAGAAAGGGCACCCGCCCTAATGGGCGACCCCTTTTCCTTTATGGCCCAGCAAGGTCGCTGGCATGAAATGGCTGTTGGGGACGTATACGAAGCGATTTAATGGCCGATATAAGGTATTCGCGAGTCGGCCGAGGCGAGGGCTGAGCGCAGATTGACGCCGGGAGTCTCCACCACCCTCAGCGCTTGAGCCGATAAAACCGGGCTGCGCCAGACCCCGCGACGGTAACGAGGAAATGGTTGCCAACGACAGTGGGAATGCCCGGATAATTCGTCCATCCAGTCGGGGTGAGATTTGAACTGTACTGGAGCGTGTAGCCGCTGCCAGGGTTGGTGGGCCAGGTGAGGGTGACGATATCGCCGGCCCGCGTTACCGAAAGCGTGGGGAACGGAAGGATGCCGTAAACGTTGACGCGATTGGAAAAGGTGGCCATATAGACCTTTCCGTTGGCGATGGTGGGCGGGACGAATTTGGCAAAGGTTCCAAGAGTATCCCGCGAGGCAATCAGGTCGGAGTTCCACAGCTCGGTGGCCACATTGACTGCGGAATAGGCGTGCAAAGTGCCCGCCACCACCGCCTGATTGGCATTGGCTGAAGTATTAATTGCGGCCCACACAATCCCGCTGGGGGCATTGGAGCCGTTGGCCGACAGGGCCAGGATGCCGCCCGGTTGGCCGCTGCCGCCGGTGGTGGATGCGAATTTGCCCAGAACGCGACTGAACTGGTACTGGCGCAAATGGTCGCTGGAGGCCGCCCAGACGTAGGCAAATGAGCCCGCGGCGGTGTCCCACCAGACTGGACCGCCGTGAAAGGAGTGCGACCCCACCGACCAGCTCTGAACGATATTGGTATCAGCGGTGGTCCCGCTGAGCCCGCCCATATTGTCTTTGTTGACCAGATACAGCACACCGGCCTTGCCTCCTCCGAATAATAATGCGGTCCCCGGAATCAGCAGCAACCCGCCGCATCCCAGGTCCAGGTCCGAACCGTTTAAGCTGCTATAATTGTAGGGCGTGAACCAACTGGTCCGCGCCAGCGCATTGCCGGAGGGAGTGAGTTTGAGGAAACTTTCACCGAAGTTGTCCACTCCGTCGAACGTGCCGTTGCCGGTAGTCAGATAAATGTTGCCGTTGGTATCGGCCAGGGGGCCTTGGTTGCTCATCCACACGCCGGCTTGCGAGCCGCTGGGCGAGGCATTGAAGGAAAGCGGCGGCAACCCCAGATTCGAACTGCTATAGCCGATGACCCAGCCATGATACGGGGTCCAATCACAGTGCGATGACCAGGTGATATACACGTAACCGTTGGCCAGCAATAAAGCGGGACGCTGGTTTTGTTTGTAGGGATCAAAAGCCACGCCGTTAGTCGTGGCAATGATCACCGGGCTGTCGGGGCGGTCCTGGCCGGTGATTAAGTCCAGTGCGTGCAACCGCTGAACATAGTTCGTGCCGTATTCCTTGGTGCGCACGACCAGAAACATAGTGGCCGAGGTGGGGTCAATGACCGGGGTGCCCACAATTCCCATATTGCCTGAAAAATCGACATAATGGCCGCCGCAGGCGCCGGCCATGTCGGTATTGCGCGGGGGCACGATGTTCGGCGGGTTAATGAAACTATTGGTCCAATAAGGCGAGGTCACCGCCGGATTATCGGCGTCAAAGGCATAAACCGTATCGTTGACCGTCGCCACCAGCAGCAAATTGTGGGTCCCTTGCCCCGGGATGGATACATTGGTCATGATCAGCGGCTGCGCATACACCTGGTCATCGACGGGCAGCGTGTAGAGCAGCCCAAACTGATTGGTGTTCACATTGGCGGCGTTCAACAACGTCTCGTTCAAATTCATCCCGCTACGGCCGTTGTCATTGTGCTGCGTCAGCACGGCGACCTGAGCCAGGCCGGCCTGCAACCCGCACAGCGACAGCAAGGCCAAAGTTGGGCAGGACGGAAAAAGGAGACGCGAAACAGAACTGAAGGTTCTCATAACAGTGGCTAACGGCAGGAGAGTAACCGTTCCCGCTGCCTGGGTTCAACGCCTATTTTGAGTACGTCTATGCAGAGAATCGTCAGTGGCCAGAAAGGGGTCACCCATTAGGGCGGGTGTCAACCGGTAAAAAAGTTTCCGTTTCCCGATCTTAAATTCTTCGTTTCTTCGGGGTTGACTCACCACTGCCGAGAAACGGGTTTTGCAACGCGTTACTCGAACCTGTCATTTCGTCTGT